>JACQWL010000187.1 GCA_016209255.1 Verrucomicrobiota bacterium
CAGCCACAAGAATGCGTTCGATTCGCAAAATTGCGCATTTTGGGATCAGGTGCGGGGCGAGTATCGGGCGTATTGGCGCTATTATGAAAAGTCTCACGGAGGACGCGCCATCCGAACGGCGACCTCAAAGGACTTTCTGCGCTGGGAGAACCGGGCGGATCTCAAGTATGTGGATTCCCCGCCGGAGGAGCTGTACGAGAACTACGTCATGCCGTATTACCGGGCACCGCACCTGTTCGTTGGTTTCCCCGTGCGGTACATTGAGCGGGGCTGGTCGGACTCGATGAGGGCGTTGCCCGAACTCGAGAATCGCGAGCGCCGCGCGAAATCGAGCGAGCGGTACGGGACGGCCTTGACCGAGGCCTTGTTCATGGCCAGTCGCGACGGCGTATTGTTCAAACGGTGGAACGAGGCCTTTCTGCGTCCGGGTCCAGAGCGGCCGGGCACCTGGAACTACGGGCATCTGTATGTCGGCTGGCAAGTGGTCGAAACGAAATCGACTCTCGAGGGCGCGCCGAACGAACTCTCGCTTTACGCCAGCGAGGGGTATTGGAGCGGGCGCGCAAACCTTGGCCAAAGCAGCGCCCTGCGTCGCTACACGCTGCGGCTGGACGGATTCGTTTCCGCCTGGGCCCCGATGGGCGGTGGCGAACTCATCAGCAAGCCCGTCCAATTTCGCGGCAAACAGCTCGCGCTCAATTTTTCCACCTCCGCCGCGGGCAGTCTTCGCGTCGAAATCCAAGACGTGAACGGGAAGCCGGAGCGCGGTTTCGGCCTCGATGATTGTCCGCCAGTCTTCGGCGACACGATCGAGCGTGCCGTTACCTGGACGAAGGGCCACGATGTGAGTTCACTCGCGGGCCGGCCCGTGCGCCTGCGCTTTGTTCTCAAGGACGCCGATCTCTACGCCTTTCAGTTCAAGGAATGAGATTTCCCTTGGCTGCCTGAGCCAGGCCGCGAGCGAACGTCTCCCTCATCCAACCTTGATTCATGTACACTAATTCCACCATGAATCGCCTCCTCCACATGGTGCTGTGTGCGGCCATGGGGCTGATGTTCCTGCCCCTGGGTGCCAGCCTTGTTCCACTTTCAGCTCAGCGAGCTGCGAGCCCGCCCGGTGCCGTGATCGAAATTGGTTCCCGGCGCGAGTTGTTCGTCGATGGGTTCCTGGTGGATCAGCTCAAGGGGAAAGCGCAGTTGCGGATGCATCAGCCGGTGGCGCGCGAAGCGGTCATGGTGCATGATGCGCCATGGGAGGGCAGCGCCACGGCCTATCACAGCATTTTCCAGGATGGAAATCGCTATCGCATGTATTACCGGGCGTGGCAGATAACCGTGACGGCCAAGAAGGTGACCACGGACGACCATTCGACTTTCCTGTGCTATGCCGAAAGCGACGATGGCATCCGCTGGCGCCGGCCGGAACTGGGTCTGCATGAGTTCAAGGGTTCGACGGCCAACAATATCGTCATCGCCAGCGGCAAGGTTGAGGGTGTGAATGTGGAAACCAACATTCCGGCGGTGTTCAAGGACGAGAATCCGAACGCGGCCTCCGATGCGCGTTACAAGGCGTTCCTCGGTTCCAAGAGTCCGCGGGGCCTGCTGGCCTTCAAATCACCGGACGGTATCCATTGGGCGCCCATGCGCAATGTGCCGGTCATCACCGATGGCGCGTTCGACTCGCAGAACCTCGCGTTTTGGGATGGTGGGCGCGGCGAGTACCGCGCCTATTGGCGTTACTTTTCCAGAGGCACCGCGGACTCGCCCTATATCGGCGTGCGGGCCATCCGCACCGCCACTTCGAAAGATTTCCTGCATTGGGAAAACCAAGCCGACCTAAGTTATGTGGATTCACCCCCCGAGCATCTCTATACCAACCAAATCAAGCCCTACCATCGCGCCGTGCATCTGTTGGTCGGATTTCCCGTGCGCTACATCGAACCGGAGCTCGGGCACCCGGCGGCAATTGACGCCCGCGAGCCGGTTGGTCCGGAGCGGACGCGGCGGTGGTCGACGTCGATGCGAGCCCTGCCCGAACTCGGGCCGCGCGAAATGCGGGCCGGGGCGAGCGAGCGTTATGGCACCGCCCTGACCGAGACACTCATCATGGCCAGTCGCGACGGTGTGACGTTCAAGCGTTGGAACGAGGGCTTTCTTCGTCCGGGTCCGGAACGCGAAGGCACATGGAACTACGGCCATCTCTTTGCTGCCTGGCATATCGTGGAAACCAGGTCCGCGCTTGAAGGTGCCCCCAACGAACTCTCCCTTTACGCGACCGAGAGCTACTGGACCGGCCACAGCAGCATTCTGCGTCGCTTCACCCTTCGGCTCGATGGCTTTGTCTCCGTGCGGGCGCCAATGAGCGGCGGGGAACTTGTAACCAAACCGGTGCGGTTCCAGGGCAAGAGTCTTTGCCTCAACTTTTCCACCTCCGCCGCCGGCGGCGTGAGAGTGGAAATCCAGGATGTGAACGGCCGGCCGCTGCCCGGCTTCGCCTTGGAAGATTGCGCGCCGATCTTCGGCGACACGATCGAGCGTGCCGTTACCTGGACCAAGGGCCAGGATGTGAGATCCCTTGCCGGCCAACCCGTGCGCTTGCGCTTCGTGCTCAAGGATGCCGATGTCTACGCGTTTCAATTCAAGGAATAGCATCCCCGGTGGCTGCCCGGGAGCCTCCAACCCCTTCCGCTCATGAATGCCGTCACGCCAACACAGCGCATGGATGATACCGACTGGACCAAGCTCACGCTGGGAGACCGGATTCGGCACCTCGAACTCGAGGGGTATGTGGTCATTCCGGACCTCCTGTCGCCCACGCAGGTCGCACGATTCAAGCAGCTGGCCTCGACGCTTGAAACGGCGGGGACCGACTATAGCGACAAGCAGCGCGGCCGGCGCAACATTCATTGGGATCATCCGGATTTTGCCGGGCTGGTGGCGCACCCCCCGACGATCCGGTTTCTTGAAGAGGTGATGGGCGAGGACATCGTGTTTCTGGGCTCGGTGTACGCCCTGTCGATGCCGGGCCATCCCGGCATCAGCCTCCACACGGACGGGCAGCCGTGGGGATCCAAGATCTTTGGCTATGCGGGCTCGTGCCCGGTGCAAGTGAGAGTGCTTTACTACCTCGACGATCTGACCGCGGAGGTGTCACCCTTTCTGGTGGTGCCTCGCTCCCACCTTTCGCTGCACGCCGATTCGAATCCGTACACGCGTTACTCGGGACACCCGGAGCAGCTGGCGGTGCCGGCGAAGGCGGGGTCGGCGGTCCTCTTGAATCATCGGTGTTTTCACGGCAACTGTCCGAATATCGGCAGTCGCGATCGCGCGATGCTGGCATATTTGTACCGCCCGGCGTGGGCGGGCCCGGTGGAGCCGAAGGTCGACCCCTGGCCCGAGGCGAAGGTGGCGGCACTGCTGCCGGAAGTGCGGCGTTTTTTCACCGATCCAAATGTCCGAAAGGGATTCGACTTCAATCACCCCAACAAGCCGCCCAATATGCGCAGCGAAGCGCCGGGAATAGCGCCCAGCCGCTGGCTGCGCAAATGACGCTGCGTGCTCGGGAAGAACGTAGGGGAAAATCCGCGGCCCCATGCCCGGCCAGAAATGAAAATCATTCACCGCCAGTTGCTCTTTGAAGGATCTCGCTTGCCGGGCTCGGCGCAAAATCTGGCTTTGCCGAATCTCCTGATCTGCCCCGATGCGTCGATCCTTCTGGTACACCGGACCGGGCGGCATAAGAATTCTGCCGACGGTACGCAGCGCCTGTGGCGGAGCACGGATGGGGGCGCCGCATGGAGGCCGCTTGGCTTCCCATTTTCGCTCACGCCGGCGGGACAACCGGGCGAGTTCCGCACCGCTGCGCTGAGTCGCATCGGCCAGACCCGGATCGCCATGCTGCTGACCTGGATCGATCACCCGGTGGGGAAAGGCGACGTCCCTTTGAGCAATTCCATTACCGGAGGCCTTTTGCCGATCCACCTCGGTTGGGCGAGTTCGGGCGACAACGGGACCACCTGGAGCGACCTGCGCGAGATCGACCCCGCGCCCCTGGTTCAACCTTGCGGCAATGGAGCCATCGTTCCGCTCCACGACGGCCGGCTGCTCGCGGCGTTCGAGACCTATAAGCACTTTGACGATCCCGCTCCCTGGTCGGCCCGGTCCGTCGTGATAACGTCATCCGACGACGGCCGGACGTGGCATCCACCACAAGTCGTGGGTGAGGATCCGAATCATTTTCTCTTCTTTTGGGACCAGCACGTCCATCAACTGCGGGATGGCACGCTGATCGGTCTTTCATGGGTGGATGATCGGCGCCGACCCGGGCAGAGCGAAATTTTCGCGGCGCGATCGTTGGATGGCGGAGGCACCTGGTTTCCGCCGGAACCGACGGGCATTTCCGGCCAATTCTCGTCCGTGGTCGAACTTGCCGACGGGCGGCTGTTGTTACTCTATGTGCGGCGAACCGGGGACCCTTCGATTCGCATCAGAATCGGCCGGGCGGATGGACGGACGTGGGATCCCGAGGACGGCCTCGTCCTCTATTCGCAGGCGGGCGACGACCTCGCTGCCGCAGGCCGACAAAGTTACGAGGATTACCTGCGCAACATGGCGCGCTGGTCGTTCGGGTGGCCGACGGCAATTGAACTGCCGAACGGCGAGATCCTGGTCAGTTATTACGTCGGGGAGGACGATCGCTCCTCCATCATGCTTGCGCGCGTCGATGTACGATGAACGATCGAATCTCCCTCGCCGTCGCCATCCGGGCGCGGCCGCCGATCGCCGTCCCGGCGGAGTCTGACCGTTTTGAATTCCGCCTTCCGGATCGACGAGCGGCCCGACCATCACCCTCAATGTCCCAATCATGAAATCATTCGCTGGTCTCCGATTCCTGGCCTCGCTGGCATTTCTCGCGATCGATGTCGCCGGGGTTTCAGCCCAATTGACCGGGAGCAAAGTCCCGGCCGCAATCGACATTGGCTCGCGGCGCGAGCTGTTCGTGGAAGCATCCCTGGTGGACCAATTGAAGGGGAAAGCGGAACTGCGACTACATCATCCGGTGCCGCAGGAGATCGTGCTGCTGCACGATGCACCTTGGGAAGGCAACGGCAGCGACTACCACAGCATTTTTCAGGACGGCGGCCGATACCGGATGTATTACAGTGCGCGACAGATCGTCGTCAGCCCGGGGAAAATCGACGCAAATGTTCATCAACACTTTCTCTGCTACGCCGAAAGCAACGACGGCATTGGCTGGCGCAAGCCGCAACTGGGGCTGCATGAGTTCAATGGATCGAAGGCCAACAACATCGTGGTCGTGAGCGGTCCATCCGGGCGGCTGAAAATCGCCACGGAAACTCCGGCGGTGTTCAAAGACGAGAATCCCAACGCCGCTCCTGACGCGCGCTACAAGGCGTTCCTCGGCTCCAAAGAACCGCGGGGGCTGCTGGCCTTCAAATCGCCCGACGGCATTCACTGGTCGCCGATGGATGACTCACCGATCATCACCGATGGGGCGTTCGATTCTCAAAACGTCGCGTTTTGGGACGGGTTGCGCGGCGAGTATCGTGCGTATTGGCGTTACTTTACCCGTGGGAGTGCCGCTTCGCCCCACGTAGGCGTCCGCGCCATCCACACTGCGACCTCAAAGGATTTCTTGCGGTGGGAGAACCAGGTAACGGTCGGATACTTTGACTCGCCCGCAGAGCATCTCTACACCAATCAGGTGAAGCCGTATCACCGCGCTCCGCATCTTTTTGTCGGCTTTCCCACGCGTTACATCGAGCGCGAGCTCAAGGCGGGCGAGCTGGATGACGCGCGGGCGCCCGCCGGGCCCGAAAAGACGCGTCACTGGTCGCCGTCGACGCGCGCTTTGCCGGAGCTCGAGCATCGGGAATTGCGGGCCAGCGCGAGCGAACGCTACGGCACGGCCCTGACCGAGGGTTTGATCATGGCCAGCCGCGATGGCGTGAACTTCAAGCGCTGGCAAGAGGCATTCTTACGGCCTGGAATTGAGCGCGAAGGCACCTGGAACTATGGCCATCAATTCATCGGCTGGCATTTGGTGGAGACCAGGTCCCGATTGGAGGGAGCGCCCGACGAGCTTTCCCTGTACGCGGGCGAAAGCTATTGGACCGGAGACAGCAGTGCGTTGCGCCGCTATTCGCTGCGGCTCGATGGCTTCGTTTCCGTACGAGCACCGATGAGTGGGGGAGAGTTGATCACCAAGCCCCTGCGTTTCCGAGGGAGGAAACTTACCCTCAACTTTGCCACCTCGGCGGCCGGCAGCCTGCAGGTCGAGATTCAGGATGGGAGCGGAAAGGCGTTGCCCGGCTTTGCGCAGGCGGACTGTCCGCCTGTGTTTGGCGACACCCTGGAGCGCACCGTAACCTGGAGGAACGGTCGCGATGTCGGATCCGTGGCCGGTCAAACTGTACAGTTGCGCATTGTGCTCAAAGACGCCGATCTCTTTTCCTTCCGCTTTACGGAATAATCTGCAGGCAGTGCAACAACATCCAAGGGCGCGCGATCGTGTCCGGTTGAGGATACCTTATGAATTCATCCGATCTGACCCTGGGTCTTGCATCGTCGGCGCTGCTTGCAGCCGGGATGGTGCGGACGAAGAAGGTTGATCCGAGCCGCACCCCGTACGTGCACAAGTTTGCGGATGGGCACGGCGGCTGGTTTTCCGACCGGCAACACGCGCTTCGCATCTGGGATGGCATCGCCCACTGCTATTCGCCGTGGTTCCTCGATGCGAACCATGCCCCGCCCGGAGCCGGATATCTGCATCTCATTCTTTGGATCTACACGGACAAACGGTGGTATCAACCCGACGGGCCGGCCGCGGCGTGCCTTCCTTACCTTGCCAGTTCATTTGTTGAACAGGGCAAGAGCAGGGATCTGCGCAACGCGAGGCTGACGGTTCGCCTGCGCGGCGAGGCCGACCTGAAGGGAGCAAAACTGGTGCTTCTGGCCCAGTCGAGGACCGCGAAAAAGCCCCCTTATCGGAACATGGTCCTGACCGGGCAACCCATCCGGATCACCGAGGATTGGAGCGAGCAAACGATCGTGCTGGTCAACGATCCGAGGGAGTGGACTCCCATCGGTTCGCGCAAGAGCCTGGCGCACGTCTACGGCAATGACGACGTGGGCGGCCTGCTGGCGGACGTGAGTTACAACCTCATTCTCTGCCTCTTCCCGATCAAGGTTGTGCCGGCGAGCAAGGGTGTGACCGACCCGCACGGCTTGGTGGCCGGCGTCGATTATCCGGTCGATGTAAAATCGTTACCCAAAGGCTTGATCCAGTTCGAGAGCATCAGGATTGATTATCCGACAAAATGAGGCATCACCCCGCATCTTCTCCGGGGCCACGCACGCCCGCCGCGGAAGGATCAATCCGTTGTCGCTTGATCTTGAGCAGCAGCGCCAGCGAAAGACCTGACATTACAACACCGAATAAGAAACTGGCATGGAATCCGAACCGATCCGTCAATCCGCCGTAGATCACAGGTGCGATGCTGCTAAAGGGTCCGACCAGGCCGAGCAGCGCGAGATTGCGGGTCGCGCTTGCGGGCGCGGAGATCGACAGGATGTAAGCCAGGAAATATACTCCGCCCAGTTCTCCCGCGCCCATAAGTCCGAAGGCGAAAAGGTAACCGTAGCCGGAGGCGAGGAACGGCCAGATGATCGCCGCTCCTGCCAGCACGACTGTCGTAATCATGGTGACCCGTTCTCCATAACGGGAGGCCATGGTGCCGAGTCCGAATCCCGCCAGCGCCTTCGAACCGAAGCGGATGGCCATGATCAGCCCGGCCAGTTCGAGCGGGGCGCGCCCGACCGCCTCCCGAGTGTACAGCGAGATGTTCGTCATGGAATTGATCGTGAAGTACCAGCAGAAATAGCCGAGCCAGGTCAAAACGAGCCTCCGATCCCGCCCGAATGACCTGACGCTTTCCGCGAAATAGCGGAAAAATGGTGGATTTCGGGTCTCCGGTACCGCAAGCAGCTGGTAGCGGCTGGTGAGGACCGAGCACATGAACATGCACGGTAATGCCACCAGGTAGAGGGTTCCGAAGGTGTAGGGGTAGCGGAGCCCGGGGATCTTGTCGTCCAGCACCGCTTGGGCAGCCAGGGAGCCAAGCACGGCGGCGATCGGGCCGAGGCCAAATGCATACTTCAGTGCCCGCGCCCGGCCCAGGGCGGTCGTGCCACGTCCGAGGCATCTGAGCGTATAAACACTGTTGACGCTGTTGACGATGCCGATGATGACGCCCTGGCCAATCACAACGGTGATCCGCAACCAGCTTGGGAACGGGAGGAACGTGACGACACACACGAATAACATCGACGCCGCCACGATGAGAAACGCGGTCTGGGGGACGGCCTTTTCCCGCCGGGAAGAAAAGAGCCATGAACAAAAGAACGGGAAAACGTAGCCTAGGAAATAGGTGGCGCTGGGGAGGTTCGAAATCGTGGCGCTCGCCCCGAGCTTGTCGCAAAACGCCGCCTGCACGACACCGACATAAACCACCGGAGCGGCAAAATAAATCAGCAGCATGGTCCAGACATAGAGCCACCCGTTGCGCCGATCCAGTTCGGGCGTGATTTCGCTGACGTGTTTTGTCTCCAGCGCAAACAATGACATTGGCAATAGATCAGATCGGTGGCAACTGATTCATGAACACCGGATCTTCGCAGCGCCAGATCCCCGCCCGGAATGGATGATCGGAGAGTCGAGCATTTTCTTGCGCGGATCCTGCGTCAGTTCACGGTGCCGGGTTGTGTTCGAACCTAGTCCGTGACCCAAAAGCCATAGAGGTCAGCCTGCTGAAACACGAAACGCAGGCGCACCTGCTTTCCGGCGAGGTCGCCCAGGTTCTTGCCGCCGGCCCAGGATAACTGGGCGCCGAGCTGGTCGTCCGCGAGCACCGCAGAGTTGTCGGCGGTGAAACCCTCCATCACCGTGCGGCCGGCAGCATCCAACACCTCCGCCCGCAGCCGTCCGCCCGACCTGACGTTCGCGTTTACGTGCAACCGTTTTCCCTTCACCAGCAGCGGTCGGGTCAGAAGCGCTCCTTCAAGTTCGCCGGCGACCAACGACACAAATCCGTCGAGTCGCAAGCGGGACACATAGATCGCCCCGCTGTCCCTGAGCGACATGTAGGTCTTGGTGCCGTCCGGCCGCGTGCGCACGTTGTCCGGATGAAACCGATACTTGATCCCCGAATGGTAAAACCACAGCTCGTTCCCGCGACGGACCGGCCGGTTTGCCGGAATGTATTGGGCGGTGTCGTAGGCGCCGGTGCCGGCGTGCGCATTTTCCATGAACAAGGCCCGCCCGGCCACGCGCTCCCAACGGATGAGATCCCGGCTCATCACGAGTTCGACGTGATGAAAGCCGTCGGTGTTCCCGATGGGAGCGGGGTTGGGTCCGCTCTGGTTGAAGAACATCGGCGTGCCGATATAGATTCCCTCGTAAGGGAAAACAGGCAGGTTGTAGACATCGGTGTTGTAATCCGCCGGTCGGTTGACCGTCAGGGGGGCAAATCGCGGATCGGTCAATCGCGCGGCAATCCTCCTCCGACTGGCCGTCTGATCCTCGCCGTCCGCATGGAAGATCATGCGCGGCTTGGTCCATTCGTTGAAATCCTTGCTCGTGACGAGGTACGCCGAGCGTCCGTACGGCCCCTCATGCTTCACCGTGGCAAGGAATTGTCCTCCCAGTTCATCATAGATCAGTTGCGATTCGTCCTGACTCGGAATCACGGGCGTGTTCAGCATCTGCCAATGGAGACCGTCCGGTGACACCGCGGGCTGGCGGCCGTTGATGCCAAAGAATCCCTTGTAGCGCCGGGCGGGAACGTCGTTCGGATCGTAGATCACATGATAAAGTTCGCTCATCGCCTGTCGGTTCTTTCGGTGCAGCGTCACGATGTTATTTGCTTTGGATCCTTCCCATTCGACCAGGCCGAGGTTTGGCTTGGTCCACTGCAGTCCGTCCATGGAAATGGCCAGACACTGCGCCGACGAGTTCGCCGTTCCGCCCTCGTCCTCCAGGAAAGAAATATAATAGAGTTTCCACACCTGTTCCGCCGGATCCCAGAACGGCGCGTTCCGGGTCTGCACGACGAGATTTTCCCAAGGATGTTCCGGCCTGATTATCGCATCGGGTGAGATCTTCTTGGGGCGATGAATCACCTGCCGGAGATTATGAACCTCCTTGATCACATGGTCGTCGAGGAAAAGCTGTTTTTCTCCCGGCCGCAGTTCCAGTTTCTCCTGCGCCCCGGCGGAAAGGGTGGCGACCGTAAAAATGCCGGCAAATTTCAGGAGCACGCGCAGGAAAGATTTCCGAGGTATGAAATCCATGCGGATACACAGGAAAAACGGCGATTGGGTGTCAATGTATCTCAAACCGTGACGGCCTGGGGACTTGGTCGAACGCGAAGATTGCTTTTGGGTTGGGCGTCTCGCGCTGGAGCTTCTGAAGTGAAGTACTCCATGCGCGTCCCGGGCGATCGCCATCGGTTCGACGCGAAGACGATCGACGGATTCACGGTCGATGGTCGGCTTGTGCGGAACCGCCGCCAAGCCGCGCGCCTGCAGACGACCGCAAACCGCGAGGGTTGACCGCAGGCTTCTCCTTCACCTTCGAGCCAAGGTACGAGTTTGCGCTCGTGGGCGAGTATCGCCGGGAGATGTGGCCGGTGCCGTTGCCGCGGCAGGCCCATCGCCGCAGGATTTGTTTCCTTCGCCTGGGCCGAAAATGCGGCCTGCCCAACGAACTCGCGAACGTCGTGCCGCCCGCGCCGCGTGGCACGTCTTGGGAGGCGTCGGACAGGAATACCGTTTTACCGGGGTCATCCATGCGTTTCCTCGCGGGATTCGCCGCACTGTCCTGCCTGCCGCGCAGCCACTTTGGCGAAGACGGGCAATGCAAAACTGGAGTACAGCGCCCTGGATCGGAACGGTTCCATCGGGAAAAACCGGTTGCCCCAATTCTTTACGTTTGGGTGTGGGACGCGAGCGCAAATGCGAGGCGCCTTTTGCCTGCCCGCGAACGGAGACAGCGTTACTTTTTGAAACCCGCCTCGGTGCCGGAGCGCTTGATCGCGGCTTCGGCGATGGTGCCGGGTTTCCAGTCGCGCGCCATCTGCACATCGGCGGCGGCGTTCTCGGCGAGCTTGGGGATGTCCACCCAGCCGACGCGGTTGTAGAGCACGGGTTGGACGTACTGGCGCGTGTACGCGGCGGAGTAGTTCTGCCAGCGCTGAAGCGCGGCTTCGAGCTGACGAACCGCCGCGGATTGTTGCGCGGCGTCGCCGGTCTTGTCGAAAAGCGCGAGGTCGCACGCGCCGCGGATCTTGGCCGCGTAGTAAAGGCCGAGGTGCGCCATGGCTTCGATGTCGTCGAGCGTGGCGGCGTATTCTTTCGCGTTGCCGACGGGAGCGGAATCGCGGCGGAGATTGGGCAGGGCCTTGAGGGCGTTGGCGGCGTTGGCCTCGAGGGTGGCGGCGATGTCCCGCGGGGAGACGCCGTCGGACTTTTGGCCGGCGAGGAACTTGGTGCGCCAGCCGATGATGTTGACCACGCCGCTGCCGGGCATCGTGCCGCCTTCGATGAAGTGGCGCACGGTATAATAACCGCGGAACCGCGGGTGGCTGAGGCAGGCCTCGGGCAGCCATTTCAAATCGATGTCGCCCCAGAAAAACCGAGTGATGAACGGAAACGTCTTCGAGGCATCGGCCCAGGCGGTGGTGAGCGCGGGCACGTTGGCCCCGGGGAAGCGCGCGGCAGTGAGGCGCTGAAACGTGGCCGCCGGGAGGTCGGGTTCGTAGGCGAGACGGCCCCAGAGCGTGAAGGAAAGCCATTGCTTTTGCATCACCGTCGGCCGCGGGCCGCCCGGATCTTTCGTCAGGAAATCGCGGCCCCAGAGGTAGCCGTCCGTCCCCATGTAGAACCCGGCAACCTTGTCGGGGCCGGGGATGGCCTTGATGAAGGCGCGAGCGTAGTCGAGGTCGGCCCAGCGAAAGCTGTAGATGTCGTCGTTTCGCACCGTGAGCCACGAGCGGAGCTTCGGGCTGAGCAGCGGCAGCACCGGATCGATCATCGGCGGCCGGGGCATGGAATACATGTGGGCGATGGCGTATTTGAAACTGAGATCGAGCGGGCAGGGGAGTTCGGCGAACTCCTGTTGAATGTCGCTCAGGCCCGTCATGTGGAAGCGGTGGATGAGCCGGAAGTTTCGTTGGGGCTCGGCCTTGAGCGCGTCGCGGATGCCCTCGCCGTAAGTCTGCCAGAGCCATTTCTCCTTGGTCATGCCACCGATGTTCACTGGCATGCTTTCGCCGGCGGTGATGCCGAACCCGGCGAGCAGCGGATAGGTCTTGATCGTCTCGCGGACACTGGTGCGGAAGTACTCGATTGTGCGCGGCGCCCCCTTGTCGGAAGTGATGCCGTCTTTCCCCTCGGCGCCGTGAAGAAAGACATTCCACGTGAACCAATACACGTCCACACCGCGGTCCTTCGCCAGCTGCATGACGTCGCGCCAGAACTGGATCTTTTCGGCGATGGTAATCCTCTTCACCACCTCGTGATTGGAGAGCATCTCTGGCCGCACGAAGTTGTTGCCGTTGTGGTCGAACTTGTCGTCCAGTTTCGCGGTGGTGCGCCAGACGTCGTTGAGCGCGACACGGGGAAACTCCGGCACTTTCACGATGCTCGGGAAGGGATGAAGGCTCCAGAGGGTGAGGACGTTGTAGCGGTGGCGGGCCATGTCGTCCAGGAATTCGCGCCAGAAATCCATGCTCCACACCTCTGGGATGTTCGCCTGCGCGGCGTCGGAGGGGTCGGTGTAGCTCGGAGTGCGCAGATCGAGCGGGATGTTGAATTTGATTCCGCGCTGGGCGATCTGCGGGGCGTGGTCGGAGTTCTGCAGCGATTCCAGCGTGCCCGTGCGGATCGCCTCGGCGATAGCGAGTCCGCCATACATCGCGCCGGCGGCGTCGGTGCCGCGGACGGTGATCGTGACGCGGCCGTTCGCGCGTTGGACGCCGATGTGATAGCTCTGCGGGACGGCATTGGTGCCGGCAGCCGCGGCGACGGCGAGCGTGAGGCGAATCGTGCCGGCGGGGGCTGGGGCGCTGGCGTCGCCGGCGGTGACCGTCAGCCCGCGGGCGGACGCCTCACGGCGGATTTCTTCGGCCGCGAATTTTACCGATCCGGCGGCGGCGGGATGGACGTTGAGGGTGAGCGCGGACGCGGCGAAGGCGGAGCTGGAGCATGCGCCAAGCAACGCGGAGAGCAGTGGGGCGAGTGATTTCATCGTGATGTGTGCGGTTGCGCGCAACCTTCGTCCGCCTTGACCCTGAGGGGCGGTAAACTTCGGTTGGTTTTCGGATGGGTTTGCACCGGCGTCATCTCGTCAGATGCCGAATCTCGCGGCCGGCCGTCAGCCAATCGGAGCCGAGCGGGTAAGCAAAGCCATTGTTGCACCATGGCTCGCCGCAGGCGGTGCGGCAATTGCTACCGCGGACGGTTGGACTCTGAGCCGTATCCATGCAGTAGAACCCCGTTTACCTGTTGAACGTCCAAACTAATTGGTGAGTGTAGGGGCGTCGCTTGCCGACGCCCGTTTCCACCTCGTA
>JACQWL010000188.1 GCA_016209255.1 Verrucomicrobiota bacterium
AGGTGAGAATTCTTGACACCTTCGGTGGGGAGCCGACGAAGACGAGCTGCGGCGCGATCTTCGGAGCCAATGCGCCGCGGCTGGAGGCCACGCTTCCGCCGCTGGAATGGCAGGTTTTGGATATCCGGCTGCGTTCACGTGGCAGCGCCGTGCGCTTCCGCAATATCTGGATCGAACCCCGCGATGCGGTCGGCGCGTCCAAACCGACGTCGCGGAGACGCAGAACCGGAGCGAGGCGCCGGCGGCCGGGACGGCGGTGGCCGTGATCGGCAAAGGAACTGGTCTCTTATAAACATATGAACAAAGGACGAAGACGATTCATCCGGCAGACCCGAATCATCCCGCTGGCGGCGCTCTCGTCGCTGGGTGCCGCCGAGAAAGGATCTTTGCGCGCGGACGCAGCCGGCAATCAAAAGGCGACCAGAAAAGGGGACAGCCGATGGAGATGTGTCCTGGGCTTGGATCGCGAACGCCGGCGGGTGTCCGGAAGTGCCGCCGCCCTGGTGGCGGCCGTCCGTCGCGGTGCGGATCTGCGAATTTACACCGAGTTCCGCCACAACGAGCATATTGACACCAAGTCTGATAATCCAGAGCTCATCCGAGAGGTGGCCGATTTCCGGGTGACCTACTTGTTGGACGATCGCTGGGTGGCGGGAATCATCAATCTGCGGCAACCGATCGAACTGCCGAATGGCTTTGGTCCCCGCCCATCCATGTCGTTTTTCCTGTACAATCAGAACGGATTGCAGGCGATTGCCCGTCCGTATTTGGACGGCGAACCGGCGACGGGGAAAATGGGTTCCGCCCCGATCGGCGATTATCGGGACATGGCGAAATATCACCAGTTTGACGCCTGGGATGCCGGCACGAACGCGCCGAGCAGCAATTTTGCCTACGATTTTGAGACGTTCCGCTTCTGGGTATGCGACGAGTGGGAAGAGGTTTTCGCCCACGACGCGGCGGGCCGGACGTTATCAGGTTCGATCGAGGCGCTGGCGGAGGAGTTCGCGCGCGGCCGTGAGGTGAAGGTCGGCCTCGGCGGATTGTGTGCGGATATGGCGGCAGCGCCTGCGCCGGCCATCCCGCATGAAGTTTATGTTCAATGCGGCTCCTGCTATTATTACACGGAGCGCAAGCAGTTCATGGCCGCATCGCATCCGGTTGTGCGCGTCAAGCCGGCCATTCCGCTGCGCTACCGCAGTCAAGAGTGGGATTTTGGGTGGCTGATGCCGCGTTCGGACGGGCACGTCGCGCGGTGGCTGGTCGATCCGTACACTCTGAAATTTCAACGCGGCCAGGGACGCCATGCCATCCGCTGGTTCGTGCGATAGGAATTCGCCAATGATGCCGGACGTTAGCTGCACATCCTCAGGCGCCCCGAATCGCATTCATGGCTGTGTTGGCCACGGTGCCGGCCGGAACGGACAAACGCGCATGAGACGATCGAAGGCCCGGCTCGCATTGGCCATTGCCGCCGCTGCGTGTTGCCCCGGCATGGGGGCGCCCGTGCCGCCCGATGGCGAGAGCCATCCGCCCTACTTCAATTTCAAAGCACGGCAGTTCCTCATCGAAGGTTCCTACGCGATTGCCCCCGTCACCCCGATCGTTGTCGGCCATGTTCGCCAGTTGATGTTTGACCGGCACGTCATTGATGACGCCTGGGGCGTCGAGCGGGCTGTCCACCCGCCCGAACGTCATCGGGGCAATCCGCTGGTGGCCGGCGAAATTGGGTTTGGCCGCGTCCACGACGGCACCACCGTGATTTTCGACCGCGAGACGAAACGCTTCCGATTGTGGACCCGGTCGTGGGACCTGCGGCGTCCGAAGTACGCAATGTCGGAGTACTGGGCGTATTTTGAGTCCCGGGACGGGAGGGCATGGACGGCACCGGAGCTGAACCTCGTGGCGATGGACGGTTCGACGCGGAACAACGTGCTCCGGGCGGAAAACGGTGTGCTCTTCGGCGGGATGAGCGTCGTCGAGGTGCCGTCCCGGCTGCGATCGCGGGGCCGGTACGCGGTGCTTTACGGTCAGGCGATGGAGAAGCCCCGGCCGGGGGAAACGCACGGGATGGAAGTGCGGGTTGCCTGGAGCGAGGACGGACTTCATTGGAAGGATCAGGCGGAGAATCCGGTGATGCGCGGGAGAACCGACACGTTCAACACGATCGTTCACAATCCCGAACGCGCCGTGTTCATGATGTACCGTCGCGCCACCGTGAACGCGAACCAGATCCGGCGCGTGGCTTATTCCGAGAGCCACGATCTGATCACCTGGTCGCAGCCGCAAACCATCCTGTTTCCAGACGAAACCGACACCGCCTCAATGTTCTATTCGATGGTCGTCGTACCGTATCACGGGATGTACCTCGGCTTTCTGCGGCGGCTGGACTGCGTTTTTTGGGCGTCTTCTGGGCGTCCTATATCAATGCCCCGGAGGACAAGAGTATCTACTTCCTGCGGGGCGGTTCGAGCCTGGGCGCACCGCAGTGGGTGCAGTTTTGCAGCCAGGTGCACGGCCGG
>JACQWL010000194.1 GCA_016209255.1 Verrucomicrobiota bacterium
GGACGAAAAATACGGCCGCGTCCGCGTCCAGCAACCGCTCCACGCCGTCAAAGCCGGTGCCGGCCGCATTCACGACGAGTACGTCGCACACCATCTTGTGCTCCGTTTGCAGGTAATCCGCCATGGCCCGGAGCGAGGTGTCCGTGCTGTAGGGCTTGGATTCGTTCGCCCCCGAAACCAGGCAGACCCGAAAGGTGCGCGGCGTTTCAGCCGGTGCCTCCGTTTTCTTTTCCGCCCCGGCGAGCGGGTCGGCAAAGATACACGCGACGGCGAGAGCAAGCATCGGCCAAGAGGTGGCATGATCTCCGGTTGTCGCCGCGCAACTCCGTGAACGGCAGGCAGCGCGCTTGCGCGCGCCCAACCAGCGCCCGCAAGCGGGCTGCCTACAACGGACGGAACCAAAACAAGAGGCCATGGAAGAGGCCGGCACGCGCGTCAGAAGGTGACGAAGAAAACGGAGCGATATCTGCATGGGTGCCCGGAATGGAACTTGGAATCAGCCTGATTTCGGCAGTTGGTGAACCGCTAATCTCCGCTAATCCGCGCCAATTCAATCGAGGAAGGCCCTCTTTCACGATGGTCATCCGATTCACCGAAAAGGTGAATCGTCGAATCGATATGAGTTCTGATTGAATCTCTTCATCAGCGACTATTCGCGAAGATTAGCGGTTTCTTCTTCTGCGGTTTTTCGCATCACGCCAGCAGCCCCTTCACCACATGCGCCGGATTCGTCCCCGTCAGTTTCTGGTCCAGGCCCTGGAATTTGAACGTGAGCCGGTTGTGGTCGAGCCCGAGTTGATGGAGGACGGTGGCGTGGAAATCGCGCACATGCACCGGATCGCGGGCGACGTTGTACGAAAAATCGTCGCTCTGGCCGTAGACGATGCCCGGCTTGATGCCTCCGCCCGCCGCCCACATGGTGAAACATTTGGGATGGTGGTCGCGCCCGTAGGAGTCGCGGGTCTTCACCCCCTCGGAGTAAACGGTCCGCCCAAATTCGCCGCCCCAGAACACCAGCGTGTCATCGAGCAGCCCACGCCGCTTCAAGTCCGTGATCAACGCGTAGCACGGCTGGTCGACGTCGGTGCACAACTTGGGCAGTTTCTCCGGCAGCTTGCCGTGGTGATCCCAGCCGCGATGAAAAATCTGGGTGAACCGCACCCCGCGCTCCGCCATGCGGCGGGCGAGCAGGCAGTTGTGGGCAAACGAACCGGGGATTCGCGAATTCGGCCCGTAGAGCTCAAACGTCTCCGCCGGCTCCTGGCTCAAATCCGTGAGCTCCGGCACCGACGACTGCAGGCGGAAGGCCATCTCATATTGTTCGATGCGCGCGTGGGTTTCCGGGTCGCCGACCTCCTCGTAGGTCACGCGATTCAGCGCCTGCACGCCGTCGAGCATCAGCCGCTTCTGCTCGCGATCCATGCCCGCCGGATCGTTGAGATACACCACGGGATCGCCGCCGTCACTCCGAAAAGACACGCCGCCGTGGGACGGGGGGAGAAAACCGCTGCCCCACAAACGCGAAAAGATCGCCTCGCCCGCGGCATCGGCCAGCCGGGAGGTCAGCACCACGAAGGTCGGAAGATTTTCGTTCACGCTGCCCAGGCCGTAGGAAATCCACGCTCCCACCGAAGGCTTCCCGGCCTGCGTATTGCCCGTCAGCATCATGGTGATCGCGGGATCGTGGTTCACCGAGTCGGTGTGCATCGAGTTGATGACCGCCAGCTCGTCGACCACCTTCGCGGTCCACGGCAGGAGCTCGCTGACCCAGGTGCGCGCCCGGCCGTGTTGTTGAAACTTAAATACGGACGGCTGAATCGGGAACTTGGTCTGCGCGCTGGCCATGCCCATCCGCAGTTCGAATCCCCCGTTCAAAACCGAGAGCGGCATGTCCATGTCGAGTTGCAGCTCCGGCTTGTAATCCCACGTGTCGAGCTGCGAGGGGCCGCCACCCATGACGAGGTAGATCGCGCGCTTGGCCCTGGGCGCCATGTGCGGGAGCTGCCGGGCGCCCGCGGGCACCAGGCCCTTGCTCTCGGCCTGGGCCAGGGCGCCGACCAGCGAGTTGCCAAAGAGCGAGGCGAGGGCGGCGCCGCCCAGGCCCTTCGCGACCTGGCCAAAAAACTGCCGGCGCGTCTCGTGGCGGAGGTACTCGCGGCGCAACCCCGGATCCACCTTGGGATCGAAACTTGCCGGGACGTGATGCGGATCGCAGCGGAACTGGCTCATGGGGTTATTTGTTGAGGGCCTGGTCGGTGTTGAGTAACTGGCTCGCGACGACCGTCCACGCGGCCAGTTCGCGGGTGGGCAGCGCCGAATCGACCGGACTCTCGCCCACCGTCACAAATTCCTTCGCCCGGAGCTCGGAAAAACTCTGCCGGAAACTGTCGAAGGACTTCAGGAGGACCTGTCTCTGCCCGGGCGGCAGCGGCCGCGTCAGCAGCCGCTCGGCCATGAAGTCGATTTTTTGTTCCGGACTGGTATCGGGCAGCCGCATGGCCCGGGTTGCGAGGTGGCGGGAGGCCTCGAGGAAGTGCGGCGCATTCAGCGTGATCAGCGGCTGCAGCGGAGTGTTCGTGCGCTCGCGCTGGACGACGCAGACATCGCGGCGCGACGCGTCGAAGGTCGCCAGCACCGACGGCGTGGAAAACCGCTTCATGAAGGTGTACACGCTGCGCCGGTAAAGTCCGTCGCCGGAATCCGGCTTGTGCGTTCGCGTGTTGCTCCCGTCCATCGACATCGTCTCCCAAAGTCCGGCGGGCTCGTAGGTGTTCACGCTCGGCCCGCCGATCCTTTCGACCAGGAGGCCGCCGGCCGCCAGCGCGCTGTCGCGGATCATCTCGGCATCGAGCCGGAAGCGCGGGCCGCGTGCGAGGAGCCGGTTGGCCGGATCCTTCTCCAGCAGTTCCGGCGTGACCTTCGCGGATTGCCGGTAGGTGGCCGACATGACCACTTGTTTATAAAACCGTTTCACGTTCCAACCGCTTTCCTCGAAATCGAGGGCCAGCCAGTCGAGCAGGTGGCGATGGCTGGGGCGTTGCCCGACCACGCCAAAATCGCCCAGGGTCGCCACGATGCCCGAGCCAAAGATCTCGTACCACATCCGGTTGACCGTCACGCGTGCGGTCAGCGGATTTTCCGGACTGACGAGCCATTGCGCCAGGCCGAGCCGATCGCGCGCCGCCGCCGCGGGCAGCGGGGGAAGGAAGGCAGGGACATCGGCCCAGACGCGCTCCTTCCGCTGATTGTACACGCCGCGCTCCAGCACGTGGGCGGCTGCCATCGCGTCTTTCTCCCGGGTGATGTTCGCATCCGGTCCACCGTGGGTGACCGCCTCCAGCGCCGCGTCGAGCCGCGCCTTGGCCGAGCTCAACGCGATGGCGGTCGCATCGACATTCCGGAAATAATAATTGCTCACGACTTTTCGATCGTCCGCGTTCCATTGCGCGACGGGTCTGGCCAGGAGTTCGGCCGCGACGTCGCGGTCCATTGTGCCGCGGATTTCATCCGGGCTGAGCTGGCGGGCGTAGACGCGGATGTCCTGGTAGGCACTTTCCAGCAGCGGATTTTTGTCGGTCTCTTTCTCGCCCTCGCCATCTGTCCGGCGCGCGAATTGCAATGGGGCCGAGGTCCGGATGCTCCCGGCGAGCTGGTCCTTCTGAATCTCGACGTCCTGCAGCTCGCCATTGATGTAGAGCCGCAGGCCCGCGGCCTTGCCCGAGCCATCGTAGCTGGCCCCCAAGTGCACCCATTCCACCCGGCCGAAGACCCTTGGCGCGCGCACGGTGATGGCGTTGTCCGCGCCTTCATGGATCAGGTTCACCACCAGGCGGCCCTGCGCCCAGCGCTGATTGCTGTTCACATCCTTCGCGTCGGCATATTCCCAAAATAGATCCCAGCCGCGGTTCTTTTCGCCCAGGGCCATCTTGGAGACCAGCGAGCCCTGCCGGGTCAGCCGCCCGATTCGCGGCTTGAACCAGCCGGAGACCGAAAACGCGTCGGTGGAGTCGAAATCCCCCAGCTGGTTCGCCGGCAGGCGCGTGGTTGTCGCCAGCCGCATGGGCGGCCAGTGCTTGACGACTTCGTAGCCCCAAAGCGGAGGATCCTTTTCCAGCGTGTACCCAGCCGGAGTGGCGCCCGGGGCGCTGTTGCGGACCACGCTGCCCTGCCCTTCGTCGAAACGGAAGCGGACGACGAGTTTCTCGGTGGAGATCGGTTTCAGGTTCCGGGCGGCAGCGGAGGCGAGCCAGGTCTTGAGCGCTTCGTCGCCCCGGGCCATGCGTTCCATGAGCTGCCGCTCCACCGCGGCCCGCTCCTTGATGATTTTGCCGGCGGCTGCCGCCTTCCCGGCCGGCGGCAGGGTCACGGTCGGAAAGTGGGTCGGATCCTCGTTGTCGGCGGGCGGATCCATCGTGTTGTTGAAAAAGGCGCTCAGCTGGTAGAATTCTTTCTGGGTGATGGGATCGAACTTGTGGTCGTGGCAGGCGGCGCAGGCCGACGTGAGCCCGAGGAAAACGGTCGAAACGGTGTTCACCCGTTCCGCGACGTTGACCATCTGAAGGTCCTCCGTCACCTCGCCGACCGCGCTGGTGGTGATGTGGGCGCGAACGAAGCCGGTCGCGACGAGCTGATCGAAGTTTTCGGTCGGGAGCAAATCGCCGGCAATCTGCTCGATCGTGAAGCGGTCGAAAGGCTTGTTTTCGTTGAACGACGAGATGACGTAATCGCGATAGGGCCAGGTCCGGCGAAACGGGTCGCGGTGGGTGCCGGTCGTGTCGGCGTGGCGGGCGGCGTCGAGCCAGTAATGCGCCCGGTGTTCGCCGTAGCGCGGGCTCGCCAGCAGCCGATCCACCAGGCGCTCATAGGCCGACGGCGCGGGGTCGGACACGAACGCGCCGATTTCCTCGGGGGTGGGCGGCAGGCCGGTGAGATCGAACGTGACGCGCCGAATCAAGGCATGTTTGTCCGCTTCCGGCGACGGCGACAGGCCCTCCTTTTCCAGCCGGGCCAGGACGAAGCGGTCGATCGCATTGTGGCCCCAGTCCTGCCGCCTGGTCGCGGGCAGCGCCGCGGGTTCGGGTCTGAGGTAGGCCCAGTGTTTCTCGTAGGTCGCGCCCTCTTTCACCCATTGGCGAAGAAGAGCGATTTCCTCACGATTGAGATCCTTGTGTGCCTTCGGCGGAGGCATGACTTCGTCCTCCTTGGTCGATTCGATGCGGCGGACCAGCGGGCTCTTGTCCGGCTCTCCCTTGATGATGATGGGGCCATCCTCCCGCGGCGCGAAGGCGAACTCCTCGCGGTCGAGGCGCAATTTCGCCTCGCGCGTATTCGCGTCCGCCCCGTGGCACTGGTAACAGTGCTCCGAGAGAATCGGCTGAATGTGTTCGTTGAAGGACAGCGTACCCGCGGAAGCGTTGGCTGCGCCCGGGGCGATTGCCGCGGCCTGCGCCACCTGCGGCGTGCGCAACACCAGCAAACCAGTCGCACCCGTGATGCACGAGCCCAAGACCAACGCTGAGATTGTGGAGAAAACGATTTTCATGGCCGCGGCAGGGCGGGTGGAGCCCTTCCGGATAATGTGGGGTTCGCCCAGGGAGTCCTGGGTGCCGGAAAAGGAGAAGATTTGCCGGGGTATGGCAACACTGGAGTCTGCGGATTCGAAGAGGTGGGCCGTGCGCTCCGCGCGCGGCGGGCCGATGGACGCGCCGGTGACCGCGCGCAGAGCGCACGGTCCGCCCACCTGTCCCTCGCCCCCGTGACGAAGTAGTGTCATCCGCGTTCATCCGGGTCCATCCGCGGTTCATCGATTTTTTTCCGCCGCTGCAGTGGGGACCTCTCACGCGCGTTAACCTTGTCTTTCGCAGGATTGCCCGATGCCCTTGGCCAACCCCACGCCGTTTCTTGCCTCCGCCAAAACCGCCAGATTACAGAGTAACCCAATAGGTTACTCTACCGGTGGATCTTCTCCCGGATTATGAAAAACGCTTATCATTAATGATGCCACCCCTCCGGTTCCTATCTGCCGGAGTCAGTCGCGACCCCTTTTCCCCATGACCTGCTCTCTGCTTCCCGTCCTTTTTCTTCTCCTCGGCCCGGTCGCGACGGCCGGGGCCGCCGAAACGCTCAGCGCCGGCGCCGCCGCGGCCGACATCACGCCCGACCCGAAAATGATGAACTGGACCGTGCCTCTGCCGTACGGCGAAGTGCACGATCCCCTCTTCGCCCGCGCCCTCGTCCTCTCGGACGGCGAGACCCGCGTGGCTTTTCTCGTCTGGGATCTGCTGGATGCGCGCGAATACGCGGTGGCGCGGGTGCGCGCGGCCCTCGCGGAGGCCACCGGAATTCCGGCGGGCAATATTCTGGTCCAGGGCACGCACAACCATTCGGGGCCAAAGTCCGAGATGGGCCCGGAGCCCCTGACCTCCCGGGAGGCACGCACCTCAAAACCCGCGCAACAGGATCCGTTGTATCGCGCGTGGGCGAACCGGCTCGTGGGCACCTGCGTCGAGGTGGTGCGGAAGGCGGACGGCGCCCGGCGGCCGGCGACGCTGGCCATCGGGCGCGCCTACGTCGGCGAGTGGCTCTTCAACCGGCGTCCGATCCAACCCGACGGCATGGTGCGTTCGACCCTCCAGCCCAATGATCCCTACGTGATGCCTGGCGGCATGCGGTTCGGTAAACTCGATCCGACCATGACGGTGGTTTCGCTGCAGGCCGACGGCGGGCAGCCGATCGCGACGCTTCTGCAACTGTCCGTTCATTCCGTGTCAGTCTATGGCGAATACAAGGGGGTCTCGGCCGACTGGCCGGGTGCGACGGTGGACCGCGTGCGCGGCGCCCTCGGCGGCGAGGCCATTTTCCTGCAAGGCTGCGCCGGCGATGTCGTGCCCAGCCGCCGCGGGTTTGCAGCGGTCAAGGCCATGTCGGAATTGATCGCCGGCCGGGCGGTGGCCGCACAGACAGTGGCGTTGCGGCTCGTGCCCGGCAAGTTGCGGGTGTCCCGGGCCGTGATCGGCCTGCCGGCGACGGAAGCGGCCGGCCGCGATCTGAAGCGCGGGTCGATCGCCTCCGAGGTGCAGGTGATCACGTGCGGACCACTCGCGATCGTCACGCTGCCGGGAGAGCCGCTGCAGGATATTGGAAACGAAATCCAGGCACGTTCGCCGTTTCCACATACGCTGGTGCTCGGTTACGCCAACGGCCGCGGCGTCGGCTACGTGGGACTCCCGGGCGGGAAGGCGAAGGGTGGCTATGAGATGAGCGAAGTGGGCCACGGCGCCGACGAAGCCGGCGGCTTCCTCGCCGAAACCGCCGTGCGTCTCCTGCGCGAACATGCGACTGCCGCCGCGGGGAAATAGGGCGGACCGGCCAGGGAAGTGAGTTTGTCGTTGCACGCGGATGAGTGCAGGAGGTTTCCAGGGCATTCAATCCGGTGGCCCACGGAACACACGGAACACACGGAAAAGAGCAGGATTCTGTGTGTTCCGCGTGTTCCGTGGGCAATGATCGCTCGGTTCGTTCAGTTGCTGCTCACAGCGCCGCGGCCACGCGGCGAAAATGGTGGCCGATGATGGCCAGCTCGATGGCGATGCGGAACTGCCGCGGACGGCGGAAGAGGGTGCTCCAGAAAAACCACCAGTAAGCCCAGCGTCCGCGATACCAGACCCCGAGGAGCCAGAACGACTTTAGGAACGCCTCGATGTCCCTCCAGGAGAGACGCAGCCGCTCGCTGGCGGGGCGGTGGCTTTTCAAGAAGACGCGGATGCGCTGGTAATAATTGCGCGGCTCGTAGAGGCGGCGCATCAGGTCGCGGTAGCCGGCTTCGAGGTACTCCCGGTTGAGCTTCGGCCGGAAATTCAGCGCCGCCATCGTGTTGTTCCCAGTGCTCTCGGCCAGCAGCCGGCCTTCGCGCTTCAGCCGCTGGTACAGCCGTGTCTGCGGCAGCGCGGTGAGCAGGCCGACCATCGCCGTCGCCACCCCCGAACGCTGGATGAAGTCGAACTGCTGCTTGAAGATGTCGCCGGTGTCGCTGTCGAAGCCGACGATGAAGCCGCCCATCACCTCGAGGCCGGCCTTTTGCAGCGTCTGCACGGCCCCGACGAGATCGCGCCCGCGGTTCTGGAGCTTGCGGCATTCTTCCAGCGCCGCCGCCGAGGGCGTCTCGATCCCGACGAACACCTTGCGAAAACCCGCCGCGACCATGAGCGCGCACAACTCGGCGTCGTCGGCGAGATTGACGGAGGCCTCGGTGAGGAATCCCATCGTCGGGCGCGTGCGCCGGCGCCACTCGATCATGGCGTGCAGGAGCGCCTTGGTGCGGGCCCGGTTGCCGATGAAGTTGTCGTCCACGACGAACACCATCTCCTTCCAGCCGAGGTGCCGGAGGGCCTCGAGTTCGGCGACGAACTGGGCGGGGGTCTTGGTGCGCGGCACGCGGCCGTTCATCACGATGATGTCGCAGAATTCGCAGTCATAGGGGCAGCCGCGGGAGAATTGGGCGGCCATCGTCACGTAGTGGCGGATCTTGACCAGGTCGTAGCGTGGGATCGGCGTCTGCCCGATGTCGGGGAACTGCGGCGCGCGGTAAATGGGCCGCACCGCTCCCGCCTGCAGATCCGCCACCAGCTGTGGCATGATTTCCTCGGCCTCGCCGAGGACGAAGTGCGGAATCTCGGGAAAGGACTCGTGGCCGGTGGTGAACAGCGGGCCGCCGGCGATGATGCGGCGATCGAGCGCGGCGCAGCGCCGGGCGACCTCGCGCACGGATTCCTGATGCACGATCATCGCGCTAAGCAGCACGTAGTCGGCCCACCGCAGATCGGCGTCGTCGAGCCGTTCGACGTTGAGATCCACCAGCTTGAGCTGCCACTCGCGCGGCAGCATGGCCGCGACGGTGAGCAGCCCGAGCGGCGGGAACGAGGCCTTCTTGGCGACAAAGCGCAGCACATGCTCGAAGCTCCAAAACGTGTTCGGAGTTTTCGGACTGATCAGCAGTATCTTCATCCTCTGGACAAGGGCAACCGTGATTCTGGGTCGGACAACTTGAACCCGAAAAGGGCGGGTCGCCAGAACTATCTTTGGGTTGCCGGCCTTTGCGTGGTGCCGTTTGCTTTGGGTTGCGGTTCCTGGCGAGGCGCAACGCTGACGTGAGCGATTTTGAGGTGGAACCGCTAATCTGCGCTAATCATCGGCATCGAGGGCGAGGCGGGGGCGTGCGTGCTTCGCCTCATCGGCGAAGCGTAACACGGTGGCATACGGGTTCGGAGATTTCCATTAGCGGGTATTAGCGCAGATTATCGGTTCGGCGGTTTTCGCCCGAATCCGCGCGTCGCCAGAAATATATTTTCTCGGTGCGATTTCCCAAACGGCGGCCATTGGTAAGTGAACAAGATGGCTGACGACGCCGACCTCCTCCGCGGCTACGCCGAAAAACGCGACGAAAGCGCGTTCGCGGAATTGGTGCGGCGCTACCTCAACCTCGTCTATTTTGCGGCGCTGCGACAAGTCGGCGGCGATGCGCATCGCGCGGAAGATGTGACCCAGGCCGTGTTTACCCTGCTGGCGCGCAAGGCGTCGTCGCTCACGCGGCACCAGACCCTCGCCGGCTGGCTGCACACCACCGCGCGTTTCACGGCCAGCGAAGCGCTGCGCGCCGAACGCCGCCGGCTTGTGCGCGAAAAGGAGGCCCACCCCATGCACGAACTTTCGACCGACTCCGCGGCGGGCCACGAGTGGGAGCAACTGCGCCCGATCATCGACGACGCGCTCGGTGAGTTGAGCGAACCGGATCGCGAGGCCGTGCTCCTGCGGTTCTTCGCCAACCTGCCGTTTGCCGAAGTGGGCGCGAAACTCAACCTCTCGGAAAACACCGCGCGGATGCGGGTGGAGCGGGCGCTGGACAAGCTGCACGCGTTGCTGGCGAAGCGAGGCGTGACTTCGACGTCGTCCGCACTGGCGGCGGCGCTGGCCAGCCAGGCGGTCGCGATGGCGCCGGCGGGCCTGGCGGTGAGCGTCGCGGGTTCGGCGTTGAGCGGGGCCGCGGCGGCTGGCGCCGGTTCGTTGCCCACGCTGTTGTATTTTATGAGTGCCTCAAAAGTCAGCCTCTCCCTCGCCACCGCGGGCGCGCTCGTGGTTGGCGTGGCCGTTTATCAATCGACTCAGGCGCGGGCGGCGACAGCGGCGCTGACCGAAGCGCGGCGCGGCAATGCGACGCTGGCCGCGCGATTCGCCGAATTGGAAACGAACGTCAGCGCCGCCGAAAATGAGCGGGCGAAGCGCGAAGCGGCGCTGGAGCGGCACCGCGCGGAAAAAACGGCTGCGGCCGCCACGCCCGCGCCCGCAGCGCCCGTCGATGACATCAACGCCAAGTTTCTGGAAATCGTAAACCGGCTGGCGCAAAACGATTCCGAACGTCTAAAGGCTCAGGAGGTGTATGAACGAATGCAGGCGGCAGAAACATATCGACCGCTTTTCTCGAGCGTTGGATTCACGCCGCAGCAAATCGAACAGGCGCTTGACATCATCGCAAAACCGTCGCCTCAGGCTCGCGATGAGTTTCGAGCGGCATTTGGCGAGGATGCTGGCGACCGGTTTTCGGAATTCAGCGCGGCTGAGACATTGGCGGCGAGGAACATGGTAAATGAGTTTTCAGCGAAACTCTATTTCGCCGATGCGCCTTTTACTCCGCAGCAGACCGAACAGCTTATCCGGATCGTCAAAGATACGAACACGGAGCCTCGCTTCCCACGCCAGAGTGACGAGGCTCTGTCCGACGTGTTTCTTCGCACCCGCGATTGGGACCGAATTCAGGCCCAGGCCGGGTCGTTTTTGTCGCCTGAACAACTGCGGGGATTGCGAGCCCTGGTAGCGCTCCGCCGCAACAGCGAGTTACTGGCCGCTGCCGTCAATGAAGCCGCCACTCCGAAGCCATGAAAACGAAGGCACTTATTATCATGCTCGCCGCCCTCGCGGTGGCTGCAGGTTTCGCCATCCGGGCCACGAGCGAGATCGATGACGCCAACATAGCGCTCGCGGCGCTCGCATCGCAGGGAGATGAATTGCGGCACAAGTCCGCCGCTTTGGATGAGCGACTGCGCATGGTGAGAGATGCCATCGCGGAAGCGGAAAAAAGCGAAGCGACGCTGGCGAAGAACCGTGGCGCCGCGGACAGCTCCGCCGCTCCGGCCGGCGGTCACGCGTCCGACCAACCCGCTCCTGCGGCCCGGAAGCTCAGCCCGGCATCGCTGGTCGCCAACGATCCGAAGAAGATGGCAGAGTATGCGAAAAATTATCGCGAGAGCCTGGACCTCACCCTCGGCGGGCTGTTCAAGCAGCTCGGACTGTTGCCGGAGCAGATCGAAAAAGTGAAGGACTTGAAAGTCTGGGTCGAGCAGAGCCGCATGGATCTGGAAGCAGCAGCGCAGGCGCAGGGGCTCGACATGCAAGGAGAAGCCTACCAAAAGATGAGATGGGGAGTTCTGGAAAATGGGGGAAAGAAAGAGGCCGAGGTTTTCGCTTCGGCTGAGCTTCTGGATCGTAATCGGAGGTACTCCCGCCTAGGGTATCTGCGGAACACCGTTCAACGCATCGCATCGAGCGAGATGGGATCGGACACGCCCGCTACTTTCCTGCAGGTGGAGCGCGCCATCGATATTGTCGCGGCCAACAGCCAGCGGCGCGATCCAAAGAATCCTGAGAGATGGTCGTATGGCTGGTCGTGGCCAGATTGGGCGACGATCAATTGGGAGATCGCCGGCCCTCAGTTGCAGCGTGAACTGTCGCCCGGTCAGTTCGCCTTACTACGGCAATTTCTGCGAACGCAAGAGACGTGGAGTGCGGTGGCAAAGCGTAATGCTGCGAACCAAACCGAGGCGGCAAAGCTTACGCGCCGACCGGGCGGCTGAGCGGCCAGTACTCCGACGTCGGCACGGGGCTTCGACATAGCGGCGCGGATCCGAGTGGAATGGCTCCGCAGCCTCACGGGTGGGCCGTGGGCTCCGCGCCCGGCCATGCGTCCTGCCACGGTTGAGGCCGTGCGCGGAGCGCCCGGCCCACCCTTTGACGGCGTAGTTAGGGGCGCGGGGCGGCGGCAACCCAACCGCAACCACTTCGCCGTGCGTGAGTGTTTCCAAAATCGGAATCCTTCTTGATGGTTTCGGCTCGCCGCTTACGTTCCAGGCATGATCCTCGAATCCATCCGCGGGAGAACGCACGGGGTCAGTCCGCTAGATGTTAATTTGATCCGCCGCCAGCATGATCGCCAACGGCTTCGGTCTAACAACTAGCGGCCTGACCCCTTTGGATCGCCCCTGACCCCTTTGGATCGCCCGTGTTCAGACCTCCAATAGTGGCCTTTGAAATGGTTAGTTGCTTTGCGGCCTCAGATTGGGCGCTCAGTGGCGCGGTGGGTAACGAGTAGAGAATCCCTAATAGCAGGAGGGCTCGCATGGGGCTGTTGGATCTCATAATATGGCAGGGTTACTTACGTGACTATTGCTGACAGGAAACTGGATTTTCAGGGCGTTGGGGCTGGGAGGGGTTCAAAGCGGACAGTGACGGGTGAAGAATCCAAGGCACCCCCGTCGATACCCATGCCGTGTAACGGCCCCTTCGCGTCCTTGCGCCCCGAACGGCTCGACGACGCAGATCTGAGCAGCAGATCGAAAAACCGGCCGGCACCGGCAGGGTGCTTGACGGAATCGTCGAATCGATCGCGGCGGTCACGATGCGCAGAGCAAAACCGCCGCCCGCTCGCTGTCAGCGGACGAGTTTTCAAACCGCCTCCACTCCGCTTTCGACCCCGCTTTCCCGCTTGCGGGTCGTTTCCCCGCTCTCAACCCTCGCCGAAATCTGCGCCCATGCCCAAACGCTCCGACCTGAAATCCATCCTCATCATCGGTGCCGGCCCAATCGTCATCGGCCAGGCCTGCGAGTTCGACTATTCCGGGACTCAGGCGCTCAAGGCGCTCAAAGAAGAGGGCTTTCGCGTCGTGCTGGTCAACTCCAATCCGGCCACGATCATGACCGACCCTGACTTTGCCGACCGGACCTATATCGAGCCGATCACCGTGGAGATCGTGGAGAAGATCATCGCCAGGGA
>JACQWL010000195.1 GCA_016209255.1 Verrucomicrobiota bacterium
GGCTACGGCCGCACGGCGACCGGCCGGGTGGGGAAAGACGCTGGATTCAGCGCCTATCCGCTCCGCACCAGCGGGGCGAGGCACATCGCGACCGGGGCGAAGCTGACCAATACGGGTGCGCGTATGCTTCTCGCCAACACGCAGGAGCACTGGTCGATGGAAGGGCGCGACATCGTGCGCGAGGCGAACTACGAAGGAGCCGAAAGCTATCAGGAGAATCCCGCCTACGTCAAAACCATCGGCATGGAGTCCCACTCGCCGACGATTCTGGGCGAATACGGCGAAAAGATGACGCCGCAGCAGCGCGCCACGTTGATTCCCCGCGGCAACTCGCTCTACGTGAACCCGCCGCTCGACGGCGACCACCAGTGGGGCATGTCCATCGATCTCAACACCTGCATCGGCTGCAACGCGTGCGTCGTCGCCTGCCAGGCGGAGAACAACATTCCGATCGTCGGCAAGGACCAGGTGATGCGCGGCCGTGAAATGCACTGGATCCGGCTCGACCGCTACTATTCGAGCGGCACGGCCGATGCCGGGGCCTTCGGCGGCGAGGGCAATCGCGAGCTGCCCGAGGATCCGCAGATCTCGCTGCAGCCGATGACCTGCGTGCATTGCGAACTCGCCCCGTGTGAAACCGTGTGCCCCGTCAACGCGACCGTGCACGACGAGGAAGGCCTGAACGTCATGGCCTACAACCGCTGCATCGGCACCCGTTACTGCGCGAACAATTGTCCGTACAAGGTCCGCCGCTTTAATTTCTTCGACTGGAACCAGCGGCAACTGGACAGCCTGTATATGGGCCAGCTTGCCCCCTACGGCATGCCGGAGCTGGTGAAGATGGTGAAGAATCCCGAGGTTTCCGTGCGCATGCGCGGGGTGATGGAAAAGTGCACGTATTGCGTGCAACGCATCCAGAACGGCAAGATCGAGCACAAGGTGAAGATGGCGCAGGCCGGCCGGCCAGGCGACGTCGTTGTCCCCGACGGCACGATCAAGACCGCCTGCCAGCAGACGTGCCCGGTCGAGGCCATCGTCTTTGGCAACATCCTCAAAGAGGACAGCGCCGTGAGCATCGCCAAGAAGCGCGAACAGGATTACGCCGTCCTCGGTTATCTCAACACCCGTCCGCGCACGACGTATTCCGGCAAGCTCCGCAACCCAAACCCGAAGATGCCGGATTACGGTGCGCTGCCGCTGAGTCGCGTCGAGTACAACAAGAAGAACGTCCCGGCCGGCCACGGCGGCGGTCACGGGCATGACGCCCCTGGAGCCGGGAAGAAGGGTGGGCACGGAGCATGAACACGACTGCGACTGGCCGTTTCCACTTCGATTCCCGATCCTCACGGAGCGGGCCACATGTTGCGGCCCGGCGCGGGAGCGCAGGGACGGGACCACGATCGGGGCAGCTGGGAGGACCTCGCTGATGGCTCACGTCGAACACGCCGCCACCGCGCCGGCCCTGAGCGCGTCGAACGGGCCCGCGATCCTGCAGGAAGTGAAACCCGCGGTGCTGCCGCGCGCGGTACTGGTCCAGAACCACCGCAGCTTCTCGTGGATCACCGAAAAGATCTGCGGTATCATCGAGGGCAAGACGCCGGTGTGGTGGTGGGTCTGCTTCAGCGTCGCGTGTTTTGTGGCGTCGTTCACGGTCGCCGGCCTGACGTATCTCGTCGCCACCGGCGTCGGGGTGTGGGGCCACGCCAATCCGGTCAACTGGGCGTGGGACATCGTCAACTTCGTCTTTTGGATCGGCATCGGCCACGCGGGCACGCTGATCTCCGCGATCCTGTGCCTCCTGCGCCAGAAGTGGCGGACGTCGATCAACCGCGCGGCCGAGGCGATGACGATCTTCGCCGTCGTGTGCGCCGCGATCTTCCCGGTCTTCCACGTCGGTCGCATCTGGTACGCGTGGTATCTCTTCCCCATCCCGAATTCGAACGTCATCTGGCAGAATTTCCGCTCCCCCCTCGAGTGGGACGTGTTCGCGGTCTCGACCTACGGGACGGTATCGGTCCTGTTCTGGTATGTCGGCATGATTCCCGATCTCGCCACCCTGCGCGATCGGTTCTTCTTCGCGGGTCACAAGGTGCGTTCGTTCTTGTACGGCGTTTTTGCGATGGGCTGGCGCGGTTCCAACCGCCACTGGAGCAATTACGAGATGGCCTACCTGATCCTGGCCGGCATCTCGACCCCGCTGGTGCTGTCGGTGCACACCATCGTGTCGTTCGACTTTGCCGTCTCGCTGATTCCCGGCTGGCACACGACGATTTTCCCGCCCTATTTCGTCGCCGGCGCGATCTTCTCCGGCTTCGGCATGGTGCTGACGCTCATCCTGCCGTTGCGCGCGGTCTTTCACCTCGAAGATCTGATCACGCAGTATCACATCGACTGCATGTGCAAGATCACGTTGGCGACGGGCACCATCGTAGGGTATGCCTACTCGATCGAGTTCTTCATCGCGTGGTATAGCGCGAACCCGTATGAAGGCTTCGCGTTCATCAACCGCGCGTTCGGCCACTACGCCTGGGCCTACTGGGTCATGATCTCGTGCAACGTGATTACGCCGCAGCTCTTCTGGTCGCGGCGCGTGCGCAACAACACCACACTCGTGTGGGTGCTCGCCATCTTCGTCAACGTCGGCATGTGGTTCGAACGCTTTGTCATCATCGTCACTTCGCTCGCCCGCGACTTCCTGCCCTCGAGCTGGGGCTACTATTCGCCCAGTGTCGTCGAGATTTTCACGTTCTTCGGCACCTTCGGGGTGTTCTCGTCGCTGTTCCTGCTCTTCGTCCGCTTTCTGCCCCTCATGCCGATGGCCGAGCTCAAGGCGGTCACGCCCGCGGCGGACGCCCATGGTCACGACCACGGCGATGCCGCCAGGGATGGCGCCGCCGCGCCTCACCCGCGCCACCATTAATCCGACCCGACCATGGCTGCCCAATCTTTCGGTCTGATCGCCACCTTCGACAAGACGCCCGACGTCTACCGCGCCGCGGAGAAAGTGCGCGACGCCGGCTACCGCCATTGGGACGTCATCACGCCGTTCCCCGTCCACGGCCTCGACAAGGCGATGGGCCTCAAGCGCTCCATCGTCCCGCGCATTTCCCTCGCGGGCGGCATCACCGGCCTGGTCACCGGGATGACGTTGGTTTGGTGGACGGGTGCGGTTGAGAATCCGCTCATCGTCGGGGGCAAGCCGATGTTCAGTCCGATCTTCGCGTTCCCGGTGAGCTACGAGCTGGCGATTCTTTTCACCGCCTTTGCCACGATCATCGGGATGTTCGTCGTGAATGGTCTGCCGATGCATTACCACCCGGTGCTGAAGTACGATCACATCCGCCGCGGCATGGACGACACCTTCTACATTGTCATCGAGGCGCGCGATCCGCGTTTCAACCTCGCCAACACCAAGGCCCTCCTCGCGCAGGCCGGCGGCCGCGACATCCAGGAGCTGGAAGCCTGAGCCATGCGCAACGTTTACCTCGTCACCGCGTTTGTGGTCGTGCTCACGGTTTCCGTCCTGGGCTTCCGGGGCACGAGTTTCACGCTGCCGCCAATGGACGTGTTTCCCGAGTGGGCATTTCCCGCCATGAGGCAGCAACCGAAATTTCGTCCGCAGTCGTCGAGCGAGTTCTTCGCCGACGGCCGCGCCGACCGGGTGCCGCCCGAGCACACCGTCATGCGTGGCATGCTGGAAGAGGACGACCAGCTCTACCGGGGCAAGGACGCCTCCGGCGCCTTCGCCCGGGGCTTCCCGGCGGCGCTCACGGTCGACTTGAATTTCGTCCAGCGCGGCCGCGACCGCTACACGATATTCTGCGCGCCCTGCCACGGGACGATTGGCGATGGCAACGGCATTACGAAGCGATACGGCATGGGTGCGACCCCGACCTATCACGACGACCGCCTTCGCAAGATGGCCGAGGGTGAACTTTACACCACGATCGCGCACGGCTCGCCGAACAAAAACATGCTGCCTTATGCCGGAAAGCTCTCGCCCGAGGATCGCTGGGCGGTCGTTGCCTATCTCCGTGCCCTCCAGCGCGCGCAGACGGGCACGGCGGCGGACGTCACCGACGCCGCGGCCCGACAGACTCTCGGCCTCCAATGAGCACCCCCACTGCCACCGCTCTTCCCGCCGGCTCCCCCACCGCCTCCGCGGCGGGCAGGGCGCTTGTTATTGGCATCGCCGGCATCGTCCTGACCGCGCTCGGGCTCTTCGTCTCGGGCGCGCAGGTCGTCGCGATATCCTGGCTCGTTGGGGTCACTTACTGGACGGCGATCGCGATCGGGATGCTGCTCCTGGTGCTGATCCACCACATCGTCGACGCCTCGTGGTCGGCCGCCGTCCGCCGCCAGTGGGAACTCTGGCTCGGCTCGTTCAAGTGGCTGGCGCTGCTCTTCGCCCCGCTGGTCATTGTCTCGCTGCTCGGCTCCCACGACCTCGTCTGGCCCTGGATGAACCTCGCGCACGAGCTGCACGGTGGCCACACGGTTGGGGCGGATCCGCTTTACTTGAAGAAAGAGGGCTTTCTCAGCCTGCCCATGTTCGTCGGATCGACGGCCGGATTTTTCGCCCTCTGGATCTGGCTCTCCGCCCGGCTGCGCCGGGCCTCGGTGGCGCAGGACGCCGACGGCGATGTCAAGTGGACATCCATAAATCGCAAGACCGCGGCCCTCGGTCTTCCGCTGACGGCGCTTTCGCTCACCTTTGCGGCCATCTTTTGGGTCAAGAGCCTGGAGTATCACTGGTTCTCGACGATGTATGGCGTGTGGTTCTTCTCGAACTGCGTGCGCGGCGCGCTCTCGATCGGCGTTCTCATCATGGTGTGGCTCTATCGCCGCGGCGACTACCAGGGCGTGCTCAACACGAATCATTTTCACAGCATCGGCCAGCTCATGCTCGCCTTCACCGTGTTCTGGGCCTACGTGACCTTTTCCCAATATTTCCTCATCTGGAACGCCAACGTTCCGGAAGAGACGTTCTGGTACAACCTCCGCGAGGTGAACGCCGACGGCACACCCAACCAGTGGAAATATGTCGGCATCGTCGTCATTCTCTTCGGGCACTTCGTCGTCCCCTTCTGCCTCCTGCTGTCGTATCGCTACAAGGTGACGCAGCACATCATCCGCCGCATCGCGCTCTGGATTCTCGCCGTCATCTTTTTCGACATCTGCTACAACGTCCTGCCCGCCTTGAAGGACGCGCACGGCAACGCCCTGCCGCTCTTCTCGATCAACCTGCTCTGGTCGATCACCGCGGTCGTGGGGGTTGGCGGCGTGTGCGTGTGGTCCTACCTCCGCAATTTCCCGACCGCCAAACTCATCCCGATCCGCGACCCGCGCATCATCGAGAGCCTCACGCACCATGAGTGAAACGACTGCCCCGAGTCCATCGCGCCCGGCCGCCGCCCGGCCGGTTTCGCTGCTCACCACGCTCTTCATCCTGGCGTTGCTGGCGGTGTTTGTGTTCGTGGTGCGGCATTTTTATGTGCCGACCGCCGTAGCGCCGCAGAACGCCGCCGCGGAAAACCTGCCCAAGGAACTCCAGTGGAAAGCCACGGTGGCCAGCCGTCGCGCGACCCTGAACGAACTCCGCGAGCAGCAATCGAAGCAGGCCGCCTCCTATGCGTGGGTCGACCAGAAAACGGGTGTGGTGCAGCTGCCCATCGGGCGCGCGATGGAACTGACCGTGCAGCAATACGGCGCGAAGAAATAACCGGCCGCGCGCCAACTTTTTCCCGAGATGATTAACGCTCCGACCCGCGCCACTACGGCCGAAGTCACCGCCATCGACACCCAGGCCCGGGGCCCGCTGCTCCTGCTGGTGGGGTCCGGCTTGGGGTGGCTCGTTGCCAGCGGCATTTTCGCGCTCATCACGTCGATCCAACTGCATTCGCCCGGTTTCATGGCGGACTGTTCCTGGCTGACCCATGGGCGGGCGGAGGCATTGCGCGAGACTGCGTTCATCTATGGCTGGGCGGCGAACGCGGGCCTCGCGCTTGGGCTGTGGGTCCTGGGCCGTCTCGGCGGTTCGCCGCTGCGGGCCCTGAACTGGGCCGTCGTCGGCACGGTCTTCTGGAACCTGGGCGTGATCGGCGGCCTCATCGGCATCGCCACCGGCGACATGACATCGTTCGCGCACTTCCAGCTTCCGCGGTATGTCCAGCCGGCGATGCTCCTGGCCTACGGTGCCATCGCGGTCCCGGGGGTGCTGGCGTGGTCGGGTCGGCGGACGGATGGCACTTACGCCTCGCAATGGTATGCGGTGGCCGCGCTTTTTCTTTTCCCGTGGTTGTTCTCCGCCGCGCAAGTCGTGCTGCTCTGGGCCCCCGTTCGCGGCACGCTCCAGGCGATCGCGGCCGGCTGGTATGCGCAAAGCCTGTGGGCCTGCTGGCTCGCGCCGATGGCGCTCGCCGGCGCCTACTACGTCGTGCCGAAGGTCGCGGGTCGCGTGCTGCCGAGCTACGATTTCGCGCCGCTCGGCTTCTGGACGCTCATTTTTGTCGGCACCTGGACCGGAGGCCGCCACCTGGTCGGGGGCCCGGTTCCGGCGTGGATCGCGACGATCGCGGTGGTCGCGTGCGCCATGCTGTTGTTTCACTACATGGTCGTGACGCTGAATCTCCGCGGTGCCTGCGGCACCAGCGGCACGGCAATCAGATTCATCCGGTTCGGGCTCGTGGCCTATGTGCTCACGGGCGCGCTCGACGCGCTTACATCCTTCCGCAGCGTGGCGGTCGATACGCAGTTCACGTTTCTCGCCAGCGCGCTGGAGCAACTGGGACTCTCCGGCGGCGTCTCGATGATGCTTTTCGGTGGGATATACTTCATGGTGCCGCGCCTGACGGGCCGGACATGGGCCTCGTCTGCGCTTGCTGACGGGCATCGTTGGTTCGTGATGACCGGCGTCGTGGTGTTGATTGGGGCGCTGGCCGTCGCCGGTTGGACGCAGGCGGACGCTTTGTTGGACGCGAAAGTGGCGCTGAGCGACATTTTTGGCCACGTCCGCCTCCCGCTGCTCGTCGCTTCCGGCGCCCAGCTGCTGGTGCTCGGCGCCAACCTTCTTTTCCTGGTCCACTTCTGCCAGAGCGCCTGTGCCTGCTGCCTGACGGCGGCGCCGGCGGAGAATCCATTTCGCCAACCTTCCACGTTGGAGGCGCCCGCGTCATGAAAAACGGCCCGCTTTTGCTTCTTGGCCTTTTTGGCGCGCTCGCGATTTCGTGGGCGGGTATCGTGCTCGGCTCTCACCTGCAGCTGGGCGCACTGACGCCGTACTACGACGATTCCGAGGGCAAGTCCTTCCCGGAACTCGCCCCGGGCATGGCCGCTCGAGGGCAGCTCGTTTACGCCGACCTCGGGTGTGCGGCGTGTCACACCCAGCAGGTTCGACGCCCGGACTACGGCTCCGACCGGGCGCGGGGCTGGGGTGAGCGCCAGAGCGTGGCGCGCGATTATGTTCACCAGGCGCGCCCACAGTTGGGCCGGTCGCGGCTCGGACCGGATTTGACCAATCTCGCGGGTCGCAAGCCTTCCGCGCCTGACGCCGAGGATTTGGCGAAGCTCCTTTACCTGGGAAGTCCGACGCATCCCGGCTACAGCTTCCTGTTTGATACGCGTCAGGTGGTCGGCGAACCATCCGCCAAAGCCATCAAGCTGACGGGCAAACTCGCGCCGGCGCCAGGCTCGGAAATCGTCCCGACCGAGCGGGCGCAATCGCTCGTCGCCTACCTCCTGAGTTTGAGCACCCCTTACGACTATCCCGAGTCGCGCCCGGTACCGCGCCCGGCCCCGAAGACCGCGCCGGCGAAGCCCGATCAGAAAGCCGTCCCGGCCACCGTGCCCGACGTGAAGAAAAAGGCCGGGGAGGGGAAGCAATGAACGCTCCTCTCAATTCAGATCCGCGCCTCGACCAGGCGGCCGTCACGGACGAGAGCCTGCTCGCGGCGCACGCCAAGCTTCTCGGCAAGCAGCCCGACGAGAAGGCCCGTTACAAGCTCCTCCCGCTCAATCTGCTTTTCATCTTCAGTGGATTGATCTTTTTCGCGGGCACCTACCTCAATCGGTACTCCGGCCGCTTCGATCCGCGTATTTTCGACGAGAACGCGAAGCCCGGTTTGGCCGGCGGAACCGCGGACGCCGCGCAGGCTGATCCGGTTGCGGTGGGCAAGAAACTTTTTAACAACGCCACGTGCAACACGTGCCATCAGGCCACCGGCCTCGGCATGCCCGGTGCGATTCCGCCGCTGGTCGGTTCCGATTGGGTCACCGGCTCCGAGGAGCGCGTCATCCGTATTGTTCTGCACGGCCTGCAAGGCCCGATCAAGGTCAACGGGGTCGACTACAACTCGGCGATGCCTCCATTCGGCCGCGTCGCCGGATCCGGTTTCAACTGGAGCGACGACAAAGTCGCCGCGGTGCTGACTTATATTCGCCAGGATTGGGGCAACAAGGGCGGGCCGATCACGACGGAGAAGGTGGCCGCAATCCGCGCGAAGGAAGGCGATCGCAAGCCGTGGACCGTTGCGGAGCTCGAGAAGCTCCCGTAGCCGCCGGTCGGACTGAGCCGTGACCATGCATTCGGAATCCGCTCTCGAATGAAATGATATCGAAACCCGGTGAATGTAGGGCCGGCGCTTGCCGCCGGGCCGCCTTCGTTCGGGTTGCGGCCCGCCGACAAGCGGCGGCCCTACATCAAACTGCATCGTTACGGCCTAGGAATGCCGGTTTGCCCTCAACTCCCATGATTACCTGCCGACTGCACGTATTGGCGACCTCCA
>JACQWL010000200.1 GCA_016209255.1 Verrucomicrobiota bacterium
AGCTGGTGAAACTGCGCTATTTCGCCGGGCTGAACCATGCGGAAGCCGCGCGCTCCCTCGGGATCTCCGAAGTCACCGCGAAACGCTGGTGGACCTACGCCCGGGCGTGGCTCTACGACGAAATAAGAAGTCGATGATACGTTTCGTCCCCGATTCTCGCATTGAGAGTAAACCTAAGCCCGTATTCATGCAGTCGAATCCGCATTCACGAATGAACGGACGGCCACCAAATGGTGTAGGGCTGGCGCTTGTCGCCATGCCGCGTCTTTCCGTTGCGAAGCGGCCCGTCGGCGACCGACGGCCCTACACGCCATTGCATCGTTACGGCTATGAACCGCAGTTGAAACCACGGATTACACGGATGCGCACGGATGAAGAAGAAATTGCCGAGATGAGGGTCGTCGCCTGCCGGGTTAACTGCTCCGCCGCTGGGATGAGCGCCGGCAATCCCAAGCCTTCGCGGTCTTTATCCGTTCTTATCCGTGTGATCCGTGGTCACCAAATGCCGAATCCAGTCTGACCGACGATGAGTGTTCCATTGCCACCCAACGAAGAAGAACTCTTCTCCCGTGCCGCGGAACTGCCCGCCGCGGAACGCGCGGCTTACTTGGACCAAGTTTGCGCCGGCGACGCCGCCCTGCGCGCCCGGATCGAGGCGCTGCTGCGCGCCGACGAGGCGGCCCGCAGCTTCATGGAGTCCCCACCCGCTGCCGATCTCGCCCAAGCTGTGACGCAAAATGCCCCGCGCGTCGTCGAAGCCGCCGTCGGCGACCGCATTGGCCGCTACAAACTATTGCAGAAACTCGGCGAAGGCGGCTGCGGCGTCGTGTTCATGGCGGAACAGGAGGAGCCCGTCCGCCGCCGGGTTGCCCTCAAGGTGATCAAGCTCGGGATGGACACCAAGGAGGTCGTCGCCCGCTTCGAGGCCGAGCGGCAGGCCCTCGCGTTGATGGACCACGCGAACATTGCGCGGGTCTTTGACGCCGGCGCAACCGACGCCGGCCGGCCGTTTTTCGTGATGGAGCTCGTCCGCGGTATTCCCATCACGAAGTTCTGCGACGAGCAGAATCTGCCTACCGCCCGGCGCCTCGAGCTTTTCGCCCAAGTCTGCCATGCTGTGCAGCACGCGCACCAGAAGGGGATCATCCACCGCGACCTCAAGCCTTCGAACATCCTCGTCACGCTCCACGACGGCGTGCCCGTCCCGAAGGTGATCGACTTCGGCATCGCCAAAGCGACCCAGGGCCGCCTCACCGACGCCACGCTCTTCACCGCCTTCGAGCAGTTCATCGGCACCCCCGCCTACATGAGCCCCGAGCAGGCCGAGCTCAGCGGCCTCGATATCGACACGCGCAGCGACATCTACTCCCTCGGCGTCCTGCTCTACGAGTTGCTGACCGGGCGACCGCCTTTCGATCCGAAATCGCTCGTCAGCGCCGGCCTCGACGAGATCCGCCGCATCATCCGCGAGGTCGAACCGCCCCGGCCCTCCACGCGGCTCTCGACGCTCACCGACGCCGATCGCTCCACCGTCGCGAAACACCGCGGCACCGCCCCCGCCCAGCTCTCGACGCTGCTGCGCGGCGACCTCGACTGGATCGTGATGCGCTGCCTTGAGAAGGACCGGACGCGGCGCTACGAAACGGCGAACGGGCTCGCGCTCGATGTGCTGCGGCACCTGCACGACGAACCGGTTGTGGCGCGGCCGGCGAGCCGCGCCTATCGGTTACGAAAGCTCGTCCGGCGGAACAGGCTCGCGGTCGGCGCGGTGACCGCGATCGCCGCGGCTCTCGTGGTTGGCCTCGGCTTCGCCACCTGGCGGTATCAACGCGAAAAAACCGCCCGTGCCGCCGAGGCCGCCGCCCGCGCTCTCGCCGACCAACGTCGCTCGGAGGTCGAGAGCATCAACCGGTTTCTCGTTTCTGACATGCTCGGGTCGGCGAATCCGGAGGTCGCGCAGGGCAGGGAGATCACCGTCAAGGAGGTGCTCAACAACGCCGCCGCGCGGATCCCGAAGGCATTCGAGGGCAACCCGCTGCTGGAGGCGAGCGTGCGCGCGACAATCGGCGAGTCTTACCGCGGCATCGGTTCCAACCCTGCGGCCGATCCTCATCTGGTTTCGGCCCTCGCGACGCGACAGCGCCTCCTCGGCGAAGAACACTCCGACACGCTCGCGTCGACGCGTGCGCTCGGGGCGTTGCGGCGGGCACAAGGCAGATACGGCGAGTCCGAAAAACTGCTGCGAAGAGCGCTCGAGGCTCAGACCCGGTTGTTTGGGGCGAGCCACGAGCAAACGCTCACAACTGCGAACGAGCTGACGACCACTCTGTACCATGCACTCGAGCGGGAGGAGTTCCGCCGTCTCGCGGGCCCGACGTATGAACTGGCCTTGCGCACACTCGGTCCCGATCACCGCGAAACGCTCATCGCGTTGCACTCGTATGCGTCGCAGGTCAGAAACACGCACGATCGCGAGGCGGCGGATCGGCTCTACACACAGCTGTTCGAGGCCCAGCGCCGCACGCTCGGCCCGGATCACCCGGATACGCTGGGCACGGAATTGAATCGCGCCGAACTCTTCCTCCTGATGGGGCGACTCGACGAAGCGGAGGAAGTATTCCGCCGAGGGCTGAAGACCACGGAACGCCTCTTCGGGCCGGAGAGTTTCCTGATCCCGCGATTCCAACGGGTGCTCGTGCAAACGCTGCGCCGGCAAAACAAGACACAGGAAGCCGAGGAGATCGTCGCCGCGGTGTTCGATACGGCACGCAAGGCAGGCGGTCAACGAGCCCGCAATGCCCTGTCCCTCGTCTCGGATGAGTGGACCCGGCTGACCGCCGAAACCAATTTCGAAGCCGCCGCGACGCTGATGCGGGAGTGGGCGGAATTGTTCCCGGCGAATTCGGCCCGCCTCCCGCGGAGTGCGTGCCTGGATTCGTTGGGAATGTCGCTGAGTCTGCTGGGCCGCAACCCGGAGGCCGAGACGGCATTACGCGAAGCCTGCGAAATTCGCAAAGCCGCCATTCCGAAACAGTTCGTCCGCTTCGTTACGCAGCACCGTTTGGGCGGCGTGCTCGTCGCCCAGCGCAAGTTTGGAGAGGCCGAGACGCTGCTCGTCGAAGGATACGAAGCGTTGAAAGCGGGCAATCCGGTGGGCACGCGCCGCCCTATTCTCGAAACCCTGGATGGGCTCGTGCGACTCTACACGGATTGGGAACGTCCGGCGAAAGCGGCAGAGTGGCGCGCGAAACGCGACGAGGATACGCAGGCCTTCATCAAGGAAACCCTGCATTGGATGGTCATGAAGGAGCGCGGAGACGATCTCCGCGCGGCCAGGAGGTTCGACGAATTGCTCGCCCTGCGCTCCGCCTTGCTTGCAGCACAGACAGGGGAAATCGGGCGTGAACATAGGACCGCGCGAATAACGCTGGAGGACTTGGGCACCGATTATCTCGCAGCCGGCCAACCCGCCCGGGCGGGAGAATGCTTTCGGGAACTCCTCCGCTTGCGGGAAAAACTCCTGCCAGATGACTGGTCTCGATTCGATGCCATGACGTTGCTCGGCGAGGCATTGATCGAACAGACGAAATTTGCCGAAGCCGGGCCATTGCTCGTGGAAGCGCGCAAGGGTCTTTTCGCGCGGGCGATGAAAATTCCGGCTGACAGGCGCACACGGCTGCGGGCGGTGCTGGAGGCGGGAATCCGCCTTTACGAGAAGTGGGGAAAATCAGTCGACGCCGGTGAGTGGAAGAGGGAGCGGGATGCGTTTGAACTCGCGCGAGCGGCCAAGTAACGGGGGAATTCCGCCCCATAAGGAGGAGTCCCAACTTGGTAGTGACGCGAAGCACGAATTTGGTCCCGGGCCAGGCAGTGGGAAGCCCCGATTCGGGCGAGTGGAGCTTTCGCCTTGAGCGATTTGATCGATCATTTCCATCCCACGCGCGCGGGGGCGTCGCGTCCCCAGTGTGCCGGCAATTGGGTGGGCCGGCCGCTCCGCGGGCGCATCTCCCGGTTGCCGGTTCCTCCAGCCCAAGATCGGTGGCAGTACTTGTTGTGGGAGGGGCTTTACGCCCCGACGGATTTGGGAATGTACCGCGGACAAACACCCGGGGTCAGGACAAACACCCGGGGTCAGTTCTTGATAATGGATTCTGCTGAAGAACTCCTTGAGCGAGGGCGGTACTGCGCAGTGTTTTGATTGAAATTGGCGGTATTTTTTCGGGTGTTTTTTTTCTGGGGCTCGATTTCGTTGTGGAGGTGGCAATTGGGACAATAGCTTTCGGTAAGGCGCAGTTCGTAGTCGGAGTTGGTATTCTCTAGATAATTACGATCGGCGCCGGCCGCGACCGAGGCGGGCTGGACTCAAGGGGCCTGCGCGGCCTCCCACACGAGGCGGCGAACCAGTCGCCGGACATTGCAGACGGCGCCAATCAGATAATTTTGCAGCCGCACTTTTGGCTGGCCGCGATAGCGGGCGCGCCGCAGCCCGTAGCCGCGGACCAGCTCGCTGTGCGAGCCTTCGATGCCGTTGCGGCGATGCATTTCCTTTTGGAAGGCCTCGATCTGCATTTCCCGGCGGCGGGCCTGCAGGAAGCCGTGATGTTCTCCGACCACGAGGGTGCGATGGGACTGGGTGGGGCCGACACACTCCGTGCGCCTGGGGCAGGCGCCGCAGCGGGTGTCGTTCCACTCGAAGCGAAAATTGATCCGGCCCGTCTTGGCCTCCTCCAGGCGGCTGCATTGCGTGCTGGGATGGCCGGCTGGGCAGACGGCGGACCGGGCGACATCCAGAGCCGGCCGAAGGGGACAGGGGTTGACTCTTGACAGACCGTTTTGGCGCGGGTGGTGAAAGCCGGGCTTTTTTTCCTTCCGCTACTCGCCTGGGCTCGTCGCAACGTAGATACGACGTCTAAAGTCCGTGCATCGTTCGATGGCGGGCCGACCTCCCGCGGTCGCAGCGCGATGGCGCGGCAAGGGGGCCATCGCCGCGCCATCGCGAGGCAGGCAGGCGCAGGCCCTGCCACGAACGAGAATCCGCAGGCGCTCAATCCGGCTCCCAGGGATTCGAGGCGGTTCAGGGATTGGGAAATCGTTTTCGGCCAATCCATCAACGCTTCGAATCCATGGGGAAAAGCCCGCAGAGCCCCTGCCTGTGCGCATGAGGCCAGCCGCAGCAGGTGCGGCGGAAGGTCCGTGTCCATTTCGACGAGGACGTCGCGAGCGCTGCCTCGCGCCACCGCCGGTTCCCAACCCGCCTGGGCAGTCAGTGTAGCCGTAACCATCCAGCCGGATGAAATCGCTCCGCCCGCTCCGGCACCCGTCCGCCGCATGGTGGCCGCCGCCCGCCGGCGAGGTCGCGTTTGTCCGCGGGCCTCAAAAAAATTCGCCGGTCGGCGATCCGTTTTGATGCGAAATCCCGCTTTGGAATGCAAATCACCATGATTCCCTGCGTCCTCATTCTCGCCCTCCTCACCGTGTTGGTGGCCGTCGACTCGAGCGATCACGACCGGCCCGACATCAACCCATGAAAAGCGCATACACCCATCGCAGCCCCGCGCGACCGCGCGGCCTGCTCGCCCTCGCGCTGGTCGCGTCACCGCTTGCGCCCACTGGCTGCCAGCAGGTGCCCGTCTGGCAGCAGGAGCGCGTCTCGAAAGCCAACATGGTTTTCCAGGACCGCGGCGCCTTCGTCTATGGCCCACAGCTCAACACGCGGCTCGAGCCCGGCGCGGCCGCCAGCGGCGGCGCGCCCGCCGCGGGTTGCACCGCGTGCAAATGACTCCGTCATGCGCACCCCCGTGATCATTGCCGCGCTCGGCCTCGCCGCCAAGGTATTCGGGTCCTCCGACACCGGCGCCAAATTCCATCTCGCCGCCGAAGGACTCTTCGCCTCCGACGTGCAGGTGAGCGACACCACCGCCGGCGCGCTCTGGTCGGGGCCGGGCCGCGAAGCTGCCGTCACCCTCGGCTGGAGCCGACTGGCGGTCGATTATTCTCCTGCGCCCGCCGACCTCATCACGCGTGCCGCCGCCCGCACGGAGACGCGCCGCGCGGCGCAGTTCGACGCCCGCCGGGATTTCGGCGGCCGCTGGACCGCCCTCGCCGGCGGCGGCCTCTACCGCGGTTTCGGCGATCACCGCTCGATGTGGATCGACGAATACGATCGGCAGTTGTTTGCCGGCGCACCCGGTTACGCGCCGGCGGCGCCGCACGGCTGGCACGCCGCTGCGGGCGCGCGCTGGGCGTGGCGGCCGGGCAGCACTTTTTTTCAGGCGATGCTCACGCGGCGCGCGGACACGGTCGCGCCGGGCTACGAGCCGCGGATCGGGCAACCGCTGCTGCGCGGGCGCGAGCGGCTGCACACGTCCAGCGCGAATCTCTCGTTCGAGCACATCGCCACACCGCTCGTGCGGCTGCGGCTCGACGGCTCCGCCGCCGACACGACCGGCCGCGCGCGCCGCCACACCATCATTGGCTCGGCCAACTGGACACCGGCCGAACAGTGGGTGTTGCGCGCCACCGCCGGCGCCACGCGCGAAGCGCCGACGCTGCGCGCCGCGTGGCTCCAACTGGCGCTCGACCGCGACTGGGCTAACCGCTGGTTCGCCGGCCTCCTTGTTCGCGGCTACCGCGACCGCGGCGAGGTGCTCGACCCGCTCGTGCCGTCCAGCGCCGCGCCCGCGCTGCATACTCTGCACGCCGCCGCCAGCCTGCGGTGGCAGGGTGCGCGCCACGCGTGGCGGCTCGAGGCCGGCCCCTACCGCACCGCCTACGCTCCTGTGCCGCCGGCGGCGTGGCAATTCGCACGCCTTTATCGCGATCGCACGTGGCTGCGCGTCCAGGCGGCGTTCCACGGCGAGTTTTGAAATCTCCTCCTTCCTCCATCCACCCATGAAAAACTCCTCCGTCAAACTCTGCTGGCTGCTCGGCGCGGCGCTGCTGTCGTCCGCGCCGTTCGCGTCCGCCCAGCCGGTCGATACCGGCGGCATCGCCCGCGACTTCACCCTCCGCAACCGCCTCACCGGCCAGCCGGTGTCGCTCTACGATTTCGCCGGCAAAATCGTCGTGCTCGATTTCTTCGCCTACTGGTGCCCCCCCTGCCAGGTGTCATCGCCCGAGCTCGAGCAAAATGTGCAACGCTACTACGCCGCGCGCGGCGGCAATGCCAGCGGCCTCCCCGTCGTCGTGATGGAGGTCAACATCGAGTCCGCCAATCCCGCGCTCACCGACGCGTTCGTCCGGCAGGTGCAAGCGAGCCTCGTCGTGGACGATCTCCAGCGCGTCGCGTACAACCAGTTCCTCGTGGGCCAAAACGCCATTCCGCGCTTCGTCATCATCAACGGCGCAGCCAACGCCACCACGCATCGCCAGTGGCAGGTGGTAAAAAACACCATCGGTTGGGGCAGCACGAACAACGCGGCCGGCTTTCGCCAGATCATCGACGGCGTGCGCGCGGCGGCGGCGATCGTGCCGCCCGTCATCGCGCCGCCCGTCATCCCGGCGCCCGTCATCACGGCGCAACCACAGCCCCTGCATGTCAACGCAGGTGCGGGCGCCCGCTTCACCGTCGCTGCCAGCGGCGGCAGCCTCGCTTACCAATGGAAGAAGGACGGCACCGCGATTCCGGAGGCAACGGGCGACACTTACGCGCTCGCCAACGTGGGGCCTGCCGAGATCGGCTTTTATTCTGTCGCCGTGTCCGCGGGCGGCGCCGCCACCACGGAGTCCAGCGTCGCGATCCTCACCGTCGCCACCGGCGGCGCGAGCCGGCTCGCCAATCTCTCCACGCGCGGCCTCGTGCCGGCCGGCGGGGATCTCACGGTGGGCTTCGTGGTTCGCGGCAGTGGAGGCAAATCCCTGCTCGTGCGCGCCGTCGGCCCGACCCTCGGCAGCTTCGGCGTCGCCGGCGCGCTCGCCGATCCCAAGCTCGAGGTCATCCCCGCGGGCGCGAGCGCCGCCATGAGCACCAACGACGACTGGGCCGGCGGGCCGATGATGGCGGGTGCGTTTGCCGGCGTCGGCGCGTTCGCCCTCCCCGCCGCGTCCAGAGACGCCGCGGTGCTCGCCACGCTTCCGGCTGCGGCCTACAG
>JACQWL010000035.1 GCA_016209255.1 Verrucomicrobiota bacterium
AATAAGACGGAGAGAGGGAGGGACAGAGAGACGGGGAGAGGGGATTGGCGGTGGGAGGGGCTTTACGCCCCGACGGGGTGGGCGAATGATGAGTCGGGGCATAAAGCCCCTCCCACCGTCCCTCAATGGCTGTGCGCGGCCGTGGTCGCGGGTTTGGCGGGGACCGGGGCTGGATTGGCTTTAAGGAACGCGTCGACGTCTTTCGTGACAATGAGCTGACCGAACATCACGACCCAGTGCCCGGGGAACGTGCAGACGAATTCGTACGTCCCCTCGGCCCGGATCGCGCTGAGTTTCAGCGATTCGCTCTGGCCGGGCTCGAGGGTCCTGGTCGCGGCGATGACATCGGTCGAATCGGGGACAAACGCGCGCCCCTTGGCATCCCGTTGCTCGGGCAGCATCGTCGTCGCGGTGGTGCCGATTCGCTCGCGGGAGTCGGGTTTCACGACGACAAGATTGTGCGGCATGCCGTCGGGGTTCTCGAAAATAATCTCGAAGGGCTTGCCGGCCTGCACGACGAGCCGGGTGGTGTCGTAGCGCATCTCCTCGGGCACGGCACGGACGACGAACACAGCGACCCGCAATCCCGTGAGCGCCGATCGCAGCTCGTCCGCTTCCTCCGCCGGCAGGGAGCCCGCCAAATCGTCTGCGACCTGAACCGTTTCAATATAGTCGCGGCCCGTGCGCTCGCTGGGATGCGCCTTGCCCGCCCACGCCACCAGCGCCTTGGCCGCGGCGACGGTGGGTTCGGCGGGCCAGCTGGCCCGCGGCAAAGCCCGGAGGCCCTGCGCCGCCGCCGGCACCTGGTAGCCGCGCGCAATCATGGAGCCAAGCGCCGCAAACACCGCCTCCGGCTCGCGCCGGGTGCTCACGGCCGAGCGGATCGCGTCCCGCTGGATCGCAGCCACGATGCTGTCGGGACCGGAAATATCCGTGATATTCAGCGCGAGGATGGACATCACGCGTTCGTAGGCGGTCGCGCGCAGCGCCGCGTTGGGGATCAAGGGAATGCCGCCCAGCAGGCTGGCCTGCGACAACGGCGACTTGATCGACTCGTTCCAGGCCGCATCGAGCGAGCCGTCGGCCAGCGCGACCGCGGCCCAGGCGTAGGAGCGCCCCTCGGCGGTGTCGGTCAACGCGAGTTTCAGCAGCGGCGCGCGATATGCCACCAGGTCGGCTGGCGATTGGGCGAGCAGCAGGCGGCCGACGCTCTTGACGTCAACTTCCGCCGGTGAGTCGATCGTCGCGATCAGCAATCCGACGGGCTTGAGGTTGCGTTTCCCGGCGAGCCCGACGAGCGCTTCGGCCCGCACGGCATCGGACACGCCCCGGCGGGCGAGGATGTTTTCTTCGACGTCCGCGCTGCGCGGCATTTTCAGAAGTTCCGGCACCGTGAGCGTGCGCAGCAGATAGCGCAGGCTCGCGGGATCGCCACCGGCAACCTTGTCGCCGTCGCCGATGCTCTTGCGCCAATGCGGGCGCAATTGCCGCAGCGTTTCGCCAATCGTGTAGTCGAGATAGTAGTCGATCACCAGCTTCGTCGCGGCGAGGGCGACCTCGGTCGCTTCGACTTTCGGGAAGAAACTCGCGGCGCGCACGGCGTGGAGGCGCACCCGCGGATTCTCGTCCGCCGCCTGGCGCCGGAGCAGCGCGAGCGCGTCGGGCACGCGGTCGCGCCAGTAGCAAAGCACGCGGGTCGCCGCCGCCCGCGCGTTGGCGTCCGGCGAACGCAGCAGGCGCTGGAGCAGATCGACGTCCACCACGTTGTGCCACTGCTGCAACCAGAGCGCCTCGGTCAGGTGGTGCTGGTAGTCGGGCGCGTTGCGGTCGAGCGCGGCGGCCCAGGTTTTCGCGGCGGCGATCACTTTCGCGGAGTCGTGCTTGCCGAGTTCGATCTTCGCCAGGATGCGGATCTGATTTTCGCGGCGCTTCAGCAATTCCAGCAGGGCGGGGATCGGCTGTCCGTCGATCGGCGGCGCTTGCGCGAGGGGGCGGCCCTCGTGCGTGACCCGGTAGATCCGGCCGTGAACGTGATCGCGGTTCGAGTCGCGGAGGTGGCTCTGCAGATGGCCGATGAGGGGATTGTGCCAGTCGAGCAGGTAGATGGCGCCGTCCGGTCCCACGCTCGTATCGATGGGACGGAAATTCCGGTCCGAGGACGAGAGGAGATCCGGTTGCCGTTCGCCTTGGATGCCGGAGCCGTCGTCCACCAGCTTGACGCGGTAGATGCCCTGGAAGCCGATGCAGTTCGGATTGAGATAATTTCCCCAGAATTCGTCCGGGAAGTGGGTGCTCGTGACGATCGTGCTGCCCGCCGAGGGTCGCGACGGACGATCCCAAATCGTCTTCATCTTCGGATGCTTGGCCGGGTAGTCGATGCGGCCGCTGAACGCCGGGCCGAAATAGGTGTTGTTGCCCGTCGCGTCGGTGATGATGTCGTTGCCCCAAGTGTCGAACGCGCGACCGTGGGGATTCGCAAAGCCATACGAGACGTAGGTCTCGAATTTTCCGGTGAGCGGTTCGAAACGGAAGATCGCGCCGTCGGTGTTGCGCACGGGCCCTGCCGCGGTCTCCACGTTGGTGCGGTGAAAGACGCCGTCGCTCAGCAAGATCGCGCCGCCGGGTTCGTAAACGAGCGAGTTGGCGGTGTGGTGCGAGTCCGCCGAGTCCAGGCCCATCAGGATGCGCTCCTTCCAGTCGGCCTTGCCGTCGCCATCGGTGTCGCGGACGAACCAGAGATCCGGCGCCTGCACCACGAGGAGGCCGTCCTTGAAAAACTGAAATCCCGTCGGGCAGTTTAGATCGTCGAGAAAATGCGTGACCTTGTCGGCGCGGCCGTCGCGGTCGGTGTCCTCGAAGATCAGAATGCTATCGCCTACTTTCGACGTGGGCGTGCGTTCGGGATAATTCGGCCAGACCGAGACCCACAGCCGGCCGCGGGCGTCCCACGCCATCTGCACGGGCTTGGAGAGTTCCGGAAACTTGGCTTCGTCGGCGAACAGGTTCACCCTGAGGCCCGGTCCCACCGTCATCTTCGCGATGGCCTCCTCGCCGCCGATGAACTCATAGGTACCGTCCGGCTTCGGGCCCGGCTTGTTCGTGCCGAACGGGGTGACCGGTGGGAGCGGAAGTTCCTCGACGACCGCGGTGTCGCCCTTGGCGACCGCCCAGAGTTGCCGATCGCGATCGGTGGTGAGGACGTCGCGCTGGGCCATCTCCTCCTGCATGATCTGGATGTTGGTGATCTTTGGCTCATCCTTGACCGACTCGTAGGCGATCTTGGAGCGGGCGCCGTAGATGTTGTAGCCGTCGACCGTCCGATAGCGCGAATGCCACATTTCGTTCTTGGCGTTCACGGCGGCGCGGAGGCGCGCGATGTCGGTGGCTGGCGCGGCCTCGCCGAAAAGCGCCTTGAAGATCACCGGCGCCAGGGCCGCATCGCCCGCCTCGGTGAGGTGCAGGCCGTTGTGCGTGAGGGCGCGGCCCTGCCGGGCGGCCTCGGTGAAAAGCTGTTGCGACGGCGCGAAGAGGTCGACGAAGGTCACGCCGGCGCGGTCGCGGGCAACCTCGGCCATCGCGTTGGTGTACAGCGCAAGGTTGCGGTTGTTCTCGGCGGGCACGACGAAGTTCGGATCCGGGTGGGTCTCGTTGGCGATGGGCGAGAAGAGAACGATGCGCGGCGGGCCCATGCCGCCGTAATTCTGCGCCCGGGTCTCGCGCAGGAAGCGGTCGAGCTCCTCGGTGAACTTCGGCAACCCCTCCGGCCCGGCGAACGACTCGTTGAACCCGAAGAACGCGAAGATCACGCCGGCCCCGACCCGCGTGAGCCACTCGTCGGGGGTGCCAAAGTCCAGCGAGCGCGGCCGGGTCGCGACCTCGTCGGCGGGCAGGGCGAGGTTGCGAAACACGAGGTCGTGACGGGGAAACTTCGCGTGAATGAGCGTCTCCAGCGTGCCGTGGTGCTGCATGCGATCGCCGAGCGTGTTGCCGACGATCGCGATGCGCTCGCCGGGATTGAGCGAGAAAGGCGAGGACGGTGTGGACACGGAGGAGTTGTCGGGCGCGGCGGGCGTGGCGGGCGCGGCAGGCGTGGCGGGCCTGGCAGGCGCGGCGGGTGCGGCGGGTGCGGCAGGTGCGGCAGGTGCGGCCCTTGCTTTCGACGCGGCCTTGGCTCCTTTTGGCGCGGGGGCTGGCGGCGGCGTGGCCCCTTCGGGCACCACTTTGCCCAGCGCATAGTCAGCGGGCGTAAGGCCGTAACGATGCCCCCGGAAGCCATACGCGCGCGGCGTGTACTCGTCGACCGGGCGCACGTCGGCCCGGCCGGGCACCGGGAGCCCGAGGCCCCAGTACACGCCGTTCACGACGAGGCGGCGCAGGCTCTCGTTTTCGAAATCGGTGGCCGCGCCCATCGTGGTGCAAAGAATGCGGTTTTCGCGCCCCGCGTCGTTGCGGTGCAGGCGCGTCCACGCGATGGCCATCGCCGGTTCGTTGACCGGCTGCTCGAGCTTGTCGGTCGCGCGCTTCTTGCGGTACTCCGCGGGCGGATCGGTGGGGTTCATCCCCTTCAGCACCAGGCCGCGGAGCAGAATCCTGACATCGGCGGGCGGGTAGGCCTCATAGACATCGCTGGGGCCGAACACGTCCGTCACGCCCCGCAGCAGCGGATCCCCGCCGACCCCGAGTTCAATGACGCCGCGGGTGGCCTCGACCTTGTGCCTGCCCCAGTGGCTCACCCATTGTTCCCCCAGCACTTTCTTGCCGAAGTCCGTGAAATCCTTGTACGCGCCCTCCGCGATCCGGAACGCGTGGGTCGACGTGCGCAGCCCGATGATCGGGATGCCTCGGCGATACGCGTCGACGAAATGCTTCATCTGCTCGTCCGGCCACGCCCGAAACCGCAGCGCCATGATGATCAAATCGGCGGAATCGAGGGCCTCGGCGCCGGCGAGCGATTTCTGGTTTTCGGGGTTGATCTTACCATCGGGGTCGAGGGCGAAGAGCACGGTGCATTTGAACCCGTGGCGCTGGCTGAGGATCTTCGCGAGCATCGGCAGCGCCTCTTCGCTGCGATACTCCTCGTCGCCCGAGAGCAGGACCACGTGTTTGCCCTTCGCCGTGCCCGCGGGCGGAAGTTCGAGCGTGGATTGCGCGAAGCCCAGCGTGAGGGAAGCGAGGAGCAAAAGGAGGCGGAACAGGGATCGGAGCATCACGGGGGAAGTTGTTTTGGGGGACACGGGATTGATTTTAATTTCGGTTTCAAGATGAGACCGAACCGCCTGGCTGTAGGAGCCTGCTCGCAGGCGATGTGGGGCGCTTAACCTTGGTTTACGCTGAAATCGCCTGCAAGCCGGCTTCTACAAGAAGCCGGTCTTCGTTCCAGCTTGAACGCAACTCAACCGTAACGATGCAGTTGGATGTAGGGCCGCCGCTTGCTTGCCACGCCGTAGACTTGGCGAAGGCGGGTCGGCGGGCCGCATCTCGAACGAAGGCGGCTCGGCGGCAAGCGCCGGCCCTACATTCACCGGGTTTGGATTTCATTTCACTCGAAGGGGAATTCGATTGCATGGATTCCGCTCGGGATTACGCCGACGCGCGGAAGCCCGCCGCGGCGATTTTCTCGCGCAGAAAACGATGGCCGCTTTCGGCGATGTCCCACGCCGGCGAGAACTCCCGCCAGACGTTGATCGCGTTGGCGAAACCCGGATCGGAGCGGCTGAAGGCCTCGATCATCATCCAGCCATCGTAACCGACGCCGGCGAGCGCCGACAGCGCTGCCGCGAAATCGATGTGGCCGGCGCCCGGCGTGCCGCGATCGTTTTCGCTGAGATGCACGTGGACCAGCACCGGCGCGATGTGCTGGATGGCGGCGGCCTGCGACTTCTCCTCGATGTTGGCGTGGTGCGTGTCGAACATCGCGCGAACATTGGGATGGCCGGTCAGCTCGACGAGCATGCGCAGCTGGGCCATCGTATTGCAGAGATAGCATTCGAAGCGGTTGAGTGCCTCGAGCGCCAGGACCACTCCGGCCTGCGCCGCGTAGTCGCCGGCCACGCGCAGCACTTCGGCGCTGCGTTCGTATTCCTCCCGCTGGATGTCGGCCCGCGTGAAGGTGGCGAAGGCCGAGTGAAACGGACCGCAGAGCAGGGTCGCCCCCGCATCGACCGTGCGATCGATGTTCCACTTCAGCACGTCGACGGCCTTGGCGCGGACGGCCTTGTCGGGGCTGGCGGGATTCGCCTCGGCGCCGACGATCGTCACGCAGGTGAGGCCGAGGTCCAGGTCGCGCAGGAGGGCCTTGAGCCGCGTGTAGGCCGCCGCGTCCTGCTGGCCCATGCAGATCTCGATGCCATCGTAGCCGATTTTTTTCAGGCGCTCGATGTGCGGAAAGTAGTCGTCGGAAATCGAGGCGGTCCAGACGAGGAGGTTGAAGCCGAGTTTTGGCATGGTGGAGGAGGGGAGTTGATTTTGTCGGTCAGGCCTGTTGCGAGAACCGTTGAGTCGTTGAACCGCCGAACCGTTGAACCGATGAACGGTGGAACCGTGGAAGCGTTGAACCGTTTAACGATTTAACGGTTTAACGGTTCAGCGACTTAACGGTTTAGCGACTTAACCGTCGAATTGTTGAAGCGTCAGCTTTTCTTCACGTTGACCCAGCGTCCGGTGCTGGCCGATTTCAGGACGGCGTCGGTGACGTGGTCGGTGGCAAGGCCGTCGCGGAAGGTCGGGGCGGCGGGCTTGCCGTCCTGCAGGCCCTTCAGGAAATCGGCGACCTGGTGGACGAACGAGTGCTCGTAACCGATCTGCAGCCCGGGCACCCACCAGTTTTTCATATAGGGCTGGTCGCCGTCGCTCACGTGGATCGAGCGCCAGCCGCGGACGAGGCCGGCGTCGCGGTGGTCGAACCATTGCAGGCGGTGCAGGTCGTGCAGGTCCCAGAAAATCGAGGCGTGTTCGCCGTTGATTTCGAAGGTGTAGAGCGCCTTGTGCCCGCGCGCGTAGCGGGTCGCCTCGAAGGTTGCGAGCGAGCCGTTGCTGAAGCGGGCGAGAAAGGCGCTGGCGTCGTCGATCCCGACCTTCTGCGGCTTGCCGGTGAGAGCGTGCTGGCGCTGCTTCACAAAGGTCTCGGTCATCGCGGTGACCTGGGAGATGCCGCCGTTGAGCCAGAGCGCGGTGTCGATGCAGTGCGCGAGCAGGTCGCCCGTGACGCCGCTGCCGGCGACCGCCACGTCGAGCCGCCAGGTGCCGGGGCCGCCCTGCGGGACATCGGCGGAAATGGTCCAGTCCTGGAGGAATTTTGCCCGGTAGTGGAAAATTTTTCCCAGCCGCCCCTCGTCGATGAGCTGCTTGGCGAGTGTGACCGCGGGGATGCGGCGGTAATTGTACCAGACCATGTTGGGCACGCCGGCCTTTTCGACCGCCTTGACCATCTTGGCGCCGTCGGCGGCGTTCATCGCGAGCGGTTTTTCGCAGAGGATCATCTTGCCGGCCCTGGAGGCGGCGATGGCGATCTCGGCGTGGACGTTGTTGGGCGCGGCGATGTCGATGAGGTCGATGTCCGCGCGCGCGATCAGCTTGCGCCAGTCGGTCTCGATCGACTCGTAGCCCCAGGTGTCGGCGAAGGCCTGGACCTTGGCGGCGTCGCGGCCGCAGGCGGCCTTCAGGACGGGGCGATAGTCGAGCGGGAAGAAGTTGTTGACCTTGCGAAATGCGTTCGAGTGGGCGCGGCCCATGAAGCCGTAGCCGATCATGCCGATGTTGAGAGTTTTCATAGGGAGTGAGAGTGAGGGTGAGAGTGAGAGGGAAGATGAGGGAGCTGTTTTGGAACACAGAGATCACAGAGGAAGCACGGAGGTCACGGAGCAGAGCCTGAAACTCTGTGTCCTCTGTGAGCCCTCCGTGTCCTCTGTGTCGAACAAAGCGCTTAGCCCACCCAGCCGTGGTTGTTGCGGACCTCGATCATCGCGGCGAGGATGTCGTTCCACGTCTGCTGCTTCATCAGCACCTCGTTGGGGAACATGCAGCCGTCCCAGCAGATATGCTTGAGCTTTTTCGTGACCTTGCCCTGGCCGTCGCGCAGCCAGTAGCCGGAGTCGCGCGGGATGTTGAGCTTGCCCTTCGGGTCGGTGGCGAGGCAGTGGCGGCCGGTCTTCTCGTGGCTGCCGGTGCCGTGCACCGTGCCGTCGTTCTGCGCCACGTGGAAGTCGATCGTCCACGGCCGGAGCGCGTTGGTGAGTTTGACCATCGCCTTGTGGAATTCGGCCGGTTCCCAGTTGAACTTCTTCGGCACGATGCGGTGGGCCTCGGCATTTTCGCCGAGAGTGTAGAGCAGCGTGTGCGACATGTCGGCCTGGAAGCCGACGACCTTGGGCATGCCGACCTCTTCGAGGAGATTCACCATGTTCTTCCAGGAGTGCATGCCGCCCCAGCAAATCTCGCCCTCGGCGGCGAGCCGTTCGCCCTCGCCCTTGGCGATCTTGCCGGCTTCGCGGAAAGTCTGGGCGATGAGCTTGGTGTTGTCCTTGGGGTTCACGTCCCAATCCTTGACGCTCGCAGCGCTGTCGATGCGCACGACGCCGTAGGGCCGCACGCCGAGTTCGCGGAGTTTCTTCGCGATGCGGATGGTTTTGCGGACGCAGTCGACCCAGCCTGCCCGTTTCGCTTCATCGCCCATGGCATTGCCGAAGAACCAAACTGGCGCGACCACCGAGCCGACGACGAGACCCTTCGATCTGATTTTATCGGCGAGCGCCTGAATGCCGTCGTCGGAGATATCGATTTCGGTGTGCGGCTTGTAGAGGAAGAGATCGACCCCGTCGAATTTGATGCCGTTGACCTCGGCCTTCGCGGTGAAATCGAGCATGGTGTCGAGCTCGAGGTCGGGCTCGGCACCGCCCATGGATTTCTTGCCGACGAGACCGGGCCACATGGCGTTGTGCAGTTTGGGATAGTTGTTCTGAGGCATGGTGGTTGGGAGTTGAGTAGGCTAATATCGGTTCGGATAATTCATGTTTGCGGCG
>JACQWL010000203.1 GCA_016209255.1 Verrucomicrobiota bacterium
CTCTTTCAGCGTGTGCAGATCGATCGCGAGGACCGGCTCCGGCTCGCCGAGAAAGTGCTCGATCAGGTTGATGTCGCTGCTGACGAGACGGTAATACCCGGGATCCTGCGGGCGGTTTCGCGCGAGGCACGAGTAGTCATAGCCGTGCACCTCGAGTTCCCAGAGAAACGGCACGAGGCGGTGGTCGCGCACCTTGATCGGCTCGCAGTAGAACTCGAAAACGCTCGGCAGGATCAACCCGCCCGGCTTGAGGATCCGGTCGCGCAGGTCGGTGACGTTGGCCACCATCGCCTCGTCGAAGAGGCAATCGCCCATCTGCTCGTGCAGGATGACATCGACCGGCTCCTCCGCCGAAAATCGCGTGCTGTGGGTCGCGACAAACTCGACGTTCTCGATCCGGTTGGCCGCCGCCAGCGTCCGGGCGTGCTTCAGGATCGCGGAGTGATCGATGGCATAAACCTTCGCCGCCCCGCGCCGGGCGGCGAACGCCGCCAGAATCCCGGTGCCCGTCCCGAGATCGACCACGCGATCCCCCGGTTGCACGTGCCGCGCGATGGCGGCGTGATAAAAAGCCATGCGCGGTTTGTCCGCCAGCATTCGCTCCTGCTCGTGGAAGCTCGCGAAATACTCGCCGTTGTATTCGCGGTAGCGCCCCTCGGCCGTGTTCCATGACTGCGGGTAGAACCACGCCGCGAGGCCGGGCCGGGCCTGCACCCACGCACGGACCCGCGCCAGGAGACGGCGGACAGCCGAGAAACCACGGGCACTGAGAATTTGGAGACGTCGATATGGCATGAAGGACCGGCGGGCAGCGGCCCGAGCCGGAAAACGTGCAGCAACCTTCGGGCGAGTGCAAACGGAACGACCTGGCAGCCTGTCGGGCTTTGAGTTTGGACGTTCGTTGCCGGCCGACCGAGCACCCGGTTTCGGATCTTCCAGCTCAGACAGTCTGCCAAAGCAGCGCTCCGCGCTGCAAAAACCGGTCTTTTTCTTTGAATTTCCGCCGCATCTGGAGATTTGGTTGTGGCATCGCCAAATCAGATAATCCGGAGTCAGGTCCGTCTGGTTTCCCTTCGCCATGGCCCGCATCGTCCTTGTCACTTTCGGCTCGCTCGGCGATCTCCACCCGGCGATCGCGCTCGCGCTCGGCCTGCAGCAGCGGGGCCACCGTGCCGAAATCGCCACCAACGAATTCTACCGCGCCAAGATCACCGCGCTCGGCCTGCCGTTTCACCCGTTGCGGCCCGATCTGTCCCTGTCCGATGAGGCGATGGTCCGCCGCATCATGGATGGCTCCGGCGGCTCCGAATACCTGATGCGCGAGCTGGTTTTCCCCAGCGTCCGCGGGATGTATGCCGATCTGGCGGCGGTCGCCACCACGGCCGATTTGCTCGTCACCGGCGAACTCGTCTGTGCCGCGCCGCTGCTCGCGGAAAAAACCGGCGTGAATTGGGTGTTCCAGGCGCTCTCACCGATCTCGTTTTTCTCCGTCTCCGACCCGCCACTTCTGCCCGGCCCCTCCGGGACCCGCTTCCTCCAGTCCCTCGGTCCGGCCGCGAACCGCTGCATATATGCGACGGCGAAACTGGTTTCCCATTCGTGGTCGGCCCCGGTGCGCGCCCTCCGCCGCGAACTCGCTCTGCCACCGGGCGGTTCTCCGCTCTTCGAGGGAAAATATTCGCCCCGGCTGAACCTCGCGCTTTTCTCCGCCGTCCTGCAGCCGCCGCAACCCGACTGGCCCGCCAATACCGTCCAGACAGGATTCCTGTTTCACGACGAGGGCGAATCGGCGCCGGCGCTTCCGATCGCCGTCGAGGATTTCCTCGCGGCCGGCGAGCCGCCCATCGTCTTTACGCTCGGCTCCGCCGCGGTGAGTCTTGCCCGGGATTTCTACGCGCAGGGTGCCCGCGCCGCGGAGTCGCTCGGCCGGCGCGCACTGTTGTTGCTGGGCAAAAACCCGCCGCCGCCCAGCCTGCCGCGTTCGATCCTCGCGTGGGACTACCTCCCCTACGCGCGCGTATTCCCGCGCGCCGCGGCCATCGTGCACCAGGGCGGCGTCGGCACCACCGCCCATGCACTGCGGGCCGGCCGGCCGATGCTCGTCGTGCCTTTCGCCCACGATCAGTTCGACAACGCCGCCCGCGTCGTCCGCCTCGGCGTCGCGCGCACCCTGGCGCGCTCGCGCTGCCAAGCCGCTCGTCTCGCGTCCGAACTCGCCGCGCTGTCCGGCGATCCGCGGCATGCCCGGGTCGCCGGGGAACTCGGGGCACAGGTGCGCGCCGAAAACGGTGTGGCGCGCGCCTGCGACGCCCTTGAGCGGCGGCTGCGCTGAGCCGCACGGATCTAGATTCACTTCGTCAGATCGTAGATCGCCACGATCAGCAACACGACCCCGAGCGTGGTCGCCGCCGGCGCGCACCACTCGTAAAAGAGGAGCCGTCGCCGCCCCTCTTCCTCGGTGAGATCGCCATCTTTGGTGTGCTCCTCGATCGACATGCGGTGGCGTGGCGCATGCCAGAACAACGCGGTGCCGACCAGGGTGAGCAGAATCGCGGCGCTAAAGCCGACTTCGTCAAACCACCGCGCTGACCCAACGGCGAGAAGGATCGTCGATTCCGTCAGGCGGCCGAGCAAGGCATTGAAGGCGGCCCATTTCATGAGGACGACCTCGCTCCCTTCGCGGCCACGCCGCCGGCTCCCGCCGCGATCCAGGTTATCGTTTTTTCCGCAAGCCGGTCGAACGCGGTCACGCACAACTCGAGGTGCTCCTCCCGCGTGTCCTCGATCTTGTTGTGGCTGATCCCGTGCAGGCTCTGCACAAACATCATGACGGTCGGGACCCCGGCGCGGGCAACCTCCGCGGCGTCGTGCAACGGACCCGACGGAAGCTGGTGCGGCACGCCGCTTGTTTCCGCCACCGCCTCGGTGCACAGCGCAACCAGGTCGGGGTGGAACAGAATGGGATGGATGTGCCAGAGCCGCTCCCACGTCA
>JACQWL010000204.1 GCA_016209255.1 Verrucomicrobiota bacterium
AGCCTCACGCTCAGCCTTCGCGGCAATTACTCGCATGCGGACATCTCGTATCCGGGTGTCGTCCTTTCGAAGCAAGTCACCACCGGCACGACCGGCATCGGTTTCGAAATCGATCGTCGCGGCCAGGACGAGTGGTATCCCCTAATCCGGCAAACCGCCGGGCCTTCGGTCTACGATGCGGCCAGTTACAACCTGAGCACGATGACCCGCCAGACCTACAAGGCGCCAAATGACGTTTCCGGCTTGCGCGCGGACGTGACCAAGCGGTTCGACTCGGTGGTGCCGACCTCGATCAAAGCCGGCGTCAAATACGCCGATGACAAGCGCAAGGCAGGCACAAAGTTTTCGGCCTGGACATTCGTGGGCAGGGATGGGATCGCCAATTCTGACGACGACGTGATCACGCCGTACGTCGATTTAAACTACAAGCAGGGCGCCAACCACTACGGGCCTTTCCCGTTTGTGACGAAACCCACGGCGGTGCCGGACGGCTACTGGAAACCGACGGCGGCAGACGCATACAACAGCGTTGCGACCTCCAAAGCAAGCGATGCGGATTTCGAGGAGAAGATCACGGCCGCCTATGTCCAAGGGTCGATGCGCCTCGGCAAGCTCCGCGTGCTCGGCGGTGTTCGCGTCGAGCAGACCGAAACGGAAGGCACGGCCTGGGTGCGCAACACGACCGCCACATGGGGCGGCAACAGCGTGGGCGGCACGAGCCTGGATCCGGCGATTGTGGCGGCCAACGTTGCGCGGGCGGAGCGCTCGTTTGTCCGCCGCAATACCGGCACCGGCAAATACCAGGACGTGTTTCCGGGCCTGCATTTCGTCTTCGAGCCGATGGACGGTCTGCTCCTCCGGGCGAGCTACAATCGCGCCATCTCCCGGCCGCCGGTTGCAAGTCTGCTTCCGACCATCACCGAGAATCTCGACGCCCGGACCGTTTCGATGGGCAACCCGGACCTGAAGGCCTACCATACGAATAATTTCGACGTCAGCGCCGAAAAATATTTCGAACCCGTCGGTCTGTTCAGTCTGGGCGTGTTCTTGAAGGAAATCTCCAACTACACCCGTTCCACCTCCGCAACCGTGGGCACCGAGGGAATTGACGGCAGCGGTACCTACGCCGGGTACACGCTCACCACGACGACGAACGCCGGCAGCGCCCGAATCCGGGGATTCGAGGCCAGCTACCAGCAGCAGCTCAGCTTCCTGCCTGGTGCGCTCAAAGGACTGGGTGTGGTCGCCAACTTCACCCGTTTGCAGGCGGAGGGAAACTTCGGCGCCACGGCCACGACAAGACGGCTCGGCAACCTCAGTCCAAGCAGCGGCAATGCCGGCATCAACTACCGTTTCCGCGGTCTCGATGCCCGGCTGCTCTACAACTGGACGGCGGAAAAATACAAGAGCACGAATGGCGGCATCGACGTTTATGCGGCCGAGCGCCGTTTCCTCGACCTGAAGCTCCAATATACCATCAACCGCCGTTACGACGTGTTTCTCGATATGACGAACCTCACGGACGAGCCGGCGCGCACGGACATCGCGTTGAACGGCCCGCGGTTCTTCAAGACGAACCAAGGGGTTCTTTTCAGCGCGGGCGTGCGCGGGAAGTTCTAGGGCAACTGCGGGATTTCGCGGCCGCCCGGGCGCACGTTCACGCGTTGATGCCCTTGCGCCGCAGCGCCGGGAGCAGCAGACGGCGGAGATTCTCGCGCAGAATCAGCCGTTTTTCGGCGACGGAAATATCCGCACCGAGCACACGACCGATCTGGGAACCGAAGCTGCGGCCATTCACATCGCTGCCGTAGATCACCCGCTGCGCGCCGAGTTCGCGGACGGCCATCTCGACTTCACCGTAAACGGGATCGCCGCCGCCCAGATCGGCGCAGATGTCGGGCCGCCCGCGGATGGCCCGGATGCCGAGCGCCCAGTCGCCGCCACCGGTGTGGCCGCACACGAGCGGCACACCCGGGTGGCGCGCCGAAAGCTCGGCCAGTTCGACCGGCGTCGATTCCTCGGGGAGGTTGCCCTTGCCGCGCTGCTTGAACCACGTGTGCTGGAGAATGACGGCCTTGAGCTCCGCGGCGCGTCGCACGATGGGGTCGAGTTCGGGCTTGTTGCAGCGCCAGCCGACCCAGAGTTTGATCCCGATCATCGGGCCGTCGGCGACACAGCGCGCGAGTTCGTCGAGGCTCTCGCGGGTGTATTTCGGATTGAGGTAAACGAAACCGAAGACGCGCGAACTCCAGTGCTTGAGGATCTCAATTACATCGTCGTTGCTCTTGCGGAACTGTTCCGGCGTGGGCTCGTAGGTCCACGGCGGGCTCATGCAGATGCAGAGCCGTTCGACGCCGGCGACGCCCTCGAGCGTGGCGATTTCAAAGCAGACGTTGCCCGCCCCGACGAGGCGCTGGAGCAGGGTGCTGTTGCCCGCGAGCACCCGCGACCAACAGTTCAACAGCATGACGCGGGCGTGCGGAAACCGCCGCGCCACGTCGAGGAGCGGCCCGGCCTGCACGGGCGGGGCGGCGAGCGCCGGATTTTGGGAACGGTCATCCTCGATCGAGAGGGCGATCTGGAGCAAAAGCCCGCGTTGCGCCGCGAGTTCGATCAGGCGCGCGAAGCGCGGATCGTCCAGCGCGTAGCCGTGGTAATTGGGGAAGAGTCGCACTCCCGCCATGCGGTGGACTTCATGGCACCGGCGCACGTCGTCCTCCCAGTCGGGCAGGGTCGGATTGACGGTGCCGAACGGCAGCAGGAGGCCCCCACCCTCGCGTGCGCAGGCCTCGGCGAGGCGGGCATTGACGCCGGCGACGTCGGTCTGCAGAACGGCGTCGAAGTCCCCGACCCACGCCGAGGTAGCGCCATGAGCCCGGAGTTTGGCCAACAGCCGCGCGGGTGTCGCAGCCCACGAGTGTCGTGAAGGCCACGGGGAAAAATACACATTCGTGTCGATCAGGTCGCCCCCGTTTGCGGCCGGCGGAGGTTCGGCCGCCCGGAGCAGGGGCGCAGCGGCGGTCACCGCCATCGCAGTCAGGAACCGACGACGTTTCATGGACGCCGGATGGAGCCGCGTCGCCGGGGCGGACGCAAGTTAACTTTGGGGATTGCGCCCGGCTGAGCGACCCGGCGAGCGCGAGAATTCAAGATTTCCGTCTTGTTCGCGCCCAACGGCAACAACGGAGCCGGAGTGCCGTTCCCCCATCAACAGCACAAGCGATCCTGCGCGGAGCACCGGCAACCGGCAGATGCGCCCGCCAAAAACCCAAAAACACCAGTCCAAAAAGCAGGTTGACAACCCCGGGAGCGGCTTCACGTTCTCCCCTCCTTTTCGAGCCATGAGCACCACTGAACAAAAGCAGCAGACCCCCACGCCGGCGGAAATTCCGTTCACCAACCCGCAGGCGATGAGGAGTTACGTCACCGACACGGGCAAGATTCTGCCGCGCAAATACACGCATCTTTCGGCCAAGCACCAGCGCGCCGTCACCCGGACGTTGAAGCACGCGCGCAACCTGCTGCTCACGCATTAAGCTCGACCGCCAACGCCTGATCCTCAACGGCCGGAGCAGCCCTCCGGCCTTTTTCGTGCCATGTTGAAACGACCCTTGGCCCGCATCTACCGCGGCACTGCGCGAAACCTTGCTTTGCTGGCCCGGCGCCTGCGGGCCGGCGACGTCGTCGCGGTGCCGACGGAGACCGTCTATGGGCTCGCGGCCAACGCCCTGGATGCTACCGCCTGTGAAAAGATTTTTCAGGCCAAAGGCCGGCCGACGACCGACCCGTTGATCGTGCATATTCACTCGCTCGGCCAGCTGGCGCAGGTCTGCGAGCCGAACGCCGCCGCCTTGACGCTGGCGAAGAAATTCTGGCCCGGGCCGCTCACGCTCGTGCTGCCGAAAAGGCCCGTTGTGCCGGGTATTGTCACGGCCGGAAAAAAGAGCGTGGCCGTGCGCATGCCGAGCCATCCGGCTTTCCGGCGTTTGCTGGCCTTGGCCCGGATCCCGCTGGCGGCGCCGAGTGCAAACCCGTTCGGCGGCGTCAGCCCCACCACGGCCAAACACGTGCGCGAGGGGCTCGGGATCAGAATCAGCCACATCCTCGATGGCGGCCCCGCGCAGATCGGGCTGGAGTCCACGATCGTGGACTTGCGGAATCCGCAGCGTCCGCGGCTGCTGCGGCTGGGCGCCGTCACCCAAGGTGAGCTGGAGCGCGTCCTCCGGCGCCGGGTTCCACTGGTTGCCCGCGCCGCGGGCCGCGTCCGCGATTCCCGGGCCCAGATTGCCCCCGGTCTGCTCGCGCGGCACTACAGCCCGGCCACACCCGTGGTGCTGCACGCCAAGATTGTCCGCGCCGGCGATGCGAACGAGGCCTTTGTTTTTCTCCGCCGGCCGCGCGGTCAGCGGGGCCGCAACGTGTTCTGGCTCGATGCACGGGGCGAATTGCCGGGCGTGGCCCGCCGGCTTTTCGCGACCCTGCTCAAAATCGATGCGATGCAGTTTGCGAAAATCCACGTCGAACTCGCGCCCGGGGATGGGCTGGCCCACGCGATCAACGACCGCCTGCGGCACGCCGCAGCGCGCTGACATCACTCTGTGACGCTCATCGCAAAAAAACATTCATTTTGTTTGTCATCCATTAAATGACAAACCCCTCTGAAATACGATGAGTTTTCAGGGGCAGACTTAACGGAGTAATACGAACCCGCCCCGTCAATTCTGTCCCAGGCCGGCCCACCGGCGGCCAGCGCGTCAGCGCTCGTCTTCCACGCCCTCGTTCTTGGCCATGACGACATAATAGTCCTTGTAGGACTTGTCGTAATACTGCGCGTAGTAATAGCCGGACACGGCGAGGTTGAGGCCGTTCAGCACGGCGCCGAAGATTGGCACGTTCGCCTCCAGGAGCCGCTTGGCGGCAAACTGCGCGGCCTTGCGGCGGACCTTGTTGAAATAGATGGTGAAGATGGACCCGTCGACGAGCGGCAGGATAATCAGGGCATCGCTCACCGCCGCGAGCGGCGGGGTGTCGATGAAGATGCGATCGTAGCTCTTGCGCAGATCGGAGAGCATGACCTCGAAGCCCTTGCTGTTGAGGATCTGGGTGGGGTTCTTCGCCCGCCCACCCGCGGGAACGATGTCGAAGTTCGGATGCACATTCCGAACGGTCACCTCATCGAGGGTGGCCTTGCCCGCGCAGACATCGATGATCCCCTTCAGATTCTCCAGGCGAAACGACTTGTGGATGGTTGGCTTTCGCAGGTCACAATCAAGCACGACGACCCGTTCGCCATGGGCCGCGAACGTCAGGGCCAGATTCGTCGTCGCGAACGACTTGCCCTCACCGGGGATCGTGCTGGTGATCAAAATGCATTTCGCGCCTTTGCTGTCGTCCTTCAACCGCATGCTCGAATGCTGGGTGAGAAACGACTCCGCCACCTGCCGGTCGGCGTTGTTC
>JACQWL010000205.1 GCA_016209255.1 Verrucomicrobiota bacterium
CGATGTCCATGGCGCTTCTCTTGACCGGGGTTGCCGGAAAGTCAACCGGCCGCCGGTCGGACGGGGTCAGGCCGCTAATCCTAAGAACGGCAGTTGGGGAAACCGCTAATCTACGCTAATCGCCGCTAATCAGAAATTTGCCGCAAACTGGCAAGTAGAGGGCGAGCCAGGGGTCAGGTCGAGAGGGCGAGCCAGGGGTCAGGTCGAGAATTGAGACAACGCCACGAACGTCGGCCGAAACGAAGTGTGGCATAGTCTCGATTTTCGACATGACCCCGTCCGCTTGGCTACTCAAAACCGCCCGTTCATGCCGCAGGTGATCGTGGTGAAATTGATGATCGTGCTCCGCATCCGGTCGGGGATGCCGGTGTAAAGCCTCTGCGGTTCGTTGAAGAGATTGGAGATGTCGAGGGTCAGGTTGAGGTTCGCGCGCACGCGATAGGCCATGCCAAGACTCACGGTCTTACGGGCAAAGCGATAGAAGTTCAGGGCGGGGCTCGCGGCGGAGTAACTGGTGATGTGCTCGCCGGTGAAATTGTAGAGCACCCGCGTGCTGAAGTCGCGGTAGCGCCAACTGAGGCTGACGTTGCCGGTCCGCGGAATAAAGCCGGCGACCTGCCCCGTGCCCTGGTAGGCCGTGCCGCCAAATTTACCGTGGGTATCGAGGATCGTGTAGTTGGCCGAGCCACTGAAGCCCTTGAGGAGGCCGGGCAGGAAGGTGAACTGTTGCTGGTAGCTGAACTCCCACCCCTGTACGATGGCGGTGCCGGCGTTGGATGTCGTCAGCCGCGTGAATCCGCCGTACTCGCCGTTGTAGCCGTTGTCCGTGCTGGTTTCCACGATGCCGGCGTTGATGCCGCTGACGATGTAATCCTTGATCGTCTTGTGGAACCAACCGACGGAGAGATTGCCCACAGGCTCGAAATAGTAATCGAGTGTTGCGTCCCAGTTCTGGGCGGTCTGCGGGAGGAGACTGGGATTGTTGATGGTGATGGTCTGGTTGGTTTCGCTCACGCTCTCATTGGGGAGCAGGTTGGTCATCGCCGGACGGCCGAAGCTGGTGGACCAACTAAGACGGGTTTTGAGGTTGGGCGTGAGGTCGTGGGTCAGATGGGCGCTCGGAAACGATTTCGTGTAGCTGCCCTTGGTCTCACGCCGGGTATTGGCGTAATCGCGCGCGGCCGAGCCGACGGGGTCGGCCACCTGCTGGGCGGCGGTGCTGCCGAAGCGGGCGCGCACCGAGCCCCAGCCTTCGGTATCGGTTTTCTCCGTGCGCACGCCTGTGAGATAACCGGTGCGGCCCAGCCAACCTTCGCGGCCCAGCTTGCCCTGAGCCATGACATAGCCGGCCGTCACCGATTCGGTCAGGCCGCGCTGGCCGGTATACTTGGAGTTCTGCTCGTAATAATATAGATCTTCTCTCCAGGCCGCGGAATCGACGGGCTGGCCGTCGCGCATGAGGGGAGTCACCTCCCACATTGGTAGCCGGCGGCCGGTCTTGATCGAGTCGAGCGTGACGATGGACGGGGCGGCTGGCACCCCGGCGGTGCCGATGTAGCTCCAGCGGCGGGAGTAGTTCCGGTTCACCAACGTCTGCTCGCGCCAGGCGAAGCCCGTCTTGAAGAAGATCGGTGTCCGCGTGGGCAGCGAGTAGCGGGCATTGCCCCGGAGCTGCGAGATCCGCTGCCGGTTGTTGTTGGGCGTGATGGTGAGGCCGTTGGCGATCGGGCGGTAGTTGGCGGGATTGGTGATATCGGGTCCCTCGGTCTGGGTGAAGCGCGGATAGAGATCCGACTGCGTGCGGTCGAGGATCCAGCCGACGTTGCTGATGCGGTTGGTGAGATAGCCGGCCTTGCCGTTGCCGTTCCATTGGTTGTTCTGCGACACACCGGCATTGTAATCGAGCTGCAATCGGCCGAACTCGTGCTCCGCGCCGAAGTCGACCTGGTAGGTGCGGACCAGATAGTTGTTGGGCCCGGACTCCTTGATGTCGATGACCGAGCTGGCGACGGCGCGCACCTGTGTGATGCGGTTGGTGAAGCCAGGGATCACGCCCGAGGTCGTGGCGTTTGGCACGGTCGTCGCCGTTCCGGTATAAGCACGCGACTCGTAGACCCGTCGAAACTTCTCGATGTTGTCGTTCCTCGTGAGGTTGAGCGTGAACTTCGTGTTGGCCGAGTAGCGGTAGTCCGTTTTCACGTTCACGCTGGCCTGCTTGCGGTTGTTATAGTTATCCCACGTGCGGTAGCCCCAGACGTAGGCGGTCTCGGCGTTCGTGTTCTGAAAATCGCGGTCGGTGCCGAAGCCGCCCACGGCGTTTTCGCTGTAAAACAGATTGACGGCGACACCGAGGTTGCGCTCGCCGCCGAGGACGCTGAACACCTCCTGATAGCCGAGCGTGACCAACGGATGGGAGCGGTGCGCTTCACGGAGCGGAACCTGTTCCGTGACGGACGGCGCGATGCGGGCGGTCATGCTATACGTGAGGCGGCGCTTCTCCGTCATGCCGAGCGTCGAGCGGGTTTTCATGTTGATCGTGCCGCCGAGCGAGTCGGCGCCCTTGTCGGGCGTGTGCCCCTTGATGAGCTCGAGCTGTTCGAACATCGTGCCCGTGATGCTCTGCAGTTCGAAGGCGCGATTCGTGCCGATGCTCGGGAGGAGTCCGCCGTCCACGGTGACGGTGTTGAGGCCGGGCGCCATGCCGCGCACGTTGAACGCGTAGGCGAGGCCCTCGTCGCTGGGGTTGCCCGCGATGCCGGGCAGGCGCATGACAACCTCGCCCGCGCTCATGTTGGGCAGGTTGCCATACGAATCCATTGCGATGATATTCTTCACGTTGTCGGCATTGCGCTGCGCGGTGATGGCGGCGGCGTCTCCCTCGCGTTCGCCGGTGACCCTGAACTCCTGGAGCGTGTAGATGCCGGTGGTCAGGCCGAACTCGCGCACGGCCCGCTGGCCCGCGGCGAGCGTTACCTGGCTGCGCATGGGATCGAGGCCGATGTAGGACGCGACCACTTCGTGGGTGCCGGCCGGCACGCCCGTGAGCACGAAACGGCCCGTGTTATCGGTGAGCGCGGTCAGGCCGAGCTGCGGGACTTCGATTTTCGCGCCTTCGAGAAAATTGCCGGTGGCGGCGTTGCTCACGGAGCCGGCAATCGTGCCGACCTCGGTCGCGCGAGCGGAGGCTGAAAGCAGCGCGAGGGAGAAAATGCCGAGCAAGGCAAAGGGCCGCATCAGGCGACTGGGCGGGACGGGGAGGATCGGGTGGTGTTGCATAGGTGTTTTCATACCGGTCATTCTGGAAGCCGACATTTTTCGGTGACTCAGTCAGGATGCTGGCTGCGGTTCCGGACGCTGAAGCGGATCCGTCATGAGATAACCGCGAGTGCCCATAAGCGAGCTAATTGCTCCCGCGCGAGCGCGGCGAGCCCCGCCCCGAACGCGGCAAACCAGCCGCCGCATGAGATGGCCCGCAACAGGCGCGGGAATTGCGACACCGCCACGAACCTTGGCCGAAGCAAGGAGTCACCCGTCAGGCGGCATCAAGACGGAGCGGCCGCCGGTGAATACGCGCGCACCCAGGCGAAGTGAGACTAATCACAGATGTCTGCACTTGGCTCCTTCTCCTGCGACGGCAGTTGGGCGTAAATCCGGTTTTGCATGCCTGTTCGCATTTCCGCCTTCAGGCGGCGTATCTCGGGTGACGACCGCCCTCAGGCGGAACTACAAACAAGGCGTCGGACACCCGCGGCGCGTGGGCGCTCAAAACCTGATTTGCGCCCATGGCGGTTGCCCGGCAGAAAAATTGGCTGGCCCGAACGGCGGCCATCCGGCAAACACTGGGGCATGTCCTCGGGAAGTACCCCCGCCCGAAAACTCGTGCTGCTCGTCGGCACGGTCAAGGGCGTGTTTTTATATCAGACCGATGAACGGCGCGCCGAGTGGAAACTCAGCGGGCCGCATCTTGGCGGCTGGGAAATTTTCAGCCTGTGCGGTGACAGCCGGAACGGCCGGATCCTCGCGGGCACCGGGCATTTTCTGCACGGCCCGACGATCCGGACCTCGCGCGATTTCGGCGCGACGTGGGAGCCGGTGGAACGCGATCCGCGGTTCGCGGAAGACGCGGCGGCGAAAGTGAAGCACATCTGGCAGATCGTGCCGGGGCATCCGTCGCAGCCGGGGACATGGTATGCCGGAGTGGACGATGCGGCGCTGTTTGTCAGCCGGGACGACGGCCGCACGTGGAGCGAGCTCACGGGACTCACGAGCCATCCGACGCGGCCGCGGTGGGCGCCGGGCTTCGGCGGATTGTGTCTGCATTCGGTGCTCGTCGATCCGGCGGATCCGCGGCGCTTGTGGGTCGGCATCTCGGCGGTCGGCGTGTTGCGCAGCGACGATGCGGGCGAGACGTGGAAACTCCGCAATGAAGGCCTGCACAATGTGGCGCCCGCTTTCATCCCCGACCCCGACATGGGCCGGTGCGTGCACAAGATGGTGCTCGATCCCGCGCGGCCGGGCGTGCTGGCGTTGCAGTTTCACGGCGGCGTGTTCAAGTCGGACGACGCGGGCGACTCGTGGACGCGGATTTCCAACGGGCTGCCGCACGATTTCGGTTTTCCGCTGGCGGCGACGCATGGTGGCGATCTGTTCGTGGTGCCGCTGTTGAGCGACGAGAACCGCGTGGTGCCCGACGGCGCGTTGAAGGTGTGGCGTTCGCGCGACGCGGGGCGGTCGTGGCGCGCGATGACCAGCGGCCTGCCGCAGAAGGAACACTTCGTCGGCGTGCTGCGCGATGCGATGACGGCTGACCCGCTGACCCCCGCGGGGGTGTACCTCGGCACGACCGGAGGCGAGTTGTTTTATTCGAACGACGACGGCGAGAACTGGCAGAAGCTGCCGGCGCAGTTTCCGCGGATCACGACGTTGAAGACGTGGCAGCCGTAGAGCGGAAAACGGCTGCGATGGGTGCTGGTCAAAAATACGTCGTTGAGCCCGGCACGCCGCCGCTCTGAAAGCGCGCAATAACCGCGGAACACACGGAATACGCAGAAGCAGAAAAACTGGGAAAAAGGATTTCTGTCATTTTTCCGCGTGGTCCGGAGTCAAAAGGTCTGGGCATTTCAGTCACCGGGCTTTTTCGGGGCCGGGGCCGAGGGCGGCGAAGACTTCGCTTTCCGGCACGGCGCGGCCGTGATGATACCGAATGCCGGCCTCGGTCCAGCGCACGATCAGCCACTCGCCGGCTACGTGCGCCACGAAACCGTATTGCAGGGCCGGCCAGACGGCGCTGGCGCCGACACCATCGGTCGAGAGGACCGTCGATTGAAACAGATCCGTGATGCGCAGGGTGCGACCGTCGAGCGGCACGGGAGCACCTTTTCGGCGCGCGGCC
>JACQWL010000213.1 GCA_016209255.1 Verrucomicrobiota bacterium
GAGAAGGAATTTCGCCTTGGGGGAGACTTGCAGGGCGGCAAACGCCTTGGTCGCATCGGTCACGGCGCGGAGCGTCTCGGCCTTGTGATCGGCGAGGAAGATGAGGATCGGCATCACGCTCGCGTCGGCGTTGAGGAGCCCGGTGGCGGTCTCGATCGGCGACACGGCCTGGGCCAGTGCCTGCTGGTTGCGCGGCAGGATGCGCCACTTCAGCGAGCCTTCGCTATAGCCGGCGTTGACGATTTTTGCCACGGCGGGCAGCGAGAGCACCGATTGCACCCCGGGCACGGTGCGAATGTGGCCCTCGAACCGATCCATGAGCGTGACGACATCGTGGTCGACGCAGCCGTTGGGCACCGTCTCCACCACGACCGTGAGGATGTCGACCCCGATGCTGAAATTGGAGGTGATGACGCGGGTGTCCTGATTGTAGCGCGAGTTCTGCCGGAGCTCGGGGACGCCGGCCTGGGTGTCGCCGATGCGCACCTGGCCGCCCTTCCAATAGGCCCATGCGCCGAGGGCGAAGCAGACGACGATAATCGCCATCGACGGCCCGGGTTTCATGCCTTTCGCGAGCCGCTCCCAAATCGCGTCGCCCTTGGCGCGGCGGCCGGCCACCCAGAGCGCGTAGGAAGGCGGCAGGCGCAGGTAGGAAAGCAGGATCGGCAGGAGAAAAAAATTCGTGATCATAATCACGCTGACGCCGAGGCTGGCGGTGATCGCCAGTTCGCGGATGGTCTGAATCTTGATCACGAGCATGGTGATAAATCCGACCGTGTCGGTGAGCAGGGCGACAATGCCGGGGACGATAAGCTGCATGAAGGCAAACCGCGCGGCGGTCGGTCCGTCGTGGCCCTTGAACATCTCGTTGCGGAACGTGCAGATTTTCTGGACCCCGTGGCTCACGCCGATGGCAAAGACAAGGAAGGGCACGAGGATCGAAAACGGATCGATGCCGTAGCCGAGCGCGGTGACGGCGCCGAGCTGCCAGACGACCGCGACGAGCGAGCACACAACCGGCGCGGCCGCGAGCTTCCAGCGGCCGGCATAATCCCACACGAACAGCCCGGTGATGACGATGGAAACGCCGAAGAGGAAGAGCACGCCGCGGGCGCCGGCGCTGACATCGCCAATGACCTTGGCGAACCCGATGATGTGCAGTTTGATCGCGCCGCCACTCTCCCGCTCGACCCGTTCCCGAATCGCCTCGAGCAGGTCGCCCACGCGGGCGTAGTCGATTTTCGCCCCAGTGCGCGGATCGAGTTCGAGGAGCTGCGCGCTGACGATGGCGCCGGTGAAATCGTTGGCCACGAGCTGGCCGAGCTTGCCGGACTTGACGATGTTCTCCCGGACGCGGGCAAAGTTGGCCGGGGACGGGGTGAAGTCCGCCGGGATGACGTCGCCGCCGGAGAAGCCATCCTCCACCACCTCGATGTAGCGGACGTTCGGCGTGAAGAGCGATTGCACCTGCGGGCGGTCGACCGCCGGCAGAAACGTGACCTCGTCGGTCACCTTCTTGAGTTCGGCAAAGAATTCGCGGGTGAAAATATCGCCCTGCTCGACCATCAGGGCGACCAGCACGCGGTTGGCCCCGCCCACCTCGCGCTGATGTTTCGTGAACGTGCGGATGTACTCGTGGTCGAGCGGCAGCGACTTGTTGAAGCTGGCGTCGACGCGGAGCTGGCTCGCGAAATGCGCCATGACCGCCGTGAGCGCCGCGAAGCCGCACACGAGCGGCGTGCGGTGGCGGAACATCCAAACGGTGAATTTTTCGAGGGGCGACATCGGCAATGGCGCGTCATTCCAAGCCGGGCGCGGAATTCATGGTTGGGCGAGGAGCGTCGCGCCCGCCTCGCCGAGGGCGAGGATTGAGCCGTCGGGGATTTCGAGCAACTCGGCGGTGGCGGTGGTGAGCGCAGCGGGCGAGGGGACCAGGGACTTCCCGTAGTCGCGGCTCAGCAGCAGCGCGCGAGCCTGCCCGGCAAACACGAGGAAATTACTCTTCAACTTCAACGCCGTGGCGAGCAGCACGGGCTGCGGCGTGGCGACTGGCTCCCAACTCGCTCCGTCATCGATCGAGCGGTAGACGCGGCCGCGCAGTCCGTGAGCGATCAACGTCCGCCGGTCGAGCGGAACGATGCCATAAAACGAGCCGTCGTAGGGTGCGGCGATGGAGGTCCACGTTTCACCGTTGTCGGACGAGCGGAGCAACGTGCCGTGTTCGCCGGCGAGGTAGAGCGTGCCGGTCGGCCCGCGCGAGAGGCGGTTCAGATGGTAGTCCTCGGCGAGGACCTTGCGCCGGACCCAGCTTCGGCCGCCGTTTGCCGTCGTGGCGAAAAGGCTGTACGCGCCGACCGCAATCACGCGCTGCGCATCCACGGCGAGCACATCGAGAAATGAATCCTGCAGGTTTTCGCCCTGGTACTGCTGCGACCACGTGCGGCCGCCGTCGGCGGTGGCGACAATGAGGGCGTCGTGTCCGACGGCCCAGCCGTGTTGCCCATCCGGCGCGAAACTCACTCCGGTGAGGGTGGCGCCGGTTGGCGTGGTGGCGGTCTGCCAGGTGCGGGCGTTGTCGGTCGAGCGCAGGATCGTACCGCGTTCGCCAACCGCGACGATGTCCGGGCCGGCCACGGCGCCGTCGAGAAGGAGCATGCGCGGCGCGATGTCGGCGGCGCGGGCGGAGAAGACCGGAAAAAGAAACAGCACCGCCAGGAGAACTGCGCCGGCGCAAACCAATTGGTGCGTGTAGGGGCGTCGCTTGCCGACGCCCGTTTCCACGCCGTAGGAC
>JACQWL010000214.1 GCA_016209255.1 Verrucomicrobiota bacterium
GTTGTAGCGGAAAAAGGCGCCCCGCGCCGCGTCGAAGATCTGATTGTTGATGATGCCGTGGTGCGAGGGATAGAGACCCGTTGCGATCGAGTAATGATTCGGAAACGTGTTGCTCGGAAAGACCGGGATGAGTCCGCGTGCCGTCACGCCGGCGCGCACGAGCCGGCGCAGATGGGACGTCTCGTCAGGGTGCTGCGCAACATAATCCCAGCGAAACCCGTCGAGCGACACCAGGATGACGGGCGCCTCTCCCGCCCCAGCGGCTGAAGCCAGTGCGAGCAGCAGAACCGCCAGGCGTTTCTTCATCGCTTAAGCGTGACGATCGTCGCTCCCCACGAGCCGCTGTGTTCATCGCCAGAGCGGAACGAGGCGACGAGCGGGGAGCGTCGCAGCAACGCGTGCACGGTGGCGCGCAAGGTGCCTGTGCCCTTGCCGTGAATCACGCGCACTTCGCCGATGCCGTGACTGGCGCATTCGCCGAGATACGCCGGGATGAGTTCGCCGAGATCGGCGGGCCGGAAGGTATGCAAATCCAGTTCGCCCGTGATGGGCAAACGCAGGGGCGCGTCCTCGCCACTGCCCGGCGATCGTGAGGGGTTCGTCACGCGCGGTCCGGAGGCGGGTGCTTGTCGGGCAGCGGCTCCGCCGGAAGTGGAGGTGTCGTGGCGGCCGGAGGCGGCTCCGCCGGCGGTTCCGGGGCCGCCGGTGTCGTCTCCGGGAAAATTTCCGCTGGCGAGGCCGCGACGGAGGTGGCTTCGGAGGACTGGAGCTCGCCCGGCGATGGCCCGACCGGGCCGGCTTCGCCCGGCCCTGGCTCAGCCGGCGCCAAGTCGGCCGCCGGTGGTCCGGCGGCGGCCGAATCTGCCACCGGCGCTCCTCCGGCCAGCGAAGGGTCGGCCGGGGTTGTCTCGGCCGGCGGCGTTTCGCCGGGCGAACTGGTTTGAGAATAAGGATCGTACCCCTCGTATCCCGGTTCGGCGTAGGAATCCGGCGACGTGTTCGGGGAGGTCGGGGGGGCAACCGGCGGCGGGGGATTTTTCTTGCGCTCGTCTTCCTCCAGCGCGCGCCGGAACTCCTCTTCGACGCCCGCGGCGGCCTTCTTGAACTCGCGAAGAGATTTGCCGAGGCCGCGCGCAAAATCGGGCAGTTTCTGCCCGCCAAACAGCACGAGGATGACGACAAAAATGAGCAACATCTCCGGGCCGCCGAGTCCGTCGATGAATGCCAATGATGCGGAAGCCATGGCGGGAATGTGAGTCATTTCGCGGAAAAAGGGAGGGTAAATCGATCCGGTCACCGGACGCTGATACGCACGGCGAATTTTTGGGTTTGTCCAGGTGCGACGTGGTGCAGGCCGACCTTGTGCTCCGCGGCGTTTGCCGGGCCCATCCAGGGTTCGACGCAGTAATAGGGCGAATCGTCCGCCAGCGTCCACGTGACAAATGTCGCATCGGGCGGCGGAATCTTCTCGGTGCCGAGCCGGACCGAGACGTCACCTGGGCGGCCTTTTTCGCCGAAAACGACTTCGTTGCCGCGCAGTCCCGTGTGCTGCGTGTCAATGAGCGCCGGATTGGCCAGGCTCTCGTCGGTTTGCAGTTGCGGCCCGGCCACGAGTGCGCCGGTGGCGTCCTGCCGAACACGTTTCGTCGCAGGAATGCGGATGAGGTAGTCCGCGCGCGTCGTGTCTTCGCTCCAGGGCAGCTTGAAGTAAAAATGATGTCCGGCACTCCACGGGAGGGGTTCGGGGCCGCGATTCGTCAACGCGAATTCACACATGAGGCCAAAGGGCTCGAATCGATAGGTGACGATGAACTCGTAGTCGAACGGGTAGCTCTGCCGCGCCTCGTCGCCCGGCATGAACTGGGCGACAAATCCACGGGCATCCAGATGCATCACCTTGAAATTCCCCTGCCGCGCAATTCCGTGGATCGGAATCTGCCGGCGCACGCCGTCGGCGGCGCGCCAGAAGAAAATGTCGCCGCGATCGAAACAGCGGCCGCAGAACGGAAACAGGACGGGATTGCCGCCGCGGACCTTCGCGATGTCACCGAAGTCGGCGCTCTCGGGCCAGTAAAGGACATCGCGCACCGAACCGTCGCCCAGCGTGATGTTCCAGTTCATCAGCCGGGCGCCTTTCTCGGGCAGGGCGAGAAAGGTGGAGTTGCCGACGCGCCAGCGGGTGAGAGTCTGGCCCTGATAGGGAACTTTTTCCATGGAGGGAAAGAATCCTACGTCGGGAGGCGCGCGCCAAGTGTTTTGTGGAAACAAGTGCGCGCTTTCGCACGGCGCGGGGCTTGCGCTGCACCCGCCGAAGCGTTACGTGTTTGCGGCCAATGAGAATATGGCAGCTCCAGTTTCTCGGTTTCTGCCTCGTCTGCAGCGCGTTGACCGCAGCGGCGCCGGAATCCGCGCCGGTGGCGGAGCCCAAGCCGGTGCGGGTCTTCGTGATTCCGATCCAGGACCAGGTCGGCCCGGCCGTCCTCTACATCGTGCGGCGCGGCCTCAAAGAGGCGATTGCCGAGCAGGCCGAGGCGGTCGTTTTCGACATGAAAACCCCGGGCGGCGCGCTCGACACGACCTTCGAGATCATGGAGGCGATCGGGAAATTCCCCGGCGTGACGCTGACGTATGTGAACACCGAGGCGATTTCGGCCGGGGCCTTCATCGCGGCAACCACCGACGAAATCTGGTTTGCGCCCTCCGGCATCATCGGCGCGGCGGCACCGGTTTCGATGGGCGGGCAGGAGGTCGACACGACCATGAAGCAAAAGATCGTGAGCTATCTGAAGGCGCGCGTGCGGGCGATGAGCGAAGGCAAGGGCTACCGCGGCCGGGTAATATCGGCGATGATTGACGCCGACACGGAATTGAAGATTGAAGACGAGGTGTTGAAGGGCAAAGGGGAACTGCTCTCCCTTACCTCCGCCGAAGCGATGAAAACCTATGGCGAGCCGCCGCAACCGCTGCTCGCGGCGGGCCTGGCGAAGACGATCGAGGAGTTGCTCGCAAAAAAGTTCAGCGGTCGCCAGACAACGGTGACGACGCTGGAGCTGACGTGGTCGGAGCGCCTCGCCGTCTGGTTGAATGCGATTTCGCCCGTGCTGCTCGGGATTGGACTGCTGGCGCTGTTCATCGAATTCAAGACGCCCGGCTTTGGCCTTTTCGGGATCGCGGGCATCGTGTGCCTCGCGATCGTGTTTCTCGGCAACTACGCCGCCGGGATGTCGGGCCACGAGCCGCTGCTCGTATTCGGCGCCGGGCTGGTGCTGGTGGCGGTCGAGATTTTTTTCTTTCCCGGCGTGGCCGTGATGATCGTCGCCGGTCTGGTGTTGATGTTCGGCGCCCTGATCTGGTCCATGGCAGACTTGTGGCCCAACGAACCGTTGTCGGTGGCGTGGGCGGGCGATGCGTTCGTGGCGCCCCTCGCCAATCTCGGTCTGGGGATTCTGATCGCCGTGGCCCTCGGCGTGGCCCTGGCGCGATTTATTCCGCGCGGCTGGGTGTGGAACCGGATGGTGCTCAGCGCGGCGGTCGAGGCCACGGCGCAGGGCGAGAGCGGGCCGGCGGCGGCGGAGGCGTCGTTGGTTGGCGCGCTTGGCATCGCGGTCACGGCCCTCCGGCCGGGTGGCCAGGTGGAGATTGCGGGCCGGCGCTACGAGGCGAAGGTCGAGGTCGGAGCCATCGATGCCGGCACGGCGGTCGTCGTGCGCGGGCACAGCGATTTCGGGCTGGTGGTGGAAAGGGCCGGGTCATGACCACGGTCGCGCTCCTGTTTGCCCTCGGCATTGTGCTGCTCGTTTTCGAGGTCATTGTGCCGGGCGGGATCCTCGGCGTGCTCGGCGCACTCGCGATGCTCGGGGGCTGTGCCGTGGCCTTCCACCAATTCGGTGCGGCGGGCGGCGGGCTGGCCGTCTTGGCGGCGCTGGCGGGCCTCGGCGCGGCGCTGTACGTGGAGTTCGTGCTGCTGCCGAAGACGCGGTTCGGCCGGAAACTTTTCCTCCACCAGTCCGTTGACGCGAAAAGCCAGCCCCCGCCGGCCGATGCGGCCATGGTCGTGGGCCGGGTCGTCGAGACGGTCACGACGCTTGCGCCCAGCGGATATGTAGTGCTGGATGGGCGGCGCTACGAGGCCCGGTCGCAATCCGGCCTCGTCGCGAAAGGCGCGACCGTGCGCGTGGTCGGCGTGGACAGTTTTCATCTCATCGTCTCCCAAACCTAAATTCTCATGAATCCATCCTTGATCCTGTATGTCGTGCTCGGTGTCGCCGCGCTCATTGTCTTCGGCATTGTCGCGTCGTTTTTCAGCGTGTGGTTGCGGGCGCTGCTGGCGGGGGCGCCGGTCAGCATCTTCAACCTGGTCGCGATGCGGCTGCGGCAGGTGCCCTACAGCGTGATGGTGGATGCGCGCATCCGTGCGACCAAGGCCGGCATCAAGCTCTCGATCGACGACATCGAGGCGCAGTTTCTCGCGGGCGGCAACGTGATCGCCTGCGTGCATGCGCTCATCGCGGCCCAGAAGGCCGGCATCGCGCTCGACTGGCAGCGCGCCTGCGCCATCGATCTCGCGACCAAGGGCTCCGGCAAATCCGTCGAGGAGGCCGTGCGCACCTCCGTCGACCCGAAGGTGATCGACTGTCCGAATCCCGCGAGCGGCCGGACGACGATCGATGGCGTGGCCAAGGACGGCATCCAGGTGAAGGTGAAGGCGCGGGTGACCGTGCGCACCAACCTCGACCGCTTCGTCGGCGGGGCGAAGGAGGACACGATCATCGCGCGGGTGGGCGAGGGCATCGTCTCCACCATCGGCTCGTCGGAGAGCTACAAGACCGTGCTCGAAGCCCCCGACAGCATCTCGAAAACCGTGCTGCACCGCGGGCTCGATGTGGGCACGGCGTTCGAAATCCTGTCGATCGACAACGCCGATGTCGATGTGGGCGAGAACGTCGGCGCCAAACTCCAGGAGGCGCAGGCCGAGGCGAACAAGAGCATTGCGCAGGCGCAGGCGGAAATCCGCCGCGCGGCCGCCGTGGCCGTCGAGCAGGAGATGAAGGCGCGCGTGCAGGAGATGCAGGCCAAGGTGGTCGAGGCGCAGGCCCAGGTGCCGCTGGCGATGGCCGAGGCGTTTCGCTCGGGCCGGCTGGGCGTGATGGATTACTACCGGATGGAAAACATCCAGTCCGACACGTCGATGCGGTCGTCGATCGCCCACCCGGAGGGCAAGAAGTGACAAGTAACAAGGATCAAGTGACAAGATGCCGGCCACTTTGCCGGTTGGAGCGGTTTCTGGTTCTTGGTACTTGTGATTTGGTGAATTGATACTTTTTGCCATGGACTGGCTGCTGAAAAACGTCGGGCTGTTGTTGATGTTCCTGATCGTCGTGGTCTCGATCGTGCGCTCGATCGCGCAGGCGCGAGAAACGAGCGCCAAACACGAGGCCGGGCAGGACGAGACCGAGGAGCAGCGCCGCGTGCGCGAGATTCAGGAGCGCATCCGCCGCAAGATCGCGGAGCGCCGCGGCGAATCCGCGCCGGTTGCGCCCGCGCCGCCGTTATTGGAACCGGAAGCGCAGGAGTCGCGGCCGGTCTTCCGCCCCGCACCGCCGATCCCAGAGTTGGAGCCTTTTGGCGGTCCGTTGAGACGCGCCTTCGCCGAGCTGGAAAGAAAGGTGCAACCCCCGATGGCATCGCCCCTGGCGGCCGAATCGCAGGCGGCCGAAGTCGAACGCCAGGGTCGGCTGGCGGCGGAGATGAAGGCATTGGAAGAGGCCCGCCATGTCGTGCATCGTCGTGCGGCGCACGCTGCGGAGACCAGGGACGACGTGGCGAAATCCGAGCCGGCGATGCGGACCGTCGCCCGCGCGCGCCTGCTCGAGGATCTGGACGATCCGCACAGCCTGCGGCGGGCGTTCGTATTGCGCGAAGTGCTCGGTGCGCCGGTCGGCCTGCGTTAGCGCGGCGCCGGCGGGTTTTCCATGTGCCCGTGGCTGTAACCCGTGAATAGCGACGGCCAGCGCTTCCCATTGTACTCAATAAGGATGTTTTCGCCGGCGCTCGCCCATACATTCTGCGGACCGGTCCACGGAATCACCTGGCTCTGGCCCTTCGTCAGGGTGCCTTTGAAAATCTCCTCCCCGTCGGTGTCTTCGCCGATCCGGTGGGTCACGCGCACGAACGCGGTGTCGAGCGCCACGATCGAGTAGCTTGCTCCGGTGCCGGCTTTCAGGGCCGTTGCGGCGGGCGCGGGGGTGCGCGAGGGCGCGGACGCGGGCCCGCTGCTGAAGAGCGACTTGAGCACCAGAACGGCGATCAGCGCCACCACGATCAAGCCACCCAACTTGAGGTATTTGAAAACCAAGGCGGGATCGGGCCCGGTGGGGAGCGTGCTGCTGCCACGCGGATAACGGGGCTGGGCGATTCCGCGCACCGCCGCCGGCTCGGCCGAGGCTTCTTCAGGCGGGGCGGCGCGGTCACTCGCCTCGGCCGCGCTCGCGACCGAGATATCCAGCCGGCCGTAGATCTCGCGGCTCGGCTGGCGCGGGCGAACCTCGCCGTGGCCGAGCGCGGCGTAGTCGGCGATGATGCGTTCGGTGGGGAGCTTTAGAAAATTCGCGTAATTCCGCAAAAAACCCCGCGCGTACAATTCAGTCAGCCCGATGTCGAACTGGTTGCCTTCGAACTTCTGCAGGTAGTCGCCGCGAATTTTCGTTGCCTCGGCCGCCTCGCGGATCGAGATGCCCTTTTTCTTGCGCGCTTCTTCCAGCCGTTCGCCGATGGTCTGCATGGGGGTGAGTTAGGCGTTTTGCGTGCGAAGGGGAAGGAGGAATTGCCGGCGCATCGCACGAAATGGGCGCAAATCGCGTTCTTTCTTCGCGGCGCCCCGCCCGTCGGACGGGCGCACACCCGGCGGCGTCTTCCCGGAATCCGGGCCTGGGTGCCCCCATAGGTTCAAAGGCTGTCGAGGTCCGTCAGGATTTCGCGCGGGCTTGAGCCGTTGTCCGGCCCGACGATTCCCTTTTCCTCCATCTTGTCCATGATGCGCGCGGCCCGGTTGTAGCCGATGCGGAGACGGCGCTGGAGCATGGAGGTGCTGGCACGCTTGGTCGATCGGAGCACATCGAGCGCTTTTTGGTACAACTCGTCGTCGTCGCCCAGGTCGCCCTCCACGCCCTCGTCCTCGGTCTCCTCGTCGTCCTCCTTGGCAGCGCGATCGATCTGGGCTTGCACCTCTTTCGCGTACACGGGCGGCTGGTTGTTCTCCTTGAGAAATTTGACCAAATCCTGGACCTCCTCGTCGGATACGAATGCGCCCTGCGCGCGCACGAGTTTCGAGGTGCCGGGCGGCGTAAAGAGCATGTCGCCGCGGCCGATGAGCGTCTCGGCGCCCTTGCCGTCGAGGATCGTACGCGCGTCGACCTGGGAGGCGACCTGGAA
>JACQWL010000207.1 GCA_016209255.1 Verrucomicrobiota bacterium
AGGCATAGGCGGCCCGAGCCAGGAAGTTGTCCGTGATGTTGTAGGTCAGATGCATGCTCGGAAAATAGTCGGTGAAGACGCCCCGTCCGTGGGCGGCCCTCTCCTGCCAGACGAACCGCAGTTGTTCCATGGAGCCGACCGCGCCCGCCTCCGGCTTGCGAATGAGAGTTCCGGCGGCGGTGCGCGCCAGCGTGCCGTTGGCATTTCTCACGTAGACCGCATTCGGATCATTCAACGGGCCCATTCCATCATCCACGGTTCTCTCATACCGCACCCCCGTGAGCACGTTCAGCCGGTTGTTGAGCAGCTTGATTTCACCCTGGATGTAGCCCGCCGTAATCGTCTCGTCAATATACAGTGAATTCTGAATCCGGGAAGTCTCCGCCGAGACCTGTTGCGCAAGCGTCTGGGTGAACAGGTTGGGATTCGCCTCCCAGGCCGCATACATGCTTTTCACCCCAACCCAGGGGATGTTGTTGGCGATGCCGAACGGATTGGCCCTCGTCATGAAAATGCGGGAGTGATAGGGGGCGGGTGAATCCGGGGTGGCCGGATTTCCGTCCGGGCCGTTATAAGTGTAGGTCTTGTTATGGCGGCGGCCGTTCATCCACTGGTGGCTCCACATGCCGCCCACCTGAAGCGTGGCGGGAAACGAAAACCAGCCGAGATTTCGGCGCGCGGAAAGATCGAGCGACTCCACGCCGGTGCGGTAAAAGTAGCCTGAGTCGGTGCCGCCCGTCATGATGTAATTGTTGAGGTTATATAAATCCACCTCCTGATTGTTGTTGTCGAAAGCCCGCGTCGTTCCCGGGCCATCGGGCTTGATCGCCCCAAACGAGATCCTCACGGGCGTCCGCAGGGCGATGGTCGTCCCGTTGAACATTCGGTCCGCGGGGGCGTCATAATCAAAACGGCGGGTCTTGTTGAGGCTGAGACCCACCTGCGCGTTCCAGTCGCCATTGTCGAAGCGGTAACGGACATTGCCACCGGCTGCAACTCCCTGCTGCTTCTGGGAACCTCCGTTAATTCCGGCCGAACCGCGCCCCGTCGCCCCGTTGGTGAAGTCGCTGCCAAATGTCATCGGCACGCCCGTCGCCGGCGTGGGCGTCCCGTTGGTGCCGACATTCCGCGTGATATTATTGCCGGCGATGTGGACCACGAGGGTGTTGCCCTGGCCCCCGAACGAGAGCACGGAGTTGGGCGTAACGCGCCAATCGACTTTGAAGGTCAGCGATCGCCGGCGCTTGTCCCGCGGGTTGTTGGTGAACTGAAAATTCTGGAAATAGGGATTGGCGAATGAGGCGCCTGTCGACGTTCCGCCCGCGTTCCAAGTGGTGGAGGCGATGAATTGCTCGTTGTACTGGTGCGCGCTGTCAGCCGAAACCACGACGCCCAAATTCTTGTTGACGGCCCAGGTCGCGTCAAAAGTGAAGCCAGGGTAGATGAGGTATTCCTCGCGATCGAAACCATTCGGCTCCTTGGAGACGCCCAAGGCCTTCGAGTTGCCGAAGAGGTTCAGCCCCCAATTCACCCGGGTGCCCGCCGAGCTATCGAAGGCACTCTTGCTCACCAGGTTCACCGAACCGCCCATCGAATCGGCCGGATTCGCCGGCGTCGGGACCTTGGTGACCTCAATGCGGGCAAGATTGTTCAATCCCAGGTGGTTGAGCCGGGTTCGGCGCGTGGCCGAGAGATCGCCGCCCGCGAGCGGCGCACCGTCGCTGGAATAATTGGTCAGGGCGGATCCGAAGCCCCGCGCGGAAACCCCCGCCACCTCGATGTCGCTGTATTCCACGGTGAGTCCGGGCACATACTGCAGAAAGTCGCCCAGGTTGCCGCCGGTGATGTCGCCGAAGGCATCCGTCGCGATGACATTCTTGATGTTGGGCGCGGACCGTTGCTCGTGGGTCGCGATCTCCTCGGCGATCGCTTCCCTTTCATTCACATTGAACCTTTGCATGGTGACAATGTTGGAACCGACCGGGTTTAGCGTCACATCGTGGGTGAGACTTCCACCGGCCGGCACGTTGAGCGCGACCTCCGAAGTTTCCTGGCCCGTATAGGTGACCTGGATCACGATCGGCCCACTGGGAACATTGTTGAGCCGATAGAAGCCGAACCGATCAGTCGGTATGCTTGCATTGGAGCCCTTCACCGCCACGGTGGCATTGCTCAGATACTGGCCGGTGGACAATTGGACACGCCCGGCGATCGCCCCGCTCGGCGGGATGTCCGCCCCGTGAAGGTCGGGGTCCGGCGCGGACACGAAGCAGATCCAGCCAATCAACAGGGCAAGGGTAGTTTTTCTTTTCATTGCATTCGGGGGTTTAGGGAAAGTGACGACACCTCCTCGGCCAACCATCGCGCACGGCCCACCTCGGGTGGTCCATTGGACGCTGAGCGGGGTAAGTTCACATCACACGATGGGACACAGGCACCGTCGCGAGGAAAGGCAAGCTTGGACAGCGAGTCGCCAACCATGTGGTGCCGCATGGTGCATCCGTCACTTTCTCCGCTATGCACACTTAGCCCGCATTTTTCACACTCTCAGCAGTTTTTTCGGCCGTCCAAGAGCGCACAGGCGGAGTGGAATCGTGAGTGTGCGGGAAATGCGGGCTACAAGCAAAACCGCAGCGGTTTTGCCAATAACCTGGACGCTCCAAACGGCCGCCCAAGCCAACGGGGTCTGCCTGTTACATGTTAGCAACGGATTCTGGATGGGACGTCTTCCGCGGAAGCAATCGTAAGGGGTCGATGCGTTACACTTTAGCCATCGTCCCGCCGACACCGACCCGCGAACACCCGGCTCATGCTCCGTGTCCAGCGGGGCTCCCTTTCGTGTGTTTCGTGGTTCACTCCGATTGATTGGTCGCGGATTATTTGCTCCCCTCGTCACCATGCCCGCCCGCGCCCAACTCTCCCGCCCGCCGCTCGAGCGCATGCTCAGGATTCACGACGAGCTGCGCCGCGGCGCACTCATCAATTGCACGAAGCTCATGCAGGCGCTTGAGGTTTCGCGCAAGACAGTGGTGCGCGACATCGCGTTCATGCGCGACCGGCTCGACCTGCCGATCGAGTTCGATGCGCAGATCCAGGCCTATCGCTACACCCAGCCGGTGAACTCGTTTCCCACCGTCCACGTGACTGAAGGCGAACTGCTCGCGCTGCTCGTCGCACAGCGCGCCCTGCAGCAGTATCGCGGCACGCCGTTCCACCGGCAGCTCGAAATCGCGTTCGAGAAGCTGGCGGGAGGGCTGCGCGATCGGATTTCGTTTTCGCCGGCGGACGAGCTCCGCGCGGTGTCCTTCAAGAACATCGGCCTCGGCAAGACCGATCTCGCCGTGTTCAACGCGCTGAGCGGCGCCGTGCTGCGCCAGCTGGAGGTGGCGTTCGACTACCGCAAGCCGGGCGACCCCGGGAAATCCCGGCGGCGCGTCCGTCCTTACCACCTGGCGAACCGCGAGAATTCCTGGTATCTGATCGGCTTCGATCTGGAGCGGCAGGGCCTGCGGACGTTTGCCGTGCCGCGGATGGCGGACGTTGCCGTCACGAAGGAGCATTTCAAGCGGCCGGCGGATTTTTCCCCGGAGAAGTTTTTCGCCAGTGCCCTGGGCGTTCTCGGGGGGACGGGCGATCATCGCGTGGTCATTCGGTTCGCCGCGACGGTGGCGGAACGCGTGCGCGAGCGCGAATGGCACGAGTCGCAGGAGATGCGCGAGCTGCCCGGCGGCGCCCTGGAGCTGCGGCTGCGCCTGGGCGCCCTCCTGGAGGTCGAGCAGTGGGTGCTGGGCTGGGGCGCCACCGCCGAGGTCATCGGGCCGCCGGAGCTCCGGGCAAGCATCCGAAAGACGGCCGCGGCGCTGGCGGGAATCTACGGGGCGTAGCCCGGACCGTCCGCACCGCGGCTCGTGCTGCGACCCAAAAGACTCTTCGTGCTCTTGCTCGTAATCGTGCTCGTAATCGACCCGGTCGAGCACGAGCAAGATTACGATTACGAGCACGAATGAACCCATTCCCGCAGCGCGAAATTCGTCGAGGCTGGTACTCCGGACCGGACACCCGATTGAGGGGGCGCGCCCCGTTACTCGACGACGAAGCCCGCGGCCGGCTCGTAGCTGATGAGCGCCAGCCGCGCCTTGACGGCGCGAATCGGCCCGGACCAGCGGAGCGCCGGCACACCCAAACCCGGCATGATCTCGACGGTGACCTGGTGCTCACCCTCGGCCAAGGGCACGCGCCACTCGTCGATGGCGGGGCCGTCGTGCGAGATTCCCTTGCCGGCATACGAGCGTTCGTGCACCGCGCCATCGATCGTCAGGCGCACGATCACCGGCGCCCGATGCGGTTTGTTCGTCGCCCGGCCGCGCATGTGCACCGGTTTCGCCGCTTCCTTCGCCGGGTCGAGCGGCGCCGGCTCGACCATCGCGCCCAGGGCCTTGAACGAGAGCACCAGCTCGGGAGCGGGCGACGCCGGATTCGTCACGCGCAGATGACTCGGGGCGACCGTGGCCGCGCCGATCAGCGCCGCGAGTCCGACGCCGGCAACCGCCGCCATGACCCGGCTGCGTCGCGGGCGCAGCACGCCGCGCTCCGCACCGGCCCGGAACTCCGCCGCCGCTCGCGCGAGCGCGTCCGGTCGCGCCGGATCGAAATCCACCACGCACCAGGCGCCGCCCCCGGCACGCTCTTGCCGGAATTCCGGGTGACGTTTCGCCTCGAGCCTTTCGCCCACCCAGCGGCCGCCGTCCCGCGCCCACGCTTCCGCCCGCGCATCCCGCACGACGAGGACCCCCGCCGTGTCCGTCGCGAGCAACTGCTCGACGAACTTCGGGCGCACCCAACTCGCCGTTGGCACGAAGTGGATCTCAAAGCCCGCCAGCGTACGCTCCCACTCGCCGCGGGCGCCATACCCGTATCCCCCGTCAATGTCGCTGCTCACCAGCGCCACCCAGGTCGCGTCACGCCGTCCGCGCGCGTCGACAATCTCCCGCTGGAGCCGCGCCTCCTGTCCGCGCGTATCGAACCACGGCAGCGTGAGGCCCTCCGAATCGCACGAGCCCCCGCACACGCCGCAGCCGACGCAGCGGGCCGGATCCACTTCCGCCTGCCCGGGCCGGTGTTTCCCGTCCGTCCGCGCCACCATCGTGATCGCATCGAACGGGCAGTCCTGCACGCATTGGGTGCAGGCGCGGCAGCGCGACTGGTCGATCGTCGCTTGAAACGACGGCGCCGGCCGCCGCCGGCCGAGCAGCCACGGCACGACCGCGCCGAGCGCGGTGCCGCCGAAGAGCGCGATCCAGAGCCCGGCGTGTTGAAACCGCAGCCCGAGCGCGAGGGGCGAAAGATACCACGCGTCCACGGTCAAGTTCGTCGCCTTCACCGCCATTCGCGCCGGCGCATCCAGCGGCGCCGGCACCGCGATCGACGCCAGGGCCATGCCCCCCAGCAACGCGAGCGACAGCGCCCGATTCGGCAGCAGGCGCGCCCGGCTCACGCGCATGAGATGCACCACCAGCCCGACCGCAATCCCGAGCGGCAGCAGCATGTGCAGAAAAAACACGACGAAGAACAACAGGCTCGGCACCGTGCGGTCCGAAACGTAAAGGCGCGCCAGCGGTTCGCCGAAAATCGGCAGCCCGTCGAGCAGCCGCATCGAGGTGACCGCCACCTGCTGGGCCGGTTGATCCCACACCAGCCAGTAGCCCGTCCAGCCGATGAACCACACCAGCGCGAGCATCAT
>JACQWL010000208.1 GCA_016209255.1 Verrucomicrobiota bacterium
AACGAGAACTTATTTCGTCGCCGTTAAAACGGCGTTTTCACTCGTAACTTTGACGCAATGAGTTGCGCGATTTTAATCCCGTATCAAAAGGTTCTTGATACGGGAAAACTGGCGGAGAGAGAGGGATTCGAACCCTCGGTAGGGATTTAAACCCCTACAGCGGTTTAGCAAACCGCCGCCTTAGACCACTCGGCCATCTCTCCGGACAGGTGGCCGAGGGAAACGCACCGCGGCCAAAGTTCAAGGCGTAAAGATTTCCGGCCACGCTCCTCACCGCGTCAAGGGCCTCACTCCTCGTCGTCGGCCGGATGGTCCAGTTCCTCGCGACACTCGCCCATCACGCGCAGCCAGATTTCGCGCAGGTCGAAGAGCTGCGGCAAGGCCTCCTCCCGCCACGCCAACGCGTGGCGGTGACGCACCATCGCATCGCCATTGGCCAACGCGAGCGAGCCGTTGAGGGTGCCCAGCGCGCGCTTGAAAAGGCTCACCGCCATTGCGTAATCGCCAAAATCGAGCGCGTGAATGGCCTGCACCGCCTGTTCCTCCCCGCGCTGCAGCGAGGCGAGCAGCCCAACCGCCAGCGCTTGCGGCACCTTGGCGGGATCCGCCGCGAGCGATTGCCACGAACGGTTCAAACCGAGGTAGATCGCCTTGGTCGCGATGAAAATCGGGTTCTTGTGCAGGGTATAGACATCCTCGTCCTCTTCGAACCGGCCGTCTTCCCCGGGCTCGTCGCTCACGTCGGACTCATCGTTCTCCTCGCTCCAATCCGGCTGGCCCCAATCCATCTTTTCCGCGACCACGTCGATCCGATTCGGGGTGGCTTTGCACGCCTGGTAGAAACGCAAATAGCGCACGACGGCCTCATCCTGTTCGCGCAGATAGCGTTCCCAATCGAACTCATTCCACGCCAGGTCACCGCGTTCGTCCCATTCGTTTCCCGTGCTGCCGTCAGAATCGAAATTGCTCATTCGGTGCGTGAAACTGAGATCGGGCGGTCGCGAAATGCAAATATAAATCCCGGCAGGTCCGCCCGCGGCGTGTTTTGCGGGTTGAACCACCCCCGGCGTTCGCTCATTTTTCCGCTCGTTCTCATGGCAGACGTGCACCACGAAGTCGTTTTTTTCTCCGGCCACGTGCAGGGGGTGGGTTTCCGCTACACCGTGCTGCAGGTCGCGAAGGAGTTCGAGGTCGCCGGTTTCGTCAGCAACGTCGCGGACGGGCGCGTGCAGCTCGAGGCGGAGGGCGCCGCCGCCGAGGTCTCCGCGTTTGTCGACTCGGTGGTGGAAAAGATGCACGGCTACATCCGGAAGTCCGAGCGCGCCGGCCGCCTGCGACCGGCGCAGTTCCGAGGGTTCACCATCAGGTAACCCGATGCCTGCCGCCTTGGTCGCGAACCCGCCAGCCGTTGCCGCCGCCCTCGAGCTCCATGGGCTCGTGAAAGATTTCGCGATCGGGCTGCGCGGGGTGAAGCTCCGCGCGGTCGACCATCTCGATCTGCGGGTCGAACCCGGCCAGATCTACGGGCTGCTCGGCCCCAACGGCTCGGGCAAGAGCACGACGATCAAGCTGATCCTCGGGCTGCTGCAGCCGACGGCCGGCACGTGCCGGATCTTTGGCGTGTCGAGCGCGCGGGTCGAGGCCCGGCGCGACGTCGGCTACCTCCCCGAGGCGCCCGATTTCTATCGTCACCTCACCGGGCGGGAGCTGGTGCGTTTCTGCGCCCGGCTTTGCGGCCTGGGCGGCGGAACCCTCGCGGCCCGCTGCGCGGACGTGCTGGCGCTCGTCGGGATGAGCGAGGCGGCGGATCGGCGCGTCGGCACTTATTCGAAAGGCATGTTGCAGCGCCTCGGGCTCGCGCAGGCGCTCGTGCACGATCCGGCGCTGCTGATTCTCGATGAGCCGACGGCCGGCGTCGATCCCTTGGGCGCGGCGGCCATGGCTGGGCTGTTCTTGAAACTGAAGGCGCAGGGAAAGACCGTCGTGATCACCTCGCACCTGCTGGCGCAAATGGAGGAGATCTGCGATCGCGTCGCCGTCCTGGACCGCGGCCGGCTCGTGCTCGAGGGCGCGGTGCCGGATTTGGTCGGGCGGGAGGGCCGGCAGGCGCTGGTGGTCGAGACGCTGTCACCGGCGGAACTCGCCGAGCTGCGCGCGTGGCTGGCCGCCCGCGGTCGCACGCTCGAAGCGGTGGAGACGCCGCGCGCGCGGCTCGATCGGGTGTTTCTGCAGCGCCTGGAGCGAAACGGCCGGGCCCCCCGGCCATGAACGCCGTGCCGTTCTCGCCCCGCCGCGCCCTGCTCATCGCGCACAACACGCTGCTCGAGGCAACGCGCCAGAAGCTCTTCGCCTTCTTCGCTCTTCTCGCGCTGGCGCTGGTGCTCGGCGCGCGGTGGTTTCGCGATTTCAACTTCGGAGCGCCGGAGTTGAAGTTTCTCGCCGACTGCGGATTTGGCGCGATGGCGTTTTTCGGCGCCGCGCTCGCGATCACGGCCACGGTCCAGCTTTTTTTCAGCGAGCTCGAGCATCGCACCGCGCTGACCCTGCTCGCCAAGCCGGTGTGGCGCGCGGAATTCATCCTCGGCAAGTTTCTGGGCATCGTCGCGCTGCTGGGCGCGTTCTGCCTCCTGCTCACGGCCCTGCTCGCCACTGTCCTCTGGTGGCGGGAGCGGGAATTGATGCGCGAATTTCCCGAGGCGTTCGCGCCGGGGCGGGCGATCAGTTACGCCAGCGTGGCGATCGCCGGCCTGCTCCAGTGGCTGAAGCTGGCGGTGCTCGCGGCGCTGACGCTGTTGGTCGCGAGCTTTGCGCAAACCCAGCTTTTCACCGTCGTGACCGGATTTTTCATCCTGGTGTCCTGCCATCTCCAATACCTCGCGCAGGACGCCTATGTCCGGACGGGATCGTGGCTCGGGCGGGTCGTCGGCGGCGCGCTGGTCTCGATTCTCCCCAATTTCCAGCTCTTCGCGCTCGCGGACTCGCTGGCGATGGCGGACGCGCCGCCCTGGTCGCAGGTCGCGCGGGTCGCGCTCTATGGCCTGGGCTACATTGCGGCGGCCGGCGCGCTGGCCGTTTTTAGTTTTCGGCACCGTGAACTCTAGACTGTTCGTGCTGGCCGTGAACCTCGCCGGGCTGGCCGCCGCGGGCGCACTGCTGGATTGGATCGCGGCCCCGGTGTGGCGTGAAATGCGGCGCAGCGAGCCGGCGCTCAGGCTCGACTCCACGATTGCCGCCACCGGCCAGGGCGTGACGCTGGCGCTGCTGGGCGGTTTTCGGGCGTTGGTGGCTGACGCGGCCTGGCTGCGGATGTATGTGCTCTGGGAACAGCGGGATTTGCCGGCGACCGATACGCTGATCCGCCTCGTGTCGGCGGTCGATCCACGGCCGGTTTATTTCTGGCTGAACGGAGCCCGCATCCTGGCTTACGACCTCACCGCGTGGCGCATTGCGGCGGCCGGGGGCTACGACGTGGCGCCGCCCGCCGTCCAGGCCCGGATCGGTCGCGAACAGGCGGAGGTGGCGCTCAAGCACCTCGCGGCCGCGATGACGTTTCATCCGGCGTCGGCGGATTTGTGGATCGAGCGCGCCCATATCGAGTTGAACGGACTGCGCGACCTCGCCGCCGCTGCGGAGAGCTACCGGAGAGCATGGGAACAGCCCCGCGGGCCGTATTACGCGGCGCGCTTGCATGCCGAGATGCTGTGCCGGCTCGGGCGCAAGACCGAGGCCCTCGCGTGGCTCGTCCGGCTCCATCCGTCGCTCCCACCGGACGATGAGGCGGCAGCGGCCGAAGCGGTGCTGGGCCGGATTCGCGAACTCGAACGCGAACTTGGCGTGCCGGACGGGCGCGCCTACCGGTAATCGGTCAGTTTGAAAATTGTAGCGGCGGTCTATGACCGCCGGCCCCGGGGACGTCGGCGCTCATAGAACGCCGCTACTGGAAACTGACCCGCTACCCAGCGCGCGGGCGGCTTGACAGTCGGCGGGCCGATTTGCCACTCTCAACCTTTTCTCCACGCCAACACTTCTCTCCGAAACGATCCACCGTCATGCCCGCAGCCAACGAC
>JACQWL010000196.1 GCA_016209255.1 Verrucomicrobiota bacterium
CGATGTGAGCGGCCGCGTCACGAAAAACCTCTCGCTCATCGGCAACATGGGCTGGCTCGACGCCCGCACCGTGCAGAACCGCGCCGCGCCCGCGAGCGTCGGCCAGCGCGTCGCCAACAGCGGTCCCGCGCGCAAAGGCAGCGTCGCCGGCACCTATGCCTTTGCGGGGGGCTGGCTCAAGGGCCTGCGCGCCGGCCTTACCTATTATTACTCGACGGAGAATGTTCGCATCTACGGAGCGGCGACGTCGACGACGGTCTACCTGCCGGCCAACAGCTACTGGGGCGGCATGATGGCGTATTCGTGGAAAGTCCGCGGGAACAAAACCCTCAGCCAGCACCTCGCCGCGACGGATCTGTTCAACCACCAAATCCTCACCGACAACGCCTTCTGGCCGGCCGGGCTGCAGTGGAAGCTCAGCACCGGGCTGCGATTCTGAGCCGCGGCGCCGCCCGGCGAATCCCGGGCGAAGGCTCTCAGGGCCGGGCGGTTGAACGGCGCCAGTTCGCCGCCCGCCCCGCCGTCATCCGCCAGTCGATCTTCACCGGGCCGAGCAGGGCGGCGGGGACGAGCGGGGATTTTTCGTCGTAGTGTTTCCACGTGGTGAAGCTGTGGCGCTTCCGCTCGGCGCAGCGCGGGCGATGCCTCGGCCGGGTGATGGTGCGCGGACGCAGGGCGACGGCACGCGCCATCAGGGCGTGGCGTGGGCGAGCACAAAATCCACCAGCTCCTGGCACTCGAAGAACGACGGTGACACTTGATGCCCTTCGCCGGGTATGAGTTTTACGGTGATCGTCCCGCCGCCGGCTTCGAAGCGTTCCTTCAGCACACCGGCATTCTCGGCATACGGCACCGCGCGGTCGGAATCGCCCTGCACGACGAACATCGGCACCTTGTGCGCGAGCAGGCCCTGCAGGTTGTCCAGCGGATCGAACTCCCGCATCCGGGCGCGAAGCTCGGCCTCGGTCAGGCCGTAGTCGGCCAGCGTGACGGGCAGGTTTTTCATGGCCCAGATAGCGAGGTTGCACACCGGGTAAATGCCGACGAAGGCGCGCACCTGCGCGGGATTTCGCATCGCCCACGCCAGCATCATCAGACCGCCGCGGCTCTGGCCGAGCAGGATCGGTTTTGGTGACCAGCCGCGGCGGACCATCTCGTCGTAAAACTGGGTGAACTTCGCCGTGCTGCCCGGCGCCCCGCGCACTTCGCCGAGATCGAACCCGGCGATGCCGATCCCCGCGCCCATCAGTTTGTCGACATAGAACTTCCGCTGCATCAGCGAGACGCCGGTGAACGTCGGCGCATACCACAGCCACGGTTTCCCCTTGGCCGCCTGGGGCGCGGCGAAGACGTGGGCCTTGTGCCCGTCGATCTCGAAGGTCTCGCCGACGCGCGGCGGCTTGGCGTCTACGACCGTTGTCGCGCGCCACTCGATCTGCACCGGACCGAGGAGGCCCGCCGGGACAGGCGGTGATTTCGGATCGTAGTGTTTCCACGTCGTGAAGCTATAACGCTTTTTTTCGCCGAGCTTCGTGCGATCGTAGAGCCAGGCGGGGAGTTGGTTGAGTTTGCCGTCGGTGAACTTGTTCGTGCCCTCGGGCTGGTAAGTCAGCGTGGTCGGCAGGAGTTCGTCGCCGATGATGCGGTTGATCCAGCGGTTCGCCACGCGGACTTCGAGGGTGTTGTCGCCAGCGCGGAGGTGGCGGGTGACATCCGCGCGGAATGGCGGTTGCCAGAGCGTGCCGATGAGCGCGCCGTTTAGTTTCACTTCGGCGAGATCGCCGACGCCGCCGAGGTCGAGCGTCGCGGCTGTGCCAGTGCGGAGGTTGGCGGCGGAAATCGTGAACCTCGTCCGGTAAGTGGCGGTGCCGGAGTAGAACTTGATGCCGGGGTCTTGGTTGTCCGTCCACGAACCGAGCGTCGCGAACGCTGCCTCCGGCGGCGCGCCGCGGTCGTCGTGGAATGCGACGCGCCACGGGCCGGCGACGGGAAGCGTCGCCGCGACGGTGGTTTTCGGCGCGTCGACGCGGGAGGCGGAGGCCGCGCGGCGGAAGACCACGAAGATGGAGCCGTGCGGTTCGAGTTGAAGCGGGACGATGGCGCCGGTGGCGGTGGTGCGAAACGTGGGCGCACCGGCGTGCGCGCCGGTGATCGCGTTCCAGAGTTCGGGCTGGCGGCCGGAAATGCGGAAGGTGAAGTCGCCGGCGACATCGCGGTCGGAATGGTTGAAGACGAAATAGATTTCGGCGTCGGCGGTGCGGCGGTGGATATGCCGGAGGTCGACGCCGGCGGGCACGGCGGGATAGGCGACGTCGCGGGCGAGTTTGATTTCGCGCAGGGCGGCGGGAAGCGGAGCCCGCCGAACGAGCGGACGCGCTTCATCCCAGAGTTCGCGCACGAGCGCAGCAAACTCCGCGCGCGACTCGTAGTCGCGCACGCCGGCCGGAGCAATGGGCGCGGCGCCGAAGATCGGGGTGCCGGCGCGCGCGAAATCGCGCAGCCGGCGCAGCGTGGCGAGATCGGCGGCCCAGTTTTCCGGCAGCATGAGCACGCGGTAAGCGGGGCCGGTCGGGAGCGTGAGCGCGCCGTCGCGCCACGCCAGCGCGGCAAGGTGGCGCGGATAAACGACATCGAAATCGTAGCCGGCGGGCACGGCGACCATGCTGGCGGGATAGGCGTAGCCGTGATCCTCCGTGTGAAGAAACGCGACGTCGGCGACGGTGCGGCCCTGTTGCAGGAGGAATTGCCCACGCGCCAGATATTCGATCCACGCGCCCGCGAGGGGCCACCAGGTGTTGAGCCGGCCGAAGTGCGTGCCGTAGCGGCCGAGGCCGAAGCCGGGACCGTCATCGGTGGGCTGGTGCGTGTAATGGTGGAGACTGAAGCGGTTGACGCCCGCGGTCCACGCGTAGTCGCCGGGATCCTTGAGCGTGGCGGGCGTGGCGAGCCAGCGGCCGTCCTCGGGCTTGGCGGTGAACGCCTCGGCGCCGACGAGCGGGCGGCCGAGGACATTCGCGACGGACGCGGCGAGTTTGATGCGCGGGAAACGCGGCGCGGTGTCGGGCATCCAGAACTCGTTCATCGGCACGTCGAGGTATTCGCCGCAGGAAACCGGGTTGAGCGGCCCGCCCTGCGCCTCGGCGTAGACGACCAAGCCGTGCTCGCGGGCGCGGCGCTGCATGGTGCCGAAGTAGTTTTTCGCGATGAGTTCCTCGACCGCGCTGCGGAAATCGCGCAGCGCGCACTCGGTGAACGACGGGCTTTCCACGACGCGGCCCGTGAGGACTGGCAGAAGCGGGACAAAATTGTAACCCTTGAGCGCGCGAAACTGTGTGGGAAAGGTATCGGTCCAGTTTTGCGGGCCGCCCTCGAAGCTGTCGAAGAGCAGACCCTTGAGCGTGCGACCGACCCGCGGGCCGGCTTCGCGCAGGATGCGGCCGAGCGCCTGATCGAAGTAGAACGAGACGGCGTCGGCATCCAGCTTGTCGATCTCCAGGCCGTGGCCTTCGGGCACGGCGGGATGATTGGTCGAGCCGGTCGAGGTGAACCCGAATCGCAGGATCGTCCAGCGTCCGGCGGGGAGCGCGGTGCGCAGCGTGCCTGCAGCGGGATCGAAATCCGCGGTGAGATCGAGGACCTGGGCGCGGGGGATGCAGCCCGTGGCAGTGGCGTCGAGCGGCGCGGCGGTGAGCGTCTTTTCCTCGAGCTTGGTCTTGAGGTTCCAGTCGGGGGTGCGGCGCGTGGCGTCGGCGGGCACGGCCAACACCGCGATGTCGCGAAAGAAGTTCTCCATTTTCGTCGCAGGAGGCGTGCGGAACTTCAGCGGGTCGGGTTTCGGCCGGGCGATCGTGATCGTGGTGGGGCTGCCACCGGTTGCGGGCGTTTCGCTCCAGACGAGTTTTTTCATCGAGCGCTCGGGCGTGACCCACGGGCCGCCGCTGGCGGACCAGCCGGGGGTGTTCATCAGGTGGAACTCGAGGCCGAGCCGATCCGCGGTGGCGATCGCGTGCTGCACGTGCTCGTGCCAGGAATCAGTGCCGTAGCGGACGGGACCGGCCGGAAGGTAGATGCTCGCGTCGAACATCTGCACCCCGGCGATCCCGACGCGTTTCATGTCGGCGAGATCGGCGTCGATGCCGTGCTTGGTGACGTTGCCGTTGATCCAATGCCACCACACGAGCGGGCGCGCGGCCGGGGGCGGCCAGGCGAATCCGGAGTCGAGGGCGTCGGCGCCGGCGGCGCGGGCGAGCAACGAAAGGACAAACCAGGCGAGGACGAGGCGGCGGGGTAGGCGCATGGGTGGAGTCCATCCGCACGGAGCGCCCGCGACAAACGGATCCTTGGTCGACGGTTTACCGGCGCAGGTGGTCAGGCCGGCCTGGAACGCCCGGCCCACCGTCAATGACCCTCGGCGCGGACGAAACGTTTGGATCGTGCGGGGGCTTTGGCCGTGGCGGCCGGCAAATCGGCGGGCAGCGTAAACCCATCGCGGCGGTGACTGTCGACGAGCACGACCTTCGGCGTGGCGGGCACGCCGGTGAGGTTGAGCGTGAACTGCGTGAGCACGAGATTCACTGCTTCGCTGCCGACGAGTTGGTAGCGGTGGTCCATGCCGGCGGCCTGGCGGGGTGGCTCGGAAAGGTCGATGTTGGCGAAGTAGAGATCGCCGGGGATGGCGAGGCCCATGCCTTGGAGGAGATTGAAGACGCGGCCCGAGCTGATCACGGCCTCGGGCTTGTAGCGGTGCAACCAGGCGGTGAGGTCGCGCTCGTTGACGTTTTCCAGCGGCAGGATCTGAATGCGTTCCTGTTCGGGCAGCAGGCTTTGGTAATAGAGATACGCCGAGGTCAGCAGCTTGTGGCCGATGCCACCGCGATGGTAGGTCATCACAAATCCGACCCGGTGGAGGTGCAGCCGCTGCATGTGGTCGATGAGCTCGTCCATCATCTGCAGATAGTTCGGGCACACGCGGTGGAGACTGGGGCGGATGATGCTGTAGCCGCAGGTGGCGGCGCAAAACCCGGTCATGTCCATGTCGAGCGTGCCGACACCGCTCGCGTAAGGGGCGACAATGATGCCCTTCACACCGCGCGCGACGAGGATGCTCCGGAGCCGGGCCGGGGTCATGCCCTGGTCGGTGAGGAAGAACCGCTCCGTTTCGAATCCAGCCGCATCTGCCTGCGACTGGATGCCCGTCACCATCTCCGTGATCGGGAAATAGGTGGCGAGTGCCTGCCGGTCGAGTTCGGGCACGATGATCGCGATCTTGCTGTCGGAACGCCGCGCGCGGCTGGTGCGCAGGTGTTCCATGAGCCGCGCAATCTCCGGGTCGCGACGGTAGCCGAGTCTTTCCGCGATGCCCTGGATGCGTCGCCGTTCGGCCTCGGACACCCGGGGCTGGTTGCGCAGCGCGAGGGAAACCGCGGAGACGGACACGCCGGCTTTCTCGGCGATGTCGCGCATGGTGATGTTCTCGTTGCGGGGCATGGGGCAGGGGGACGGGTCCGGAGCTGGCGGATTACGCCGGGCGGCGCAGCGGGATCGCAACGTTGAAGCTGCGGGTGCGGTCGCTCGTGTAGGCGCCGGCGCAGAGGAGCGTCACGGGCACGCCGCTGGCGTCGAACACGAGTTGCGGGCGCTCGAGGGCGTTGAGTTTTTTCCGGGTGCCGTCGGTCCACACGATGTCAGGTGTGGCCACGAAGGGATGTTTCGCGAGTTTCCAGTCGAAGCCGTCGCGCGACTCAAAGTGTGCCAGCGAGTAGCCGCGGCCGGTGAAGATGCCGTTGTTGTCCTTCACGATGGCGCGGTAGCGATCGGAGTCGTGCCAGATGAACGGATCCTCGGCGGCGAAGTGTTCGCCGGGCTTGGTGAAGATCGGCGTGAGGTTTTTCTTCCACGGACCTTCTGGTTTGTCGGCGGTGGCGACGAGGTGAACGACCGGGCCGCCGAAGGGGGCTTTGCCTTTCGTCGCGACGGCTTTGTAGACCATGAGGAGGCCGCCATCGGGGCGGACACACGTCGCGGGATTCGACGTCATGAGCGCGTCGGGCGCGTCGTTGTCGGCACTGATGTCGACAACGGGGCGGTCGAGGCGCGTCCACGGGCCAGCGGGTGAATCGGCGAGCGCGACGCCGATGCGCTGGTGGTTGCGGTGAATCCAATTGAGTCCGGCCATCGACAAATCGCCGTCGCCGTAGTTGCCCATGTAGAAGACGCAGAATTTCTTACCGACGCGTAAGAACGTGGGGTTGTGCGTGCAGGAGCCGTCCCAGAATTTTTCGCCGCGCGCGGGCAGCACGACCTCAACGTGACGGTAAGGGCCGGTCGGAGAATCGGCGATCGCGCGCGCGACTTCAGAGTGCGTGACCCACGCCCTGTGGCCGAGTTTGCCGGGCCACCGGGAGTAAAAGAGATGATATTTACCGTCGTCGTCGCGCACGGCCGAGCCGCACCAAATGCACCAATCGGGATCTTCGAACACGGCGCCGTGTGGCACCGGCTGCAGCCACCGGCTGAAGTCGATCTCGTCGCCGAGGCCGGCGGAGGAGGCGGCCCCGCGTGCTGCCAACGTTGTCAGCGAAACGAGGGTTGCGGCGCCAGAAAGGCGGAGGAAGTCGCGGCGGTTTAAGGTCATTTTGCGGAGGAAGCAGAAAGCGTGGCGTGTCGGGCAAGATAGCCGAAGCCGTAGGAGGCTCCGACGACTGCCGGCGCGCCGCGGCGCAGCGCGATTTTTGCGCTGAACGTGCGCGCGTTAGCGGAATCTTCGGTCAAGGTGAGCGGCTCGGATTCGCCGGCGGCCGTCGTGAGGTTCACGGTGGCGGTCTCGACGTTGGTGGAGTCGAAGTTGAGCGGCGCGGTGAGCTGGACGACGACGGTGTCGCCTGCGCGGCGCAGCGTAAGCGACGTCTCGGCGAAGGCGAGAAAGGCGAGGCTGATGTTGAATGCGGTGTTGAACGTCACCCAGCCTTCGGTCCAGCCGACGTTGCCAACCTCGGGATGATACGGGTAGTGCTGGTTCTTCGGACTGCCATCGATCACAAAGCGCGCCTGCTCGAGCTGGCCAATGCCGCCTTTGTGAAAACCATACCAGCCGTGCTCGACCCCCTCGATCTCGCGCGGCGCATCGTAGGAGAAGTGGCGGCCGGCGGGATTGCGGCCGAAGAAATTGTCGAAGTGCGCGCAGGCAGCTGGGCGAGGCGGGCGCGTGTGGCCCCATCGCGGACGAAGGGTTGTGCGGCGAGGAGGGCGGCGGGCAGGCCAACGACGTTGCCGGGTTCGTTCCACATCGTGCGCTGGGCCCCGGTCGGAGTCCATGCGTCGCCATCGTCGAGCTTGCGGAAATCCCAAAGATTGGCGGAACGGCGCACGACAACCTGGGCCCACGCGTCGATCTTGGCGCCGAGGCCGGCCGGGGCGCGGTCGGGATAGTCGCGGAGGAAATGCGTGAGGGCCGTCAGCGTGATCCACTCGCTCATGCGCTGGCCTTTCGTCGTGAGGGGATCGTTCCAATCGAGGTTCGCGACGATCCAGGCCGCCTGCCGGTGCGCAGCCTCGAAATAGCGTCCGGCATCGGACCGGCGCTCGCGCCGCGCGACTTCGAAGAGGAGAAGATTCGGCTCGATGGAGAACCCGGGCGGGTAGCAGCCCTTCGTCGTGCCGACCTTGGTCTTGAGCGCAAGAAGATCGTGCTCGGGGCTTTCGTCGTAGGGATACTCGCGATCACATTTCTTCTCCGACCACACGCCGAACGCGAACTCCCGCACGACGGCATAGTTTTGCTCGGGCAGGTGGTTCTTCAGCCACGGCCACGCGTAGAGAAAATACGCCAGCTGCGCCTTGAGGTGCTCGTGCGTGAGACGCTGCGTCACGATCACATCGGCGCCCCAGTGAATGAGCTTTACGAGATCCGGGATGTCTTCGCGGTAGGGCGCGAGGGCACCCCAGAGTTGCGGATCCACCGGAGGTTCGTAGGAAATCTGGCGCGGCATCCGTGCGTAGGCTGAGGGATTGGAGAGAAACTGCGGCACGAGCGTGTGGAGTTCCCAACCGAAGTGGTGATCGTCGCGCCAGCCGAACGAGCCGCGGCAGACCGCGCGCCAGTTCCCGACGTGGTGCCGGCTGTCGATCATGAAGTTGATGGCGTTCTGGTAGGTCACGCGTTCGAGCCACCACATCCCGATGCGAAACGGCACGGAGGTGTGCGGCCCGGCGACCACGACATACTCGCGCGCATCGGCCGGATCAGCGGGCTCGAAAGCGGTGAAGTCTCCGATTTGGCCGGTAATCGTCCCCGTGAAAAGCGCGGCTCCACCGGACGCGGCACTTACTTCGAAAGGCGTGCCATCGGGCAGCGTGGGTGCGGTAAAACGTTTCGGCTTCCCCTGATTGAAGCCGCTTTGGTTCAGGTAAATCCGCGGGATGGCGCTGTCGGGTGCAACTTCGGTGCCGGGGGCGACGAGCGGTGGCATCGTCCCGCCCGTGGCCGGCCAGACGAGGATTTCCTTGACGATCGACGGGCCGTCGTTGGTCGCCGTGATGGAGAGACGGAGGCGCGTGGTGCGCACGACCACGGTGTCGTCGAAGGCGATGCGGAGGGCTGTCGCGCGATTGCCGACGATGCGAGCGGACGGGATTTCCTGCCACGCACCGTCACGCCAAAACTGGACGGTGAGATCCCTTAGCGAGGACGCCGGATCGAAGCCGTTGAAGACATGCAGACCCGCGAGAGTAAACTCGCCGCCGAGATCGAGCTCGAGCGCAACAGGCTGTGTCGTGGTGGCGCTCGACCAGCGGGACTCCTCAGTAATGACGCCGTCGATCGCCCGCCCGGCGGAGAATGGAGCCGCCGTGGAAGTCGCCGTCGCGCCACGCAGCTTGATGGGCTGTGGCGGGGCGCCGGCCGCAAAGAGGCCGGAAGCCAGGAGCGCAGCCATGGCGGCGAGGACGGCCATTCTTATGGCCTGAAAGCATTCGGGGGGCGTGTGCGCGAAGCGCCAATGGACGACGGCGCGCGCGACCTGAAAGTGCGTGGGCCACGCCTTGTGGTCGAGTTTGCTGGGCCGGCGGGAGTAGAAGATGGTGTTTAACCTCGTCGCCGCACCCGGCCGAGCCGCACCAAATGCACCAATTGCGATATTCGAGCACGGCGCCGCGCGGCACCGGCTGCTGCCACCGGCCTGGACAATGCGGGAAATAGTGAAACCGTTCACTGAATTCGGTGGTGGCGGAAGGGAGTTTGAGTTGCAGGATCCGCGGTTCAGGAGGCGGGCTCCTGGTTATTTCGATCCAGTCGTTTCAAGATAGGTCAGCAGCGCGGCGAGATCGGCAACCGTGGCGCCGGTCATCAGGCCCTCGGGCATGATCGATGCCTCGCGCTTCTCACGCAGCGCGATGTCGCCCTTCTCCAGCGTCGTCGTTGCGCCCGCCACGTTGCGGACGTCCACGTTGTCACCGCCCTCGCGGACCACAAAACCCTCGACTTCCTGACCATTGCGCAGCTTGAAGAGTTGGGACTCGAACCCCTGGGCGATTTTCGCGCTGGGTTTGAGAATCGACTCGGTGAGCTCGGCGCGGCTGTAGCGCTGGGCGATGCCTCCGAGCATGGGCCCCTTCGGGGGCTCGTGCGGCGAAACGGTGTGACACGCGAAGCACGCGCGCTGCAGGAACAGCTCCTGTCCGCGCCGGGCGTCTCCCGGAGTGGCGAGGACCGCCTGCACGAGTTCGTCGTAGGGCGACCCGCCGATGGGCCTCGCGCCTGCGCCGGCCTCGGGACCGCGGGCCAGGCGGCCGTGAGCGGCCCGCGCCGCGGCGGCGACGCCGGCGTCAGGATCGGCGAGCCGGGCCTCCACTTGAAGCAGGAAGTCCGCCGCGCGCGCCCGGCCGATCACTTCAAGCAAAGTGATCGCCGACGCGGGGCTCTTCCACAATGTGTCGAGGGCGGTGTGGGCGTTGCGCCGGGCCCCGCTGTCGGTCACGATGGGATTCGTGATGAGATTGATGAGCACGGTGGCGCCCACGAGCCGCCTGGGCGCCGCTTCGTCGCGGGCCAGCCCGCTGTAAACATTGACGCGCTTGGCGTGTCGCGGGTCGCGCGCGAACTCCTCCCAGACGCCGACGAGCGCGGGCGGGCCTTCGCCCTGTGTCAACGGCGCCAGCGCGGCCACGACGGCGTCCAAGTTGCGGTCGACAGTGCTGACGAGCAGCCGCAGGGCGCGCGCCCGCAGCTCAACCGGCTCCCCGGGATCGCCGGCTACCTTGTTCAGGATGGCCAGCAGGTTTTCAGGCAGGGGCGCCTTGGGCGAAATCATCGGGGCAATGAGATTGAGGCGCGCGGCAGTGTTTTCGCCCGCC
>JACQWL010000007.1 GCA_016209255.1 Verrucomicrobiota bacterium
CGTCCAGCTCGGTGAAATCGAGGGCATCCATCACGGCACCTCCCGCGAAGGCCTGTGGTGGTGGAACTCGCGCGGCTACTCCAGTGCGGCGGCAGAGGCGTGGAATTGCATCCGCGCGCGTTCGGCGACGAGCAGGCGCACGCCGGCCTGGATCCGAAATCACCCGTGCCACCGGATCGGCAGAAGACGTTTGCCGGCTGGATGCGCTATGTCCGGGAGAACCAGGCGGCCTACATTACCTTCGCCCCGCGCGGCGTGGGCATGACCGCTCTCGGCGGCGACAAGCGCTACCAGACGCAGATCCGCCGCCGCTTCATGCTGCTCGGCGAAACCCTGGCGAGCTCCCAGGTGTGGGACGTGCTTCGCGCCGCGGAGGCCGCTCGGACGCTGCCGGGGCTCGCAGGCGTGCCGCTCCACTTCCACGCCAGTCCGGAGATGACGGAGGTCGCCACCTTTGCCACGCTCTTCGAACCGAAGCTGGCGTCGCTCTCGCTCGCCCACCCACCGCGCTCCGACAAGGTCGCCCCCGACTTTCTCAACTGGTCGCGCATCCTGACCCCAGGCCAGCTCCTCCAGCTCGCCGGGCAAAGGACCAAGGTCAACTTGCCGGCGAAACCATAACCCCGGCGATTCCGCGATAGGAACAGCCAGGCCGACCCGGCGCAGCATCTCGGCCCATTTAATCGGTGGTGAGGTGCGAGACACTCTCGGCCAGAAACATGCCGTTCAACGGCCGTTCACCGGTGCGGCAGGATGTCGCGGCCCGGTCCAAGCGTCGCGCCGCGGATAAAGGTCGGCGTCACGAAACCGGGTTTCAGCGGAACCTTTCGGCCGGCGATGATCTTCATGGCGGTTTTGACGGCGCGGAGGGCGAGCGTTTTCGCCGTGCTGCTGTACCGGGTGAGTTCGGGCAGCGCCGTTTCGAGCAGCAGGTGGCTGTCGCGCGAAATAATCGACACGTCCTGCGGCACGCGTAATCCGGATTCGAAGACCTGCACGATCAGCGCAATCGTGAGGGCGGGCCGCGTGATGAAAAGGGCGGTGGGGCGCTGCTCGGCCGCCAACAGCCGGGCAAACTTGGCGCGACAGCGGTCGGGTTGATCCGGCGCGTTCCACTCGATAACCGTCACGTTCTCGGCCTGCTGCTTCAGGTACCGGAAGAAGCCCGTACGACAGGCGCCATCGCCGGCGAGGGGCTCCGCCGGCAGGATGAGCGCGATGTGCTTGTGTCCCTCGCGGATCAACGTGCCTGCCGCATGCCAGCCGACGGCGTCGTAGTTCAAGTCGACCGACGGCAACTTGAGTGTGGGTGAAGATAAACCAAGGACCATGACCGGAAGGCCCAAGGTGGCGAACCACTGCTGAACGCGCTCGGGCACGGAAAAGAGAATCCAGCAGACCTGAGGCCGCGCGGCCACCAGCTGGCGAAGACGGGCCTCCGGTCGTTCACGGCTCACCCGGGCATCGAGCACTGCCTCCCAACGCACGCCCCGACTGGCGAATTCAGCGTGCATTTCCAGCAAGAGCGGATGTTCCGCAAAATAGAGACTCGCGCCCCCCGTCGGACACAAGACACAGACCGCGGGCGGAGCCGGGGTGCCGCGCTCTTGCCGCGGGAGCAGTCGCATCCGTTGGCCCTGCGCGATGGCGATCAACCCGTCCTGGGCCAGCCGTTTGAGGGCGGCGCTGACGGAGGGCCGGCTGATTCCGAGTTGACCGGCGAGCTGATGGCCGCCGGGCAGGGGATCGCGTAATTCGCCGCGCAGGAGCGCGGAGCGCAGCGCGGCGGCGGCTTGATCGACTACCGTGTTCCGGTTGAACCCCCATGGCACGGTTTGCGGCATGGAGGCCATGCAAAGTTTTTTGACAGGTGGAACAAGCTTTAACCGGCCTCCGTCCCTCTCATAATCTCGGGCCCACTCCTGAAACCGAACGCAAACCGGAGAGTCTGCTTGCTTGTCGTTTCCTCCGACCCGCTGGCGGCAATTCAACCCCAGGACCATGCTCCCATGAAAACAAACCTTGCGCCTGTCGCCCGCCTCGGCGCGGCCTTCATCCTTTTAGGCGTCCTGTTGTCAGCCCCGCAGACTCTCAGCGCCCAGGCGGCCAGCGAGCGACCATCGTCCACTCCCGCCACCCTGCGGGTGGACACCGACGTTGTCACGCTGAGCCCCTTCGAGGTCGAGGGGCAGCGCAACGACCACAGCTACACCATGCTCAACTCGAGCTCGGTCACGGGCTTCAACGTGCCGCTGACCAAGCTCCCGTTATCGGCGGACATCCTGGACGAAAGGTTCATGAAGGATGTCGGGCTCGATGACCTCAACTCCCTGATTCGGAATTACGCGGCCGGAGCTTCCTATGAGGGTTCCGGTACCGGGGCGACGGCCTATGCCACCTCGGACAACGGCATCGAGTCCGGCAGCACCACGCTGCGCGGTCTGGGACGGGCGGGAACGAAGCGGGACGGCCTGGTCGGAGCGAAGGGCCTCGCCGACACCTTTGTCGCCAGCTTCGACGTCGAGCGCGCCGAGGTTATCAATGGCCCCCAGTCGCTGCTTTACGGCAACGGCGCCCCGGGCGGAGTGGTCAACTCGATTTCCAAGCAGGCGCGCTTTGACCGGCCGATGGCCGGCAGCTTGTATTTTAGAATCAATGACGACGGACATGCAACCGAGAGATTCGACTTCAGCTACGGGCGGGAAAAGTGGGCGGTCCGGGTGTCCATCATCAACCAGGCGCTCAAATCGAAACGCGACTTTCTCGGGGGCCCGTTTCAAGGCGCCTACGCCCAACTGGCCGTCAAACTGCCGATGCGCACCACCCTGCGGCTAAACGGCCAGCGCATGACGTGGAAGAAGAACATCGCCGGCTACTTCACCCTGAACGCCACCAGCACGGCGGTCGACAGCCGCCACAATCAGAGTCTGGGCTGGCTGATGGCCACGAACCAGATTGGGGCCGGCGCTACCGGGGCGAGTGGAGCCGGCCCCATCGCCAACGGCCATCTCGACTGGGAAAATGTTGCCTCCTATTACGGCGACACGCGCGGTACGAAAGCCACGATCGATTACGACCGCGTGAGTCTGGAAACCCAGTGGAGCCGCTCCTTCTCGACCCAACTGCAGGCCGGATACTCGTTCCAGAAGTATCTCACCGTGGCGCTTCCTGGGGCGTTCTACTGGCCGGGTCATGTGAACAATCCCCTGAAGGAATGGGCGATTGGCACCTCGAGCAGCAACAACGCCGGGAACAATTCAAGAATGTGGGAAAACGCGGCCCGACTGAGTGCCCTGCACGACGCGACCCTGTTCAACAACCGGGTCCGCAGCCGAACGATGGTCGGCGCGGATTACAGCAAGAACACCAACTGGCTCGTCTACACCGCCTTCTTCAAGGCGGACAGCAACTGGAATCCCATCTACGATCCGGCGGTCGCCGGCAATCATGGCCGTACCCTCATGCCGCCTTATTTCTGGTCGATCGCAAACGGTCCGGTCCGGGACCCATTGCCGGGCCTGCTCTTCGACCATCGGACAACGGTGAACGGCGTCAACTACGTGCGGATGGTCTCCAACACCGTCGATTCGGCCCTCATTTCACCCTCAAATCCGCTGGGCACGACGTTGACGAATGCCGTTTACAACTTCACCTACACGACGAACGAGGGCGCCTATGCGGTCAACCACAGCGAGTGGCTGGGCGGGCGACTGGCGACCATGGCCGGCATCCGGACCTCGCATTACGAGCTTGAGCAGGTGAATTCGAATACCCGGAACATCGTCGGCAACGACAATCGCCGGACCAGCTACAATCTCGGCGCCACCTATCGCTTCTCCGACTGGTTTCAGCCCTACATCGGGGCGTCCGACACCTACAATCAGCCGCCATCCCAGAGCCGTGATCCGCATGGTGCCGATCCGCAGCTCAATCACGGCATTGGCGTGGAAATCGGAGCCAAAGGCACCAGTCGTGACGGCAATATCTCCAGCACCGTCGCGCTCTATTATGTGAAGTCGGACGCCGAGCGCTTCTTGACGCAGAGTGCCGTGCTCAACGCCATCAATCCGGACGGCCTCAATGGTCGCATGGGGGACACACCCAGCACCCAGGTTCACGCCGCGCGGGAATCGAAGGGCGTACAACTCATGCTTACGGCGGCACCCGCGAGAAGAAGCAACTGGCGGATGCGGCTCTCCGGCGCCTACATCGATGGCAAGGTGGGTGAGACAAAGACCTATGCGCAGTTCTATAACGATCAGTTCTACCAAAACAGCTCGGGCCAGGTCACCTATCGGAACGGCGCGCTGGTCTACGTGAACCCCACCTACACGGCCGCCCGCCCGGTGGTTCCGGCCGGTACCGCCGGCGCCATTCCGCTGACGCTCGCGATGATGAACACGCCCGGAAATCCGTATTACGCCAATCCAGTCCCGTACTCCGGCGCCATCACCACGACCTCGGCCGTCGCGAATGTTCTCCGCCAGACCGATGCGGTGAACGGACCGATTCTCACGGGCAAAGTCGGTCTGCCGATCTCCGCGCTGCAGATCAGTCCCGGGGCGATCGTGCCTCCGGGCACCCTCACGGTGTTGCAGGCGGGCGAGAGAAATACGGGGGCGCCGAAGTACAGCATGAATCTCACCAACATGTATTCGTTCTCCGAAGGATGGTTGAAAGGGCTGCGCGTGGGCGGCACCGTGCGGCTCGCCTGGCAGTCGATCTACTATTTCTATTACGCCAACGGCGTGACTCCCACCGCCATACCGGTCCCGCACTACAAGCCCAACCTGGCCGCTTTCGACGGCATCTTTGGCTACGAGCGGCGTTTCAAACGCTACACCTGGACCGTGCAGGCCAACATTTATAACATGTTTAATCGTTACGAGGTGAAATTGTTCCCCAATGCCGTGAGCGGTTGGGCCGGGCCCAACGGAGCGAATTTCTCGGAAAACGCGCGCGCAATTACTGTTTCCACCGAGATCGGGTTTTGAACCGGCGGGGGGCGAGGCAATCAGGTTGAAGACCACCCCGGTCCATGCTGCGCCACTTCAGTTCGACCCTGCCCCCGCCCGGTCCGAAGCGATGGAATTCCGATTTCCTTCCTGTAAGACGACGTCCAAGAAAGGTCTTTTGTTTGTCATTCTGAGACGCGACACCAAAGCAACCGCCTTGGGTGGCCACGGCCAATGAACTTTCGTTCCCAGACATTCCTCACGCAAAGGACGCAAAGGCCACGGAGGCAGCTCCGGTTTTTCCGTTGCGACCTTCGCGACCTTGGCGTGAGGCGCATCGAGTTCATTGGCAGCGGCAGCGAAGAATCCAGCCGCAGGCTCGCTCCTGGGGAAGTGCGGCGTAAGCCTAACTGGATTCTTCGCTGCGCTGCCAATGACATCTCGAAGAGCGGTCATTGTCGCGAAGCAGCGAAGGCGTTGCGCCTTCGTGAGTTGTCTCAGAATGACTGGGCTTTGGGGACGCCCTCGAAAACGGCGTGCGCGATGGCCAGGGTGCCGGCGGTGAGGGCTGCGTTGCTGATGCTCCTGGCGGCCTCGGCGGTCGAGGCATCAATCCAGAATCCGTTCGCCATCGGCAACCGGGCCCAGCTCTTCGTGGATCAGGTTCTCGTGCGTTCGTCCGAAAACATTGCCTTTACGCCGCATCCGGCACGGAAGCATCCGGGGAACCCATTGATCAAAGTCGACCGCCCTGAAATGGAGCGAATCTGGCTGTGCGGCAGCGCGATCTTCGACGAGGAGGAGCGGATCTTCAAGATGTGGTACCTCAGCGGCAACGGCACGACCTATGCGACCAGTCAGGACGGCCTGGCGTGGGAGAAGCAGGACGTACTTTGGCGGGGCTATATGTTCGCCAACGTCTGGAAGGACCGCGCGGATCCCGACCCGGCACGCCGCTACAAGATCATCGCGTGGTCGCCGAACGCACCGGGAGTCTTGAATACTGGATACGAGCCGCCCATCCGCACCGGCTACAACACGAGCGTCTCCGCCGATGGCAAGGCGATCGCTCCGGCCAACCAACAGCCGATTTGTCCGAAGGGCGATGTGATTGGCGGATACTACGACCGCCGGCTCCAATTGCATGTCGCTTTCCCAAAAATTGGGACCGACGTGAACGGTTTCAAGCGGCGCTGTTTCTACGTGGCTACCAGCACAGACTTCGCGACGTGGACCGAGCCGAAGCCGGTTCTCGTGCCCGATCTGCGCGACGACGCCGGCTCCCTGGCGCGCGCCGAGGAGGTCCGCTCCATCCTGGACGCGCCGCTCAATCTGAAGCAGATGCGCACCGAGTTCTACGGCATCGGCGTTTACCAGCAGGAGAGTTGTACCATCGCCTTTCCCTGGCTGTTCACGGTCACTGGCTCGCTCAAGGGCATGCCGCAGGAGGGTCCGGGGGAAGTTCAACTCGCGGTCACCCGCGATCTGCAACAGTGGGAACGGCCGTTCCGCACTCCGGCCATCCCCCGTGGACGGGCCGGCGAGTGGGACGGCGGCTTTTTCGAGACAGCGGCCGAGGCGTTTCGCGTGGGCGACGAAATCCGGTTATATTATTCTGCCTCCAACCGAGGGCACGGGCAGCGCCAGCGCAAGCCGGAGCACACCTTTGGGATCGGCCTGGCCACCTGGAAACTCGACCGATTCGTCTCCGTGGATGCGCCGGCCGAAGGCGGTGTGCTCACAACGGTGCCGGTCGCTTTTGCCGGAAACCGGCTGGAGGTAAACGCTGCGACGAAGCCGGGCGGGCAAATCGCCGTGGAGATCCTGAACCTGGCGGGGCAAACTGTGGCGCAATCGAAGCCATTTGCCGGCGACGACCTTCGAGCCCGTCTCGAATGGATGCAGGCGGTGGATCTGGCGGCACTGGCGGGCAAGCCGGTGTCGCTGCGCTTTCGTCTGAAGAACGCAGAACTCTATTCGTTCGCCTTTCGCGAGTGATGGCAACGCCCACCCGGCCGCTGCGCTCGGCTTTGACGGGAGAAGTCTGCCGCAAGGTTCTTTCGTTCGTTCAAACCCCGCCCCGGCGCCACCCCATGAATATCCACTTTACCATCAATTTTTCCGGTCCTTTATCCGCTTGGATCAAGGCCGCAAGGCGGTGCGGGACCATCGGGTTCGTGATCCCGGCCCTGGTCGTCCTCTGCGGTCCGCAGTCCCCGCTCGTGCCGCCGGCTGCGGCGGCGGAAAAAACCACCGTTGCCGGGAGCCCGGCCCCTGCGGAAACAGCAATCCTCGACCTCGGATCGCAGCGTTACCTGCTCTTCGACGACGACGGGATCGAGCCGGGATATACGGTAACATTTGTTCAGCACTCGCCGGAAAAACGGGGGATCGTGCTCGAAGCGGACCGGCCATGGGAGAATCTCGGGATCTGGCCCTGGAACACCGTGATGCACGATGAGGGCGTGTTCAAGCTGTGGTACGACGCGATGACCCATGCCCCGGGCCAGAAGCCGCGGTTTCGCGCGCGCCTGGCCTACGCCACCTCCCGCGATGGCATCCATTGGGAGAAACCCGAGCTCGGCCTTTACGAATTTGAAGGTTCAACAAAGAACAACCTCCTGGGCGAGTTCAGTTGGCTCTACGGCAGCGTTTTCAAGGATCCAACCGGGCCCGACGCGCGGCGCTACAAGATCACCTACATCAGCTCGCCGGCCGGCATCACCGGGGTCGGTCTGGCCTGGTCCCCGGACGGGCTCCGGTGGACGCCTTCGCCCCGGGGCCATGTAATGGACCATATCACCGACTCGGCCGACGTCATGTTTTGGGACGACCGGCTCAGAAAATATGTCGGCTATTTCCGGCACAACAACCGCTCGCCCGAGGCGGGGCGTTTTCCGCGGGAGGTGTGGCGGGCCGAGACGGACCGCGTCGAGGACTGGCCCAAGCCGACGCTCAACTTCCGCCACGATCCGAACTTCGATGTGCCGGGCACGGATTTCTACAACAACGGCGTCATCAAGTACCCCTGGGCCCACCACGCCTATTTCATGCGGCCGAGCGCCTTCCACCGCCCGAGCGACCGGGTGGAAATCCAACTCGCAACGAGCCGGGACGGAGTGACCTGGCGCCGGCCGGGCGGCGGGCGACCCTGGCTCGGCCTCGGACCGGAGGGCAGTTTCGACTCACATCAGCTGTACATTTCGAGCGGCATCGTGCGCGCCGGCGACGAACTCTGGATGTATTACACGGGCCTCCCGCGTGGCCACGGCAGGATTCTGATTCCGGAGTCGAAGTTCGTCGGCCGGATCGCGCGTTCGGTGCTGCGGCTGGACGGTTTTGTCTCGGCGCGCGGCGGACGACAAACCGCGACGCTGACGACGAAACCCTTGCGCGTCGCGGGCGGGCGTCTCGTCCTCAACTATGACGCCGGGGCCACCGGCGAGGTTCGCGCCGAGTTGCGGGACGAGTCCAACCGCCCGCTCCCGGGATTCACCCTCGAGGAGTGCAAACCCCTATTCGGCAACCGGGTTCACGGCGAGGTGACGTGGGGCAAGGGCACACCGGCGTCGGCTCCGGCCGACCGGCCGCTCCGCCTGCATTTGCAGATCCGCAATGCGGACGTTTATGCCTTTGAATTCAGGCCGTCGCCAGAATCGCGGCGGGCGGTTCGTTGAGCCCCGAGCCGCATCCATGCAGTCAAACTCGGAAAACATGCGAAATATTCCCGATCCCACGATGCGAAGGTCGAACTTTGCCCGGCTGGCCGGCGCCGCGCTGCTTGGACTTCTCGCCGTTACTGCGAATTCCGCCGTCGACGCGATTTTCGGCGATGCCGCGGACCCGCGAGCCTCCGGCGTGCTGGTGACGGTGGCCCCCATGGCGATTGTGCGCGCGCGCGACGGCATCACCGGGGCCGGGTGGGGAGTGGCCTACGATGTCGTGGACGGCGCGCGAACAGGAAGAAAGGTCGTCAACCTCTATCCTAATCATCCTAAGTTCCGCAGTTACCACTCGCTGGCGCTCGTGGCTACGAGCGCCAGCGAGTGGCTCATCCGAGGGAACTGCGGAATTTAGGATCATCCGGATGACTGGGGCAAGTCCGCGGGCACGGGAGCGAGTCATTCCCTGGATGGCGGAGTGACTTGGATTCCAGACCCGGACAACCTTCCGATTAGCGGCATGGTGGACATGTGGCAGGACCAATTGCGCGACATGGGCAAAACGTGGCAGGTCGCCTCGACCATCGCCACCGCGACCGCCATTCGCGCCCTCGGAGTGCCGGTTACCATGCCGTGGTTTGAGAACATGGTGGCCCGCGTGGCCGACGGATCGCCGCTCGCCGTGATCCGCACTTCGAGCAACTCCCGCGGGGCGATTGTTGCCGCCCGTTCGAGTGACAATGGCGCGACGTGGTCGGCCCCGGAGAGGCTCCTGGCGAATCGCGTCTTGTGTCGTGGAGTGCCCCGCCCGGGGGCACGACTTTGGCTGGAAACTTGATCACTCCGGTCCTGGTCAAACCGCCGGAGGGGGACCAGGATATGCAGGTTTACCCCTACGCCCCGATCAAGACCCGCAGTGCGGCGACCCGCTTGGAGTTGGGCAAGGTGCTTGCGCGCGGCGCGACCTATCGATTCGAGGTCGCAACCGTTGTTGATGAAGGCCGGATCTCAACTGCGGCGTCCAGCGCGACCGTTGTCATGGGGACCGCATCCGACAAGGGGCCTTTGCCATGAACCCGGATTGCCCGGAGATTTGTACCCAGCGACACAATTCGTCGTGCGTGTACTACCTGTCCCGCCGCTCACGCGGCGGGCTACGCCTTGGTTGTAGCCCTGCGCGTGAGCGCGGGGACGAACTGAGCCGCAAACGATTTTGGCGTCCAGTATGGGAAGAGGAGAACTGTTTTCCCGCTGCGCGCTCCGGTTTGCCATGCGAGGTCGATCTTGGACGGTGGCGCAAGGTCAATTCCTTCGTCGGAGCCGGCTGCTACCGTTGGGCCGGATACTCACGCGGAGCGCGGCAGAGGCGCCCGGCGTGTCGGGATCGAAGGCGTCAAAGTCCTTCGCCGCCGTGACATGGAAGAGCGAGTCCACTCCGCTCAGAATGTCCGGCGACCTAGTGTTGCCCCGTAGCAGAACCGACAGCTCGCCGCGCTGGATTGTGAACGTCTCAACGATTTTACCGGCAGGAACGGGTTCTGCGCCCCTGGACCGGGATGCCCCAGGAGACAAAACCGCCGCGCAGAGGGCGGCGAGCGCCAAGCCGGTTCGATTCAGCGGGCGCTGCCCACCGAACACACGGAACACACGGAAAAAGCGATTGATGAACACAGCAAAAACAGGAATTTGCCCGCTAAACAATGCGCTCAACGAAGCGCATTTGTGCGCGTGCATTCGGTTTCGCTTCCGTGTTTTCCGTGTGTTCCCTCCAGAGGCGGGCAAGCCGTGGGCAATCTGGTCTGGCTCCTCGTCCTAACTGAAGCTGGGCAGGCGTCCGTCTTCGTCGCGTTCGGGCAGTCGCGGCAGGCTCGCGAGCCACGCCGGTGGAGCGAAGCGCGAGCGGTAGGCCTCGAACCGATCCGGTCCCAAGTGCGCACAAAGACTCAAGACTCTTTTCCAGCGATTGCGCGAATGCCGCCCGTTCCTCGTGCGAGAGGAAGGCCGTCAATGGGAGTGCTGGTTCTGCGTTCGGTTGCATTACTTCTTTTCGGAAGGGTCTGCGTTTGGTTTTGGCCGGAGACTCCATCCCGACGAAGACCGATACTCGGGAAAATACTGGGCGACAAGCTCGTTAAACCGCCTGATCAGCCGATTTGGTGCCCGCAACGGGATGCCGAAGAAGTCCAGACGGTCGGTGCCGCCCATGTCGACGTGAAACGTCCAGCCGCGACCGAGCCAATCCGAATGCAGCGGCGCGGAGCCTGGCCGGATCTCGACCCGCCGGCCCGGTTGGTCCTTTTCGCACAGCCAGTCGAGCATCCGGGGGCACTGCCGGGAGGACAGGCAGGCATCCAAATCCTTGGTTTCCTCCCGAAGGCCGTCCGCCACCATCACCTGACCGCCCACGATCAACACGCCGAGCCCGCGTTGGCGCCATTCTTCGACGATTCGGTCGGTCATGCCGTTGGGACCGTGCCGCGCGTTGTTCTCCGAGACAAGGCGATTACCGCAGATGTACGACTCCTTGAGCCTGCGCCCGCCTGTCGGCCCGGTTTCCCTGCTTGCCCGATGCAACCCGTGGCGAGACTCGTGCCGGCGAAAACCCTGCCGGCGGCGAAACACTTTGGCTTGGCGGGTCGGAATGTGATCGCGGCTGTCTCGTCGCTAAGCGACGGTGGTTTTCTGTTCTCCACCAGGGCGGGGAGAAACAAGAAAGAAGTGGTCGGCGTGAAGGTTCTCCCTGACCGCAAACCGTGTTTTTTCCAAAAGGGGAGAGGCAGGCCAGAACTCCGTCGCCGCCCGTAGCCCTGCGCGTGAGCGCGGGGAGGGTGGGCGACTCGGGCATCGAGAAATCCCGCCGCTCACGCAGCAGGTTCACGCCGAGAGGGCAGTGGATGGCGACGTGATCGAAGTGGTCGGCCGAATCCGGATGCATTCCAGCGTCGCTCCGCCGCAATCGAAGAGGTAATCATGATTCTAACACCAAAGTCCACTTCTCAAAGGCGATTGGTATCACCGCGGCCAAAAACCCGCAAGCTCTGCGCAGGGATTGTCGTTGCTTCGGTGGGAAACATGGCGCCGTGTGAGAGGAAACCGAAGGATCTGCGACATTTCCGCCTGATTCTTCCGCCCCAGACAAAGACCCTGTCCGATGAGAACCAGCCGCGATGAACCTGCCGTGTCGGTTCAGGATTCATGCTCCGAGCGTCGTGGCAACAGTCGCGGTGCTGCTGGCGCGATTCATCCTGTTTCGGCGGTCATTCGATGGGCATGGCGGCACATCAACTTCCGCAGCCGGCCCCCGGTTCGTTGCTCGACGAACTGGCCCACGGCCCGACGCCCGACGAAATCCCAGCTGCCTGGGGCGGACGGGTGTTCCGCGACGCGATTGCCGAGAGCGTACGGTTGGCAAGGTTATCACTGCAGAATGGATGCGGCCAAGTGCGGCACTACCCGCTCCAACCATCCTGCGGTGAGATTGGAAGGTCCGTGGTCTGAGGCCTGAGACTTTGCCTCGCTGGAATGCGAAATTATTATGTCTTACCTTTTTATGTTGCCTTACCTTTCATGATTCCTCTGCCTAGCTTTCCCATGTCTCCTGCCACCGAGAGCGCCTACGTCACCTCCAAGGGCCAGATCGTCGTGCCCGCCCGCCTGCGCCGCAAGTTTGGCATCAAGGCGGGCACCCGTCTGAATTTTTCCGAGCAAGGCGGCCAGATCATCGTTCAGCCGGTCACGAAGGAGTACATCAGTTCCTTCCGGGGCATCTTCAAACTGAAGCCCGGCGAAAAGTCCGCCGTGCAGGAGTTGGTGGAAGATCGGGCGAAGGAGCGCGCCCGCGAAGACCGTGAAATCGAGGCCGACCGCAAGCGATGAAAGCCTTTGTCTTCGATGCTTCCGCTTTGCTCGCACTCTTGTTCGACGAACCTGGCGCCGAGGC
>JACQWL010000201.1 GCA_016209255.1 Verrucomicrobiota bacterium
CTCCAAGATTGGGGTTCGCGGCTGCGCAGCCACTTTTCCCTAACGCGGTCCGGGGAAAAATCCGCTCACGATCCCTGAAAACGTACGCAGGCTGCGACGATCTCATTCCAATCCGCGGTCAAAATGCTTGCGGCATTTCTTTTGGTTGGCGCTTGGCGTTTGAGGTTTGGGATTTGCGCCGGACGCGTCCCGCGCGTCACGGCGCGAGCTTCTGCACGAGGGCCATCAGCGGCTGCACTTCCGACGGCGGCGTCACCCAGTCGCTGTAGAGCAACTCGGGGAGCGTGTATTTTGTGTTGTAGAGGACAAAATTGGCGGAGTCGTTGCGCGCGATGTGGCCGGCCTTGACCGTCGCTCCGGCGTAAAGGCCGACCGTCTTGACGTAGGCGAGCATCGGCGCCTGCAGGAGTTCCTCATTGTTGCGTTCAATTTCGGCGGCCTTCGGTCCGGCGACCGCTTTCGCGTCCACGCCGACGTTGAAGCGCTGGCTGAAGAGCATCCGCGGCGTATTCGCGTCAGTGATGATAAAGACGCTTTCGACGGTCTTGGCTCCGATTTGGAGTCCCAGGCTGGCTTCGGCGGCCCGCAGCAACACGGGCACGCTCCAGCGGCCGCTGGGCTTCTTGACCATGATGACCCCGTATCCGCCCTGCACGCCGAAGTAAAAGCCGGCTTTGAACTGGTTCAGGATGAGCACGGCTTTGGCCTGGCGCCACACTTCGGGCGGGATTGCGGTGTCGCGGCGAATCTGGAAGGTCTGGAGGATCGCCTCGCAGGTCTCGATGCGCCGCACGAGATCGGCGCGCGACGTCTCGGCACGGGCGAAGGTGGCGCCAAGGAGCGCGGCGAGGGAAACGAGGAGGAATTTCTTCATGGCGGTTCGGGAAAGGCTGAATTGGGCCGAGTGTATGCATGGCCCGGTGAAGTTGGAAAGCGCGGAGTGAGGCCCGCCTAGCCCGCATTTTTCGCCCTCTCAGCGGGTTTTTCGGCCGTCCACCTGCGGGCAGGCGACGTGTAATCGTGAGTGGGCAGGAAATGCGGGCTAAAAAACAAAACCGCCAGGCGGTTTTGCCAATAGCCCGGATGCTCCAGACGGTTGCGACCGTGGCCGAAATCTTCGAACACGGTGTGGCTGCTCATGAGAGAGGAGTGTGAAATATCCGGGCTCAATCCAGGCCCCGCGCCGTCAGCTCGTCCTCGTCCCAGCCAAGGTAGTGGCCCAGTTCGTGGAGGTAGGTGAGCCGGACCTCCTCGCGGAACGCGTCCTCGTCCTCCCCGGCGAAGTCCCACAGGCTCTCCAAATAGAGCAGAATCTGCGGCGGCGCGGGGTTGTCGTGCTGAAGCTCGGTGCCGTGGGCACTGCCGGTGAACAGTCCGAGGATATCGGACTCGAAGCCCTCCTCCAGGACGTCCGCGGCGGGGGCGGCCTCGTAGTGCACCGCAACGCCGCGGGCGAGAGCGCGAATCTCCGGGGGCAGCTGCCGTTGCGCGCCGCCGACGGCATCAGCCGCAATCTTGGTAAGACGCGCGAAACGGGCATTCTCCGGCATGGCGGCGTGTTTACGGGTGGAGCTCCGCGGACAAGTCAAGTTTCTCAAACCATCCGCCGAGCAGCCACAGCCCGCACCCGATCTCGGCCAGGAGCACAGCCAGCATGAGGATAGCACCAAGGGTGCATGAGACGAGGATGGCGATCGTTCCAGTCTGGTGGAGCAGTGCGATGACGGCGAACGGGATCGCCGCCACGAGGGCCGCGGGCAGGATCGCGAGCACCATGGTCAGCGTCTGCGCGAAGAAAAAGATCATCCGCTGGCCCACGACCTCCGGGCCGCCGCCGCGGGTGCGACTGGTCTGAAACCAGCCGGGGAAGAGCAACGCCGCGGCGCTGGGCACCAGCAACTGCAGGCCGACGAGCGCCGGCGCGTTCACCGCGAGACCGAGGACGCAGGCGATGCGCACCTGCGGCGTGAGCCAGGCGAGATCCGTCCGGCCGGGGAGGAACGTGAACGCGAGGACGAGCAGCGCGAGCCACAGCACGCCGGTGAGGATCGCGACGGGCGTGAGCAGTTCGCCGAGCACAATCCGCCATCCGGCCAGCGGGTAGCTTTTCAGGATTTCGGCGTGGACCAGATCGCCGCGGATGTCCTGCCGCGCAAATTGCGGGCCCACCACCAGAGTGTAAATGGCGAACACGAGCGTCAGCGCCCCGAGGCCAGGGAGGAGACCGCGCCAGCTGGGCTGCGAGTTGAGCCACAGGCAGCCGGCGACAATCACGACCACGCACGCCCCGAAGACCCGTAGGTTGAAATAGGGCCAGGTGGACAGGAGATTCTTCCAGAAAAACGCGATCTCGGGGCGCCCGATGCCGGAGAGCCGGAACGGTGCGGCGCGCCCCGTGGTGGGAGGATGGTGGACCCGCCGGTCGCCGGAGCGCCACGCCGCGACCCGCGCCCCCCGTTTCTCCGCGTACTCGACCGACGCGTCCTCGAACGCGATGGCGGTGTGCACGACCCAGAGGTAATGCGCCACGATGACGAGGATCGCCGGCCCGAGGGCCATTAAAAAACGAAACGTGTCGGCGGCCAGGAACGGGCCCATCACGATTTTGCCGGGCCACAGCAGCCACGCGAGCGGGCCCGTGCCGGCCAGGGTTACCAACCAGGTGGCGACCGGTTGCAGACTGAAATCGTCGTCGAGTGCGGGGAGCCGGGCGGCCGCGGGGAGTCGGGCGATGGTCGCGGCGATCACGGCGGCGAGCAGCGCGAACACGAGGGCGCGGCGGCGCCACGCCCCGAGACCCTGGTCGGAGAGCCGCGTGAGCGTGAATTTGGCCCCGCTAAAGTGCAGGTTGAGCGCGGAGAAAATAAACCACCACCCGATCGCGTGGGTCAGCGCATTGCCGCCGAGGAAACTCCACCGGTTCGAAAACAACATCATGATCGTCGCGCCGACCAGACTGCGAAATTGCGAGCTCAAGAGCCGGAAATGAACGAGAGCGCGCCGCGGGATCGGCGCCGGAAACAGGAACGCGATCTCCGCCTCGCTGAATCCCAGCGCCGCCCGCTCCGTCGGCACCACCCACATGAACACGGCGAACACGAGCAGCATGAGCGCGCCACCGGCCGCCACCGCCGGGAGCCAGTCGGTGGGCAGGGCGGCGGCCACCGCCGGCATGGCCTCGGTGACGGCGGCGTGACGCGCGCCGCGGGTGGCCGGTCCACCGAGGCCGCGGAAGAAGAAAAAATAGAAGTAGGCTACGCCGACGATCGCGCCGACGAGGTATTTGGGCTGCCGCAGCCGCCGCAGGCGCGAACGCAGCCAGTTTTGGAACGAGGTGAGCCGCAGATAGAGCAGGGCGCCGAACATGGGGAGGCGGAAGTCAGAGGACAGAGGGCGGAGGACAGAGGACAGAGGTCAGAGGACAGAGGTCAGAAGTCAGAGGTCGGAGGTCATGGGTCCTAATCGTGCTTCGGGGCCGAAGGTTTCATTGGTCTTCCGTCCTCTGTCTTCTGACCTCTGTCCTCCGGGTTTCCCTCAGTCCTCCGAGCCCCCGGTGGCACGGATGAAAACCTCCTCGAGGTTTACGTTCGCGTCGCCGTTGCCAAACCGGGTGGCGACTTCGGCGAGGGTGCCGTCGGC
>JACQWL010000202.1 GCA_016209255.1 Verrucomicrobiota bacterium
CTCCGGGGAGGATGCGCAGCCGGTAATGAGCATGCTCAATCCGGCGAAGGAGCACATCCATGCGATCACCGAGGCCCGGCCAAAGTGCCGACCATGGTGTTAGGGGCGGGAATAAGTGTTCATTGCGGCCAAGCGGTAATCCAATCGTCGGGACGCGGGCAAGGGCTTTTGTGGGGAACTGGATTTCGCGGTCATGGCTGATGAGTTGAGAGTGCGCTTGGTTATCTTTGTTTGATCCAGCGATCGCCTTGTTTGATCAAGTTTCGCGAGCCGCGGCGCCACCGCACCGGAACGCCCCTCTCGGAGAACCATTCCTGAAAGACCGTCGCGCCGTCGCGTTTCCATGCCGGTTGGCCCTGCGGGTAGGAGCGCTGGCCCGCCGAGTAGGTGATGAAACCCTCCGCGTCGAAAAGCTCGGTGCTGACAAGGTTGCCGCCGCGATCGAGATATTCGCGTTTGGCCAGTATGGCATTTTCGTAGGAAAGCCGGCGGATCGGTTGGCCGTTTCCATTCAGGTCATCCTGCTGCGCCAACTGTCCGTTGCGCCACCCCTGCCGGCGGATCACGCCATCGTACAGGTGCACGGCCTGGCATGCCGCCTCGGGGGCGCGCTGCGCTTGCGCTTCGGAAATGGGCTGGCCGGCGCTCGAGAGCCAACGCTCGGCCGTCCACCGAAAATCCGCAGGTGCCTTCTGCAGCACGGCCAGGGTCGAACCACCGCGCAACTCGAGCGGCAGGCTGGGCAGGCTTTCCAACCCAGACCATTCGACGGCCGCGACCGTATAGATGCCCGGTTCCAATGCGAGCGTCGCCCCTGGGGCAACGAGCGCGCTGCGCAGCTTCTCCCCATTGCGAAGCACACGGTAGCCGCGCGTCTCCCAATGGTTTTCGCCGGGAATGAGTTCGACCCGCCCGTCGCGCGCACGGAGGCAAGGCCGGTCCGGGTGCCGGACGACCGCCACATAGATGTTGGTCGACCGCTGCCACATGAGCGGGGAGTTGGGGTTTTTGACCGCGTCGCGAATACCGCGGGGCCGGAGCGGCTGCGCGGTGCGTTTTTCGGGGGGGAGCAACAGCGATTCGAGCGAGATCAACATCCGGTCCGTGCGCAATGGCGTCTTCGGATTGGTGCCCTGAAGTCCGCGCGTGAGTCCGCGGAAACTGGTCGGCGTTTTGCTTTTGTAGGCGATCACCTCGCCGCTGCGCAAGTCGGCGAGGCGAACCGGCCCGTTGCCGCCGCCGGTGCTGCCGACGATCCACCGGCCGGAACGGCCCGCCGGGCCGACGTCGCCCACGGCAATGTTGGCCAGGAAATGGATGTTGGCGGGGAAGGGTTCGTTCCATTTGCGGCCGCGGAGGGGACCGTTGCCGGGGAGGAAATATTCGCCATCACCGCTCCACGCGAAGTGCGCGCCCTCCATGCAGGTATATGACGTGGTCGGGTTTTCGCCGGCGAGACCGAGGTCGAGGAAATGGCGCGCCTTGAAGGGAATATCGGTTGTGCCCGGGGTCGCGAAAAAATTGGTTCTGAAGTGGTGGTCGCGAGAAACGATCACGAGGTGCCTTGGGTTGACGAGGAGGGAATTGTAACCGACCCCCACGTGCTGGGAAGGAACTCGAGCTCCGCGCCCTCGCGAATCGCCAGGCGTGCGGCCTTGGGTTCACCTTCATAGGGCTGCCACGCATCGCCCGAACGGCTGGCCTGCGGATACCAAATGCCATAGAGGTAGCGATCGTCGTGGCTCACAAACGTCGGCCGGCCGAGGCCGTAGCCGATCAGAGTGCGTTGGCCAGTGGCGAGGTCGAGCTTTACGACTTGGGTGCCGCGTTGGTTTCGTGGCCCGTCGCTGCCGTGCAGAAACACCACCAACGGATACGCCGTGGATGTCGTGTCGTCCCGCGGAACGTGCACGACATACTTGCGCTCCGTCGCGTCGGCTTCCTGGCAGATGCGGTCAACGAGCGTAGAGGGCGCACGATCGGCAGCACGCGCCGGCAACAAACTGAACCAACAGCAAACGGCGAGGATTCCAGCGAGTGGTTTCATGGCGATCGGGGGTGAGCGGGGTGATTCAATCGCGTGGTTTGTTCGTTCAGCCACCGGGCGCGGCTCGGCGGGTCATCGTGCGGAGATCCCAAGCATCCGGATTGAACACCTGCCGCGTTTCCTTCGCGATCGGATAGCCACCCGCGTCCTGTTCGCTGTTAATCACGCGACCCGTGCCGGCCCGCGCCTCCCGCACGATCCGCGCATCGACGGCGTCGCGATCCCACGGGCGCGCGCCGGCGTCGCGCAGCACGTGCTCCTGCACCTGCGCGACAGGCAGCGGCTCGAGCCCATCCGGCCAGTAGAACCGCGGCGGCCGTTCAACGATCTTTCCTCCGTCCCGCGTGTTCTCGGTGATCAGTCGCACGGGGTTTCCCGCGCGATCAAAAGCGAGGTTGTCCGCGGCGTGCAGCTCCTTGTGGTGCGTTGAATTGCTCAGCCCTTCGGCGATGATGTTGTTGCTCACATCGTGGGTCTGGATGTTGATGCCACCGCGGATGAACGTGATTCCCGGCGACGGCGCGGTCTGCCCGGCGCGTGAGCGCGGGGAGCGAATACCGCATGGGCACCCTGCCGTCCCGCCGCTCACGCAGCGGGCTACTCGCCAAGGCGTGGAATTCAGAGCGCGATTAGGAGGATTCAAGTGGTTCCCATTTACTCCAAGTTGACTGTTTCTCCCGCCTTTACCGCGAACGCCTTTCCGTTCACGGTGATCCGCTGCAGCCACGTCACGGGCGGCGCGTGCAACACGACCCGTTTCGGCGTCTGGCGGAACTTGGGCTGATAGTGCACCTCCAGGTTCTGGCCGGCGTCGGTCAGCTTGAACGTGAGCGTCACGGGTCCGAACTCGGTGGCGATTTTCTCGAACCGCGTGAGGTAATCTGACCGGAACCAGGCCTTCGGCGTGAGCCGCAGCAGATGCAGCTCGTCCTCGACGATGTGGTCGTCAATGACGCTCAACGCGACGTCCTCGACGATATGATGACGGACCAAACCCCAGATGTTGTTGCGGTGTTCGCATTGGATGTAGGTTTGATCCGACATTCCTCCGGTGAGCATTCCATACAAGCCTTCCAGCCACCGCTGGCGGTCGCCGAGCTTCCAGGAGTAATCCATGTGGCCGCCCTTGATTTGAGCGCTGGAAATCTCGTGCACGAGGATGGGGCGCTGGGCGAAGAGACCGCGCGGGTCATGGATGCTGGTGTTCGGACCGGTCCGGAAGAACTCCACCGTCGAATGCATCAACGGATCGTCGGCGTCGACCAATCCGGCCCCGATCAGGTTCATCGGCCCGGAATCGAGATAGAAATGGTGGAACACGTCGCCGCCAGGCGAGAGCGACGCCGGAGCCAGCCGGTGCTTTCGTCCCTGCGCGTCGGTCCACTGCGGCATTTTCTCCGCCGCCTGCCGATAGGCTTTTTGGAAGGCGTCCCGATAGCTGCGTGCCTGCACCGCAAACTCCTCCGCGCGCGGATGCCCGCGCATTCGCAGCAGGCGCACGGCGGTGACGAGCCCCTCGTAACACGCGGCGTCCGACTTGATTTCCTGGGTCGCGACGAGCCGGTCGGTGGCAACCGCGGGCGGCATGAGGCCGGGCACTCCGTCGTGGCCGGTGATTTTCCGCGCGTCCGCGATGAACTCGCACGCCTTGATGACCGAGTCCTGCCAGCGGGCGATGAACTCCCGATCGCCGCTGCGCAACGCGTGCCGGCAGACGGCCTCCAGGATCTCGCCGTGGTCGCTCAGCCAGTCGATCGCCGTCAGGTTCTTCGGCGTCGAGTAGTAGCCGGGGTGCATCGCGTACGCGGGCCCGGGCGGCTTCACCGAGCCCTGATTCTTCCGGAAAATCTCGAGATACTTCGCGCCCGCCTGGTGGTAGCCGAGGGTGTCGAAGATTCCGTAGACGCGCGGCACGCACGAGGAAGCCCAGAGCACGTCGTAATACCACGAGCCGAGATGAAACGAGTAGTCGCCGGTGTGCGGGTTCTTCTCCGCGACAAGCTCGGAGAACTTGAGGCTGTATTCCACCGCCTTGTTCACCAAGTCCTCCGGCGTGTCGACGACGGCGGCGGTCGCGGGCTTGACCGACCAGTATCGGTCGCTCTCGGCGAGCGCGGACTCGAAGCCGAGGTTCATCTCCGCGTCGACGCCGGCGCGCGCACCGGGAATCATCGGCAACAGCAGGTCGGCGTGGGCGCCCTTTTTCGCCGGCAACGTCACGCGAAGGTAATATTCCTTGGAGCCGTAAATCATCCCCTCGTTGAGCGGACAGAGTTCGCGATACAGGAAGGCGTGCACGCCCGGCGCCGCCGGCAGCGCTGCGAATCGGACCCGCCCGTCATCCTCGAGGAAACGATAGCCGGATTTTCCGTCTTCGGTGAATTTTTCGGCCGCCAGCTCGCGCTGGTAATGCGCAAGGTCGGGGTACACCGTCAGGTTGTTCACCCGGTGCCGGGCGATGTTCACGTTGCCGATGTGCACGATGAAGCTGAATTTCTCCGGCGCCTTCAGTTCGTCGACGTGGGTGACCGAGAGCCGAATCCACGCGTAGAGCGGCTCGATGCCCGTTTGCACGTCGCGCGCGCCGGGAACATGGCCGAACACCTCCTGCTGGAGCACGATGCCGCCCATGGTCGTCGTCCAGAAATCCTTGCTGATGGGCCAGTGCGTACGCAGGACGGGCGTCGGGTGCGCGGGGTCCCAACTTTGGAGGCCGAGGCCGCGATCCGGTCCGTCGCCGAGTTCGTAGGCCGGCGGAATCACCCGCGGCGGAATCCGCGCGTTGAGATTTGGCCGGTCGGTCTTTTCCGTGTCGACCGTTTCGACCGGCTGCAGATCGGGCCCGAAGGAAACCTGACCGTCGGCCGACGGCGTGAACGTGAGCTGGACCGAGTCCTTGTACCACGGCGCCGTGTCCTTCCGCCGACGGCGTTCGATGTGCGGCTGGCCGACGATCGTGCCGTTGTAGATGACGTTGAAGCGGAAAAAGTGGTTTTTCCAGCCGACGGGCGTCCACACGTTGCGCAGCGGCGGCCACCACGTCTTTGCGATCTCGACATTCGGCTCGGTGGCGGCGGCCGGCGATGTCTCCGGCGATGCGGGAGTGGCCGAAGTTGCGACGACCAGCGGGACGAGCGCCAGGAGCAGACCTCGCCGGCAAAGGTGTGGAGGGGTGCTCAAACGGGTGTCTCCATGGGCCGGCCGCGCAATCAGTCCAGCGCTTTCCGGAGCGCATCGCCCGCCGCGCGGTCTGAATCGACCAAGTGCGTCGTGAAGCGCGTGGACGCGCCGGCCGCCGCGTAGGCGCGATCGGCGATGGCGAGGTCTCGTTTGACCATTGGTTCCGCCGCGGGATCCGCCTGACCGTTCCTTGGCCGGATGACCACGAGCGGCCGCGGGGCGATCGCCGCCGCGAGGTCGGGAAGATCGTACGCCGTCAACGCGCGAGCCACGATCCCTTGGGCGAAATCCGCCGTGTAATACTCCTCCTCCAGCAGAGCGCGGTAGGAAACGAGCGGATCGACCACGACGACGTGCGCAATCGCGGACTCGAATGTCGCCGCGTGCAGGAGATCCACCCCCAGCGCGCCGTGCGCCACGCCGCCGATGCGCGCCGGATCGATCTCGGGTCGCGCCTGCAATACCCGGACCAGCCGCACAACATCGCCGGCGCGGAGCCCGACGAGGCTGCGGCCCATGAGCATCGCCATTTCCCACGCATCCTGGTTCGGAGCCATTTCTCCAATCCCGGCGAGGTCGGGTGCGAGCACCGCGTAGCCCTTGCGCACGAGCTGCTCGATCTCGCCTCCCGGTGCGGCGCCCGCAATCTTTCCCTTCGGATGCAGGTACACCACGGCCGGATGCCGTCCGGCGCCGGCGGGAATCATCAACAGGCAGGGCACGGGGTATTTCCCCTCGCCCTCCAGCATGAGCTTCTCCACGCGGTAGCCGTCGCGTTGATACCGCCCGGCCAGCACCGGGATGGGTTGCTCGCGTGGCGGCACGTATCCGGAAAGCTCCCGGGCGGAGTTCTTCACGCGCTCGAGATGGCCGGGCAGTTCGCGCCGGCTCCGCTCCAATCGTTCGACCAGCGGTCCGGCGGCGGCGCGGCTCAGGCGGTAAAAGGTCTCGCCCCGGAGCGACGTTGCCACGTGTCCGGTTGCCGTCACGCGCAGCTCCGATGCGGTCGGCAGCGGCACGTTTTCATCCCGCGGCGACCCGGGCACGCCGAGGTGTTTCTGGAAAAAAGCGTACGTCGCCTCGCGATTTTTCCGCGTGTAACCGTGCTCGGCGTCGTCCTCGACCATCTCGAGGTTGTCCGGCTTCCCGAGCAGCGCAAAGGCCGGTTTCACCTCCGCAAATGTCTCGCGCGAGCCCTGGATGTTGAAGAAGTCGCGCGTGGTCGTCACCAGCAGGGTGGGTCGCGGCGCCCGAGCGAGCAGGTATTCGGGATGGTCGATGCCGCGCGCGATTTGCCGGTGGAGGTATTGCTCCGGATCCTGCGGGCCGCGCGTCTGCAGCAGCCGGTGGTAGTTGGTGATGAAGTTCCCGGGCGCGGAGGCGTAGATGCGCTCGTCCACCGCCGAGACATACGCGGTCTGCGTGCCGCCGCCCGAGTTGCCGCACATGCCGATGCGCTTCATGTCCACCTCGGGCCGCGTTTCGAGATAGTCGATCGCGCGGATGCCATCCCACGTCATGGCCAGGGCGAGCGAGTAGTTCGTCAACTGCGCCGGCATCCCCATGTAGCCGTGCTGCGCCGAAGCCTTGCCAAGCCGCGACTCGCCCTTGCCCGCGTCGAAGTATTGCGAGCGCTCCCCTTGCGAAAGCGGATCGAACGCGAACACGACGAAGCCCTTCTTCACCAGGTTCACGACGATCCGCAGGTAACCCGAGCCCTCGCCCGCATTCCGGAAGCCATCGGCGGTGTGGCCGCTCGCGAACACCACGGTGGCCGCCGGCGGACGCGCGGCCTCGGGGACGAAGAGCGCGGCCGTCACGTGGAAGCCGGGCACCGACTCGTAAATCACTTTTTCGATCCGGTAGCCCGGCTTGCGCACCACGCCGGTGATCTGGGCCCGCAACGGGCTTTTCTCCGGGAACGGCCCCAGGATCTCTTCGCGCAACGCGTGCCGCACGCGACGCTGCCGCTCGCGCCAGGCCCCGGCGGTGCGCAGGTTGACGACCTCCCTGGCCCGTGCTTCCAGCCGCGCGATCGCCTGATCGACGAGGTAGTTGTAGACCGAGTGCGGGCTCTGCTGGTAGCGCGGCCAGCGGGCAAGCACCGCGAGGTCTTCCTTGTCCTCCGCGGCGGACGCACCGACGGCTCCGGCGGCCGTGATGGCGAACAGGAAGAAAAATTGGTGGTTACAAAAAATACATGCCCGCATGGCGGCAATGTCTCGTGGATGGCGAAGGCGGATCGGCGGCGTTCCAGCGGCCGACGGGAATGGGCGGCTGGAAAGCCGCCCCGCCGGAGTTTGCGTCACGGGCCGTCGCCAAATCTACAAATCAAAGGTCGCGCTCAGGATGAACTGCTGCGGATCGACGATGCGATAAGCGATCGGTGCTCCGTCCGGATTGGCTTTGACGGGCTGGAGCCGGCCGTTTTCCAGCAGATTTCGAACATTCAACTGGAAGGTGGCGCCAACCTTGTTGGCAAACAGCCGCGTCCGGTAAGTCACGTTGGCGTCGACAAAAAGATGCGCCTTGTCCCAGATCGGCCGGTCCGGATCCAAATAACTCAAGTTCGGATCGGCGAGGATCGCCTGCGGATCACGAAGTTTGAAGCCGATGGAGCCCTTATCCTCCCAGCGCAACGCGCCGCCCACCCGGAAGTTTTTCAAGATGCGATGCTCCGTCAGTCCGGCCAGGTTGTAGTTCGTCGACACCCTCCAATTGTATTTGCGGATACTTGGACGGCTCTTGCCTTGCGAAGCTTGCAGGAGTTTGAGTGGCTGAAGCACGCTTCCGGTGTAGAAGAGCTGCGGAGTTCGAGTCGTGGTGCTCGGGTCGTAGTCTGTAGTCCACCACGGTGTCCGGGTCTCCGGATCAACAATGCCCTGCCAGGTCGGCATCCGGAAATTGATGTAATCCTGGATGTCGCTGAACATCTTCCCGTTGATCGTCTCCTGGCGCGTGAGATTTAACCTCATCGTCCAGAAATTGGAGGGGTTATAGTTTATCTCGAGCTCCTGCCCTTTGCCCAGCACGTCGGCCGCCTCCGCCAGGTTCCCATTGAACGACAGGTCGGATTGGTCAAAATACGCCGCATCGAGCTTGGTTATCCTCAACACTTCCGCGAAGACTTGGTCGTTAGTCCACGTGGGATGGGCTCTCCTCGTCCAGCCTTGCGCCTGCACCGCCAGAGCAAACGGCGTGGAAGCGATGTTCGACGAATTGAAATCCATCTGGTTCGCACGACCGCCGATCGTGCCCGCCTGGCCGTCCCGCGCGTTGATCTGCGTGTTTTCGTACTGGTTGAAGCGGGCCACCAGCTTCCCGTCGAACAGGTTGACGCTGAACCCGTAGTCATTCCCCTTGCCGGTTGGATCAGGAAGGGACTGAAGGAACAGGGTGATCGCCGGTGATGCCGGTCGAAAACTGTCCGACTTGTTCGCGTAGATGCTGAGCCACCGCAGCGGCCTTACCACGACGCCAGCGGTCCTGGTCTCCCCCTCGCCAAAGTTCCAGTCACCATCCGCCCACTGGTTGAACCTGTCCATGTCGATGTTGGAACCATCGGGCAGAAAGACATTGGATCTTCCGGCGCGATTGTAACTGCGATCCTTGCGCACTCCGAATGTGGTGATGACGCGATCGGTGAGCAGATAGCTCTGCAGGACGGCGCCGGTCGTCTTGAGGATATTGCGGTTGTTGCTGTTGCCGCCGCCACTGGTGACCGCCGGGCCGAGCGTGGCGTTTTCCGTGCGGATGTTGGCCGGGGTGGTGACGACGCCCGTGGGGCCGAGGGCTTCGACCGTGCCCCAACGGTAGGGATAATCACCCCTTTTGAAACTGTGCGGTCCATAATCCACGTTCTGGCCGACATTGTCGCCGACGTAGAAACGGTAATAGTTGTTGGTGACGGCCCCGGCGGTCGTGGCCCGCTGTGCTCCCGCGGTTAGGAAGGAATTGTTGGACGTCATGGAGTCCTTATAGTTAAGGCGCCGCGTCTGGTTGTCCTTGTATTCCGCATACCCGGAGAGTTGGTGCATGCCCAGCCAGCGCCAGAGGTTCTTTTCCTTTTTCAGATCGAGGCGGTAGGCCAGTTGCGCCCGGGAGGTCCGGCGGAGGAGCGGGTTTTCGTAGGAGTTGGGGATCCACAGGCCGACATAGGGGCGCAGCAGATTGGGATTGGGCGAGCCATCGGGCAGGAACTCGTTGGCGTCGATGTAGAGAGCACCCACGGTCCGCTGGCTCGTCGGTGCGCCCGCCAGATCGCGCCGGTATTTTTTCGAGTCCTCCTCATAGTAGCCGAGTTGGAGCGCGAGCATCTGGCGCGGCGTGTTGAAGAAGATCTGCTCCAACCCAACGTGGGTGGTCTTGGTCGATTCGCTCAGATAATTCATCGCGGCGAGATTGTGTTTCGTCCAATCGTAAAAACTCTGGTCGGTGACCGCGGGATCGCCGTACAATGACGCCACCTCCGGGATGGGGAACGAGAAGCCAGGTAGCAGATCAACGGTGGAGTTGGTGTTCACCTGGAATCCGACATTAGCTTGGTTGCGGGCGCCCGGATTGCCGACCGGCGTGAGCGTGACCGTCCCTTCAGGCTGGCCCCAAAAGGTCACGGTGCCGTCTTTATCGACCAACACCAGGGAGTTCGTGCGGCCCGAGCCGGTAGTGTTGAACAAACCGAATGGCGTCACCGTGGAGATGCTCTGGACGGCCGGGACAAGGACGCCGTTGATCCTCACCTGCTTGCTCTTGTTGTTGAAGGTGGGCATGCCTTGCGCCTTCCAAAGGGCCCGTGTTTCGCGCGGAGTCGTCTGATTGGGGGTGTTGCCGTGAATGCGATAAGACTCGAAGGCCGCGCTCAACGTCGTGTTCTTGAAAGGCCGGAACTTGACCATGCCGTTCAGGCGGACGGTGTCCGTCCCGGACGGTTTGCGCTCGTAACCCGTATGCTGGTAGGCGGCGCTGCCACGAATGGCCAGCGTGTCCTTCTTGATCACGCGACTCAAATCCACGCTCGAACGGTAGCCATCGGAGCTGTCGCCGCGGAATTGCACCTGCGAGAGGTCGCGGCTGAGGTTGGCCGAAGAGGGCACCTGGTTGACGGTGCCACTGGAATTGCCCAAGCCGAAGATGTTCGCGTTGGGGCCGCGGCTGATCTCCACGGCATCGATGTTGATCGGATCAAGAGGCACCCGCCCGCTCGTTTCGAAGTTGCCCCGGGCGTTATTGGCGGCATTGATTCCACGGATGCGATTCGCGAAGTTCGGCTCGAGCGAGGTGTTGTCGGTCGGGTAGCCGTTCCGGTCGAAGTCGAAGTCGGTGTAAGTTTGGTTCCCCTCGGTCGAGGCCTCGTAGAGGAAGATATCGTTCATATCCAGCATCGCGAAGTCGGCCATCTGTTCCTTGGTGACGACCGAAATGGAGGCCGCGAGGTCCTCGAGCTTCGTGTTGATCCGCGTGCCGGACATCGTGTTCGGCGCATAGTAACCGCGATTGCTGGCGGTGACTTCGAACGGCGACAACTCCACGATTTCCTCTTTTTGCGGTGTCGCCGGCGTGGTATTCGCCGCCTGGGCGGACAGGTTGTGGGACCCGAACGCGAAACCTAGCAAACTGCTCAACACGGCAATGGGAGTCTTACGGTTCATGGTTTTCATGTCTTTGCGGGGTGGTTGGGAGACTTGGGATTCGGAATTTGGCGGAGGACTGGCAGCGACCCGGGTCAAACTCGCGGCTCGCAGCACCATCAGGGCGCCCGTCTTGGCGTCCTCGACGACGACCAACCCGGTGTCCGCCACCATTCGGTCGAGCGCGTCGCGCCCGCTGAAGGACCCTTTGACGGCATTCGTTTTGACGCCCGCCACTGGCTCGACGGGAAACATGATTTCGCGATTCGCCTGCAGGGCGAACTGCTTGAGCGTCGCCGCGGCGTCGCCGGCGGCCAGATCGAAATCTCGCTGCGCCGCTTCCGCCGCGATTACCGCGGACGGAGGCTGGAGCAGCAGCAGGAAAATCAACCCGATCTGCGCGAACCAGCGGTTCAGCTCGGTTACGACGCCATTCTGGAGCATGACGGCAAGGTGAGTTCACTTGGGGCATGGCAAACGTGGTCGCCATCCAAGATGCGTTGAACTGGGTTTTCCGTTAAAAAAATTTTCACTTCCCGTTGAAATTTAGTGCTAATGAAGCCTTTCGGCGGCAATTCTGCGCAGGAGAATCTCCGACTCGCCGCGCCGTTCGGTTTTCACGCCAAAGCCGGCTTCCAGCAAATGAACGAACCCATCGGTGTTGTCGGACCGAAACGTGGCGCTGATGCGAATCGAGGCCAGTTCCGCATCGAGCAACACGAGTTGCACGCGGTTGCGCCGGTTGAATTCCGCCACGATTTCAGACAGTGGCGCCGACGTGAAATTCAACAGCCGGTGCTGCCAGGCGAGCACCCGCTCAATTTCGACGGCGGTCAATGTCGCGATCTGGGGCGGCTCGGCCTTGGCCAAAAGCGATACGACTGCCCGCTGCCGCGCACCCAAAATCGGGACCAGCGGCGGTTCGCCGGGGCGCTCACGGCGCGCTTTCAAATCCCTCACGCTGGCCGCGGCGGCATTTACCTGCACGTGCCCCTCGGTCACCAGCACCTCGACGACGGCCGAATCCACCCGAACATTAAACGCCGTCCCGACTGCCTGCACATCGATCCCACGGGCGGTGACGATGAATGGCCGTGTATTGTCCTTGGCGACGATGAAATGCGCTTCGCCGTTCTCGAGACGGATCCGGCGTTCACCGGCCGTATAGTGAGCCGCCACCACCGCGCCTCGATTCAATTCAATAACCGAACCGTCGGGTAGGACGCGCTCTACTTCGGCAGACAACGCAATAATTTCAGGCGGATGCGGCTCTGGTATCGAGGCGTCGCGCCCGGGAAGGAACATCGCCAGAATCGCGGCGGCGGCCGCTGCGACGGAAAGCGCAAGCGGCACGAATCGCCGGACCCGGTCCCGCAGATCGGGAGCGAGCAAATCGGGATTGGGCGGCGCACTGTGTTCAGGGCACCACTGCACCAGCTCGTCCAGTCGGTTCCAGTGCTTGCGGTGTCGTGCAAACTGCACTCCGTGCTGCGGATCGGAGGCGAGCCACTGGGAAAAATCATCCTGTTCGGCCGGAGCGAGCCCCCGGTCGCAGCGCAACACCCACGCGGCCGCCTCTTGCTCGATCTTTTCGGCGCGCGATTTGTTTCTTGGAGAATCACTCACGTCGTGAAGAGCGGTCGCGTTCGAAGCGCTCGAAAAACGCCGCCAGCTTGCGCAGCCCGATCGTGCCTTGCGCCTCGACGGTGTGCTCGGCGATGCCAAGCCGCGCGGCGACCTCCTTTTGCGACAGGCAATAGATCTTCCGCAAGGTGAGGATCTGGCGGCAACGGGTGGGCAACGACTGGATGGCTTGCGTCAAGAGTTCGAGTTCCTGGGCGCGGGCGACCGCATGAGGTATGTCCGCGCTCTCATCCAAGATGCCCAGCGCGTCGATTTCCGTTAAAAAATTCTTTTCGCATGCCCGCTGGTGTCGCACGCGTCCAAGCGCGAGGTTGCGGGCCGTGGCAAAAAGAAAAGCCTTTGGCGATTTGATTTCGCTGGTTTCGCGAGCCTGTAACACGTGCAGATACGCTTCCTGCACGATGTCGTCGAGGTCGCTTTCGGCCGGAAACCGGCTCCGCAACCACGCGCGCAACATCGCTTCGTGCGGCTGCAGGTTGTCGGAGAACCAGCGCGCCTGATCTGGGCTTTGCGGTGGCATCGGGTGGGCGGGCGAGACGGGCAGACCGCGGTCGATTACGCGTCCAGAATATCCAGACGCCCGAAAGGTTCCAGTCAAAACCGCGATCAAGCAGGCTCGCTGCCGCGCAGGGGCGCACACTCACGGAGGATCAGATCCTCCAGCAGATCGCCAGCATCGCCAAGCTCGACCTGGCGTATCTCACCCGGCCCGAGAGCACGGAAGAGCAAAACAGCCTTGTCGCCGAGACGGGCGACGTCGCCGCGAACGGCATGGAGTTTGAACTCAACTTTAATCCGACCGGTTTTTGGACGACGAAACTGAATGTCACCCAGACCGAATCGTTGGACGTCCGGCTGTCACCGGGCGTGGTGAACTGGATCGCGCAGCGGTTGCCGATCTGGCAAAGTATCATCGACCCGGAGATCGGGCGGCCGTGGTTTACCGAGCGCTACGGCGGCAGCAGCTCGGCGTCGCAATACCTGGCCTCGAGTGTCATGGCCCCGCTCAACATCGCCATCGCCACCGAAGGCAAGAGCCGGCCGCAGATCCGCAAATACCGCGCGAACCTGAGCACGAGCTATCGCCTGGCTGGATTCACGGAGCAGACGATCCTGAAGCGTTTCAGCCTCGGTGGCGCGCTGCGCTGGGAAGACAAGGGCGCGATTGGCTACTACGGTGTCGAGCAGTTGCCGGCGATCATCGCGACGCTGGATCGGAACCGGCCGGTCTACGACAAAGCTCATTTGTACGCCGATGCATTCGTGGCCTATCGCACCCGCCTTTACACCAACAAGGTCGGCGTGACCGTGCAACTGAACGTCCGCAACCTGCAGGAAGGCGGCCGGCTGCAGCCGGTCAGCGCCTACCCCGACGGCTCGCCGAACGGCTATCGCATCATCGATCCGCGGCAGTTCATCTTCACGGTCACATTCGAGCTGTGATCACACCGCGCCAGCGGCCGGCGCTGCCCGCGGCATTCTCCCTGCATGGACGGCACCTGATATCCACCATCTCTGGGGCCCGCGGTGGCGCCCCTCCGGGGAAAGCTTTCGCTCGGCTGCGTTTCATGTCCTGTCTCGCCTTCATGGGTGACGAGTCGGATTGAGTTTCTGCTCTGCCCAACGATTTGCTCCGGAAACGGTGCTTGTTTTTTCAACGGCCGAGGCGTATGCGCACATGATATTAGCTCATTATTCTCGTGAGCCAGCCGATTACAGAGCCAGCCCTGAGCACACCACCCGGCGTCGCGCCACCGCCGGACCACTCACGTTGGTTCGAGGACGAGGTTCATGCACATGATCGACAGCTCAAGTGCTACCTCCGCGGCTCGTTCCCTTCCGTTCGCGATGTCGACGACGTAGTGCAGGAGTCTTATCTGCGGGTATGGAAGCGCCACGCGATGCGGCCCATCGTGTCCGCGAAGTCCTTCCTGTTTACGGTGGCACGTCATCTCGCACTCGACGTGTTGCGCCACGAGCGCCGTTCCCCCATCGATAGTGTGGGGGATTTGGCCGCGTTGGGCGTCTTAGACAATGGCGCGACCGTCCATGAAATTGTCAGCAAGCATGAAAAGGTCGAGCTGCTGATCGCCGCCATCGATGCGCTGCCGGCCCGCTGCCGTGAAGTCGTTATTCTCCACAAACTCAAACTCCTCCCTGTCCGCGAAGTTGCGGCCAAGCTGGGCATTTCTGAAAAAGGCGTCGAAATCCAACTCAAGCGTGGACTCGTCCGCGTCCGTGAATGCCTCCGCCGGCGCGGAATCGGCAGCCTGCTTGGTCCCGAATCCTGATTTCCGCCGATGAGTTCAAACGGCACAACGCGCGACAACTTTCCGCCGGCCGATGGCGAAATTTACGCTGTGGCACTTCGATGGGTGCAACGCCGCGCCGCCGGGCTCGCCTCTCCTGAGCGCGAGCAGTTCCGCGCCTGGCTCGCCGCCGATCCACGTCACTGCGCCGCGTTCGCCCAGGCCGACCCGAACGCCGACGAATTCGACTGGCCGTTGCTCGCCGGCACAACTGACGAAGTCCTCGATGGCCTGGAGCTACGGGCCAGAAGGCGTCGTCGTCGCCGGCTCGCGGCCGTAAGTGGCGCAACGGCAGCGATGCTCGTCGCTGGTGCTTTCTGGTTCTCGCCCCGCAGCGTTCCGGTTCCCGCTTCCGAATCCCCATTGGGGGACTCCCGCGC
>JACQWL010000216.1 GCA_016209255.1 Verrucomicrobiota bacterium
GGGTGCTCTTCGGCGCCGCCGAATTCAACCTGCCCATCGCGGGCGACAGCCATGACGTCCGCGAACACCTCTTCGCGCTCGATCCCGCGCCGCAGCCCACCATCGCGCGCCTGACGTCGCCCGTCCAGGCGGAGCGGCTGCCCAAGTCGCTCTCCTATTTCGCCGTGAGCCCCGATGAGGATCAGGTGCTCTTCGGCGCCGACAACGGCGAAGTCTGGCTGCTGACCTTGTCGACCGGCGCCGTTGAGCCGATCGCGCCAAAGATCGATGGGGACAAGAACTTCACCGCGCCCGTCTGGCGCCGGAGCGGCGAGTTTTCCTACCTCAAAAAAGCGGCGTCCGCCGCGGGCAACGACAGCGCCCGCCCCGTCGAACTTGTCCTGCGCCGCGGCAAAACCGAAAGCATCCTCAGCGGAAGCTGGCCCGACGAAACGCTTCGGCGGCTGATCGACTGACGAGCAGATCGCTGGATCTCGCTGCCCGCGGCGACGGGCAGGGACGGCGCGGCAAAAATTGCCCGATCGTGAACTCTTCGCCGGGACGATGCAGTCGGCCACAAATGTCCTCTTGATTGATAAGAACCGATTGGTGCACCCGTCGGTCCGCCTGCTTGCCCGCCCGACGAACCCGTTCGGCAAGCCCAGGGTCTCGAGCCGGTGGAGGGACTCAGGTCCCGAGCCGGTCGAGATGCGGGCGCGTTTTCGGAGTGCGATCAAGCTTGCCCGCCTCGGACGGACTTGCTGGCTTGCGGTGGGCTGCGTCGTTCCGGCCACGTAACCCCGTCAACCAATACCCACCAAGCATCATGTCCAAGCTAACTGCTCATCCCCCGTCCGGTTCAAGTGGCATGAGGCCAGCTCCCGGCGATTCGTGCCTCGTCTCGCTGCGCGGCGTCCTCAAGCTGTCGCGTTTGCTGCCGCTTTTCCTGGCGTTGCTCGCAGTCGCGGTTCCCGGGCACGCGCAAACGGGTGCCGGGGTGATTGCCGGGCGGGTCAAGAACGTCGCCACCGGCCAGTACTTGAACAACGCCCGGGTCTCCGTGCAGGGCACCACGCTACTCGCGTTCACGGACGAATCCGGCACCTATCGTTTGGCCGGCGTCCCAGCCGGCCCCGCGATCCTGGACGTGTTTTATACCGGTCTCGATCCCCAGACGCTGCCCCTCACCGTGGCGGCCGGGCAAAGGGTCGAACAGGACGTCAGCCTGACGAGTGTGGCGCGCTATGGGACGGGCGCGGCGGTGATCCAGCTCGACTCCTTCGTGGTCGCTTCCGCCCGCGAGACCGACATCGAGGCGATCGCGATCAACGAGCAACGGTTTTCGCCCAACATCAAAAACGTGATTTCCACCGAGACACTGGGCGACCCGCTTGGCGGCAGCATGGGCGATTTCCTGCGCTATCTGCCCGGTGTGGCGGCGGCCTACGGAGCGCTGGAGACTGAAGGCGTCTTGATCCGTGGTTTCCCCAGCAACATGTCGGTCGTGTCCTACGACGGCGTGCAACTGGCCGGCGCGAACGCCAGCGGTGAGCGCGACTTTTCCCCTTCGCGCATCGGGGTGAACAGCGTCTCGCGCGTCGAAGTCACCAAGGTGCCGCTGCCCTCGACCCCGGCGGATACGATGTCGGGCTCGATCAATCTTGTGACCAAGAGCGCCTTTGAACGGAGCAGCGCGGAATTCAAGTATCGGTTGGGCGTGAGCTCGAACGAGCAGCGTTTCGCGCTGAAGAAAACGCCCGCGCCCGACAACCGGAAAACGTACAAGCTGGCTCCCGACCTGGGCTTCGACTATACCCTCCCCATCGGCAAGAACCTGGGCATCACGATCACCGGCCTCGCTTCCACGATTTTCTTCGAAACGGACACCTGGTACACCGACTATCGGGCGAGCGCCACGGGGGACGCCAGCGTGACCCCCACCAACCCGTATCTTTGGCGCAATCGCAACGTCGAGGTCACCCGGGACTACGAACGGGATTCCGTTTCCGCCCGGGTCGACTGGCGGCCCTCGACCCATGCCGTGCTGTCCCTGGGCACGATGGTCAGCTACTACGATCATGTGAACCATAATTCGCAGTTCAACCCGACGGCCGGCAACGTCGCCACCGCGAGCATCGCCGGGGGCACCGTGCTTTCCTTCACGCCCGAGCGGGTGACGGGCGCCACCGGGAGGGGCAGCGTCCCGATGGCCAACAGTTTTTCCCGGAACAACGGGATGACGCAGTCGGCCAACGTCCGTTATCGGCTGGATGATGGCATCTGGAAAATCCAGACGTCGCTCAGTCATTCGCGATCGAAGGCGTGGCGCCGGGATGTCGAACGGGGATTCTTCAATTCGCTCGGCGTCGGATTGAGGATGCCGGTGCGCGTCTCCTACACCGGCATCCGCGGCGGCCAGATCGGCGACTTTCAGGTTTTCGACAACGCCAACCAGCCGGTCGACGTCTTCGATATCAACAACTACAACCTGACGACGGCCTCCGGGGTGGCGAACACCAACGTGCGGTCGACCATCGCCAACGGGGATTTCGACGTCCGGCGGCAGATCAACTTCTTTCCCTTTCCGACCGCGCTGCAGATCGGCGGCCTGTACCGGAAGCAGACCAACGACGACCGGAGAACGGATGGCCGGACCTATAACTATAACGGGATCAACGGCAACCTCTCCGCGGCGCCCTATCTGGCCGATGTCTACTACGGCGAGCGCAAGTTCGAGGCCTACAAATCGAAGCCCTACGTTCCGTGGGTCTCGCCCTACAAGGTCTGGTCGGCGCTGCAGGCGAACCCCAGCCTCTTCACCCAGACGACGGCTCAGCTCAGAACCACCGCCAGCAACAATATCCTGAATTCCAAATATATTCAGGAAGACGTTTCCGCCCTGTACCTGCAGGGCGAGATGCGCCTGTTCAAGAACCGGCTGAATGTGCTGACCGGCGTCCGTTTCGAGAGCACCGACGACGAGGGCTTCGGCCCCGTGCAGGATCCGAATGCGGTTTTTGTGCGCAATGCCAACGGCGCCTTTGCGCGCACGCCGACGGGCGCCCGCATCCGCAAGCCGGAGGCGGGGGCGGCGGGTTCGGTGGAGGAAGTGAAGTTGATCTATCTGGAGCGGGCCTCCCGGGCGGAGCGCTCCTATCACGGCTACTATCCGAGCCTGCACCTGAACTTCAGTGCGACCGAAAATCTGCTCCTGCGGGCGGCCTATGCCAAGACCTACGGGCGGCCGAATTTCAGCAATATCATTCCCAATACCACCGTTAACCAGGACGACGACCTGAACAGCGATCCCGAACACACCCTGGGCCGGATCACTTTCAGCAACATCGGACTGAAACCCTGGTCCGCCCATAACTACGATCTGTCGGCGGAGTATTACACGAACCAGGGCGGCGTCGTGAGCGGCGGAGTTTTCCTCAAGGAGGTCAGCGATTTCTTCGGCAACTACGTGAAAGATGCCACGGCCGAAGATCTGGAAATGCTCGGGCTGGATCCGCGTTACCTCGGCTGGCGGGTCACGACCAAGTTCAATTCCGGGTCGGCGCGCATCAAGGGTGCGGAAATCAATGTGCGGCATTCGCTCGTGCCCTTGGGGACCTGGGGCCGGCACGTGATCGTCTTTGCCAATGCCACCCGGCTGCGGCTCGAGGGGGACACCCTGGCGGATTTCACCGGCTTTCTGCCCAAGGCGATCAACTGGGGCGTGACCGTCAACAAGTACCGGGCCACGGCGATCGCCAAATGGAGTTACCGCGGCGAACAAAAGGCCGTGTCGTTTCCCGATATGGGGCCGGATGCCTTCCGCTTCCCGCAACCGCGGACCCAGCTCGACCTGAGCTTGGACTACCAACTCGGAAAGAAGACCCTGTTGTATCTCAATGTGCGCAACGCCACCAACGTGGTGCAGAAGGAGGATGCCTACGGGCCGCAGACCCCGACATACGCCCGCGAGTTCTACCACGCAAAATTCGGGCGGGTCTTCACCATCGGCCTCAAGGGATCTTTCTGATTAGGCCCGCCGCTGCACGCATCTGCGGATTGGCGGCGCATTCGTTGGGGGCGCGGCGCCCTCACCGCGCCGACAATCTTTTCAGCGGCATGTTCTCGCGATGGAGGCAAAGACCGATCCGGATCGAAAGCACGGGGGTTCCTTTGGCTTGCCGGCCGGCCTTGAACTGGCGCCCACCTTCCGCTACCGTTGCATCCGAACCTCCTCCCCATGAACCCACCATCCCTGACTACGATCCGCCGCACGCTGGCCGGAGGAATTCTGGCCGCGCTCGGTATCGCCCTGCTCAACGCCCAGACCCCGTCAACGGGAACCATCGAGGGCCGCGTCCTCAATGCCACGAGCGGAAATTACCTCAACAACGTCCGGATCGCGGTGAAGGACACCCGGCTCGAGGCCGCCACGAACGAGAACGGCGAGTACCGCATCGCCGGGGTCCCGGCCGGCCAGGCGCACATCAGCGCGGTCTTCACCGGGCTGACACCGCAGACCCGGGCCGTGGCGATCTCGGCCGGTCAGACCGTCCGGCTCGATTTCGACCTGGTGCTCGCGGGTTCCCCGGCAGATTCGTCCGGCATCATCAGGCTCGAGGCGTTCACGGTCGAGGAGCGCGAACTTACGGCGCAGGGCGCCGCGTTGCACGAGCAGCGCAGTGCCGCGAACATCAAGAACGTGGTGTCGATGGAGGAGTTCGGCGACCTGGGCATCACGAACCCCGGTCACTTCCTGACCTACGTCCCCGGCGTCAGCAATGTCTACAACACGACGGGCGAGGTCGAGGGCATCGGTCTGCGGGGCATGGCCTCGAGCGGCACGCTGGTCATGTTCGACGGCGCGCAGGCCGCGAGCAACGATCCCGCCTCGCGCTCCTACAACTTCAGCGGCACGAGCACGGCGAATCTCGACCGGATCGAGGTGACCAAGGTGCCCACCCCCGATTTGCCCGCGAACGCGGTCGGCGGCTCGATCAACATGGTGACGCGCAGCGGCTTCAACCGCCGCACGCCGCTGTTCCGCTACAACCTGCTCGCCACGATCCAGGCGAAGGGCTCGTACGGCAACTTCCCGTCGCCCGGGAAGAAGCTCGCGGGCAATGACGCGAAGACCACGGCCCTGGGCATCCAGCCCGGCTTCGACCTCAGCTACAGCCGCCCGGTCGGCGATTCCTTCGCCTTCACGCTCAACGCCGGCCGCAACGCCCGGTATCAGGACCGTGAGTACCTCTCGCCCACCTGGGATCGCGTCCGGGGCGTGCAGACCGCCGGCACGCTGAACTCGGTCCTCAACATTTTCTACCAGGATGTCGCGGCGATCGGCGCCGACTGGAAGACCGGCCGGAACGTCTTCCGGGCGCGCGTCGACGTCGCGCGCTACCACGCCATCACCCGCCAGAACCAGTTCGCCTTCAATTTCGGCGCCGGCGCGACCGGCGGCGAGCGTGCCACGACCGGCGCGCCGGCCGGCGTCGGCACCCTGACCCAGAGCTCGGGCGCGAACCCCAACCAGTACCGCCGGCTGCTGAACGGGCGGATCAGCCATGTTTACACCGGTGACCGGTGGAAGTTCGACTGGACCGCCGCCTATTCGGAGGCGCGCCGTCTCTTCAGCGACGTCGACGAAGGCATGTTCTATTCGGCCGCCTCGACCCTCGGCAACCTGGTGATTTCCGGCCAGGGGCTCGACGGGATCTCCTCGATGGCACTGCCCCGTCTCAGCGTGCAGTCGCGCACTGGCGCGCCGGTCGACCCCTACGACACCCGGCAGTTCACGCTCAACAGCGCCACCAGCGGCCGGATGTACTTCAAGAACACGGTCGGCAGCGCGGCGGCCAACGCGACCCGCTCGTTCGCGACGTCGATTCCGCTCACCTTCAAGGCGGGGGTCGCGATCGAGAAGGCGGAGCGCGACAACTGGACGCATAGCATCACGTGGAACTTCCGGCCCCCGGCCGCCGCCGGCGGCCAGATCGTGGGCAACTACGACCTCCTGGCGGACGCCTATTCCGCGCGCCGCACGTTCAATGACGGCGTCAAGATCAAGTTTGTCAGCACGACCAAGCTCTACGACCTGTATCGGCAGCACCCGGATTATTTCCAGCTGAACGAAGCAGGGGCGTACACGAACCTCGCCAACAACTCGAAGCTCCTCAAGGAAACGATTTCGGCCGGCTATCTGCGGGCGGATGCGAAGGCGCTGGACAACCGGCTCTGGGTCGTCGCCGGGGTCCGGTTCGAGCGCACCGCGGACGAGGGGCTCGGTCCGCTCAATGATATTCGCAACACGTATGTGAAGGATGCGCGCGGGCAACTCGTTCTCGGCAGCAACGGCCGGCCGGTTCAGATCACGACCGACGCCCTGGCCCTGGCGAAGCTGCAGTTCCAGGAGCGCGCCGCCTACAGCGAGAAGGCCTACCAGGGGTTCTACCCGAGCGTGAATGCGAGCTACAATATCGGCGCCAATTTCGTGCTGCGCTCCGCGTATGCCCGCACCATTGGCCGTCCCGATCTGAGTTTCATCACCCCCGGCACTTCGATTTCCGATCCCGCCGCCGCGGCTCCCACCATCACGGTCATCAACACGGGACTGCAGCCGTGGACCGCCAACAACTACGACCTCACCCTGGAGTCCTACGAGTTCCAGGGCGCCACGGTTGCGATCAGCGGTTTTCGCAAGGAGATCAGCAAGTTCTTCACCTCGGTCCGGGTTCCGGCCACGCAGGCGCTGCTCGATCAATTCGGGCTGCCCGACGATCTGCTGAGTTCGAATTACGAGATCATCACGCGCGAGAACTCGGCCGACGATGCGTCCCTCAACGGCTTCGAGTGGAGCTGGCGGCAGTCCCTCCGGCCGTTCGCGGCCCTGCCGGGGTGGGCCCGGTCTTTCGGCCTTTTTCTCAACGGCACGCATCTGCGGATCGGCGGCCCCGGCGCCGCCAATTTCTCCGGCTACTCGACCCGAATCATCAACTGGGGCGTCGGCTATGCGCGGGGCAACTTTTCCGTGAAGGTGAACGCCACGTACTCGAACGGTCCCCGCAACGCGGTCGTCGCGGCCAACGCCACCACTCCCGCGGGCACGTATTCGGGACTCGCTCCCCGCACCCTGCTGGGCGGATCGCTGGAGTACCGGCTGAACAAGCGGATCACCCTGCACGCCTCGGGGCAGAACCTGACGAACGCGCTCTATCGGAGCATGACGTTCTCGCCGGGCGCGCCCGAGTACACCCGCCCGACGCAGTACCGCGACAACGGCATTGCCTACGTGCTCGGGCTGAAGGGGGAGTTCTGATCATGCTGCCGCGACGACTGGCGGACCTCATCGTCCCCGCCGCGCTCGCCCTCTGGGGCGCGACCCACGCGGCCGCCGCGTCGTCCGGCCTGCCGGTGCCGCCGCCCGATGCGCTCAAGGCCGCCGGAATTCCCCGGCGTCTCATCGCCATCGACAACGTCTGCGCGTGGCCGAATCTGCAGACGCTGCGCGATGGCTCGCTGGTGGCCGTTGTTTTCAACCAGCCGAACCACGGGTACACGGAGGGCGATGTCGACGCCTGGCACAGCGCCGACGGGCGGTTCTGGAACCGGCTCGGCCCGGCCACGCGGCACGAGCCCCAGACCGTGCGGATGAATCACGGCGTCGGCTTGAACGCCGGCGGACACCTCGTGGTCCTGTGCAACGGCTGGGACAAGATCGCGCCGCGACGCAACGCGGCGAGCCGGCCGATCGCCACCCACGGAGCGATCTCGCGCGACGGCGGCAGGACGTGGGAGCAACTCGGTTCCGTCCTGCCCGCGGAGCCGGGGTTGAGCTGGCAGGTGCCGTTCGGCGACATCCTGACCGCGGCCAATGGCGATCTTGTCGCCGGCACCTATGCGTTTTCCCGTCCCCGCGGGAACATTTACGCCGTGCGCAGCAAGGATGGCGGACGGACGTGGACCCACGTCGCGCCGATCGTCAAGGACCGGCACGTCGAGGCCGCGATGCTGCATCTGGGCGGTGGCCGCTGGCTCGCCGCCAGCCGGCGCTTCGAGTTCCTCGACCTCGATCTGTTCGCCTCGGAGGACGATGCGTTCACCTGGAAGCAGGTGACGACGCTGGACGTGAAGCCCGTGTCCTCGGCGCATCTGCTCAAGCTGAGCGACGGCCGCGTGCTGCTGACCTACGGCAATCGCACTCCCGGCGACCGCGGGATCGATGCGCGCCTCAGTTCGGACGGCGGCCGGACCTGGACGGCGCCGCAGCGCTTGGTCGCGCTCGACACCGGCGACTGTGGTTATCCCGACGCCGTCGAGCTGCCCGGGCGGCGCGTGCTCGTCGCGTACTACGCGGACGGCATTCCCGCGCATCAGCGCTACCACATGGGCGTGATCAACCTCACCCTGGACGAACTCCGGTGAGGGGTGGTCAACGGGGATGATCCGACGGGGTCATGATCCGACGGGGTCAGGCCGCTAGATGCTAATTCCAGATCTAACCGAAACGGAACATTAGCAACTAGCGGCCTGACCCCGGGATCCCCCTCCGCTACATCTCGGATCATCGTATTTCCAGCGGATCAGGATGTCTGAGCCTGTCTACATGTTAGTTTCTTCAGGTCGGAGTCCTATCGAAGAACCGCCAGAAAACCCTCGCTCGACGCGGCGACCCAGACCCGTCAACTTCCCGATCCTGCCCATGAAGAAATCTCTGTTGCTCCTCTCGCTGGCACTGTCGTCCGTCGCGACGCTGTCCGCCCAATCGCGTCAACTGGTCAAGAAATGGGAGACCGAGTCGGTGTTGAAAACACCCGAGTCGGTTCTTTTCGATGCTGGCGGCCGGGTTCTTTACGTCTCCAACATCGATGGCAAGGAGCCTTGGGCCAAGGATAACGCCGGCTCGATTGCCAAGGTCGGCCTCGACGGCAAGGTCATCGCGGCCGAGTGGGTGAAGGGCCTGCAGGCGCCGAAGGGCATGGCCCTCTACAGAGGCCGGCTTTATGTGGCCGACATCGATCGCATGGTCGTCATCGATTTGGCGAAGGGCGCGATCGTTGAGACGATTGCCATCGACGGGGCGCAGCAATTGAACGACGTGACCGTCGACCAGGCCGGCGTCGTTTACGTTTCGGACATGAAGATGCTCAAGATTCACGCGATCACGAAGGGCAAGCCATCGGTGTTCCTTGAGGGCGGCTTCAAACGGCCCAACGGTGTGCTGGCGCACGGCAACGATTTCTATGTGCTCGATTCCGGCGCGCTACTCAGGTTCGGGAAGGACAAGAGCCGCACGACGGTCGTTGACGGCATGGACGCCAGCACCGACGGCGTCGAACACGTGCAGGGCAACGAATTCATCGTCTCGTGCTGGGCCGGTGCGGTCTATTACGTCAAGGGCGGCGAGAGGCAGCAGCTCCTCGATACGCGTCCGCAAAAGCTCAACTCGGCCGACATCGGCTACGACGCGAAGAACCGGATGGTCTACGTGCCGACGTTTTTCGCCAACACGGTGGTGGCGTATGAGTTGAAGTAGGCGCGGTGCCAGGCCAGCGGGGAGTGCCCCTCAGCCGTAACGATTCAGTCGCGATGTAGGGGCGTCGCTTGCCGACGCCCGTCATACGAGGTGGAAA
>JACQWL010000211.1 GCA_016209255.1 Verrucomicrobiota bacterium
CCGGCGCTCGTGACCGGCGCTCGTGACCGGCGCTCGTGACCGGCGCTCGTGACCGGCGGCTCGGGGCCGTCGGTCGTGGGTCAGTTTCCTGTAGCGGCGCTCTATGAGCGTCGATTTTCCCGGGTGACGGTGGTCATAGACCGCCGCTATCAGGAACATGGCCGCTATTTCGGCCCGGCGTTTCCCGGCTTTTCGCCGAACGTGGCGCGAAGGTAGGCGAGCACGAGTTCGGCGCTCAGACCATCGCCGCCGGCACGCGCGCGGATTTCCTCCCGCACGGAGACGCCGTCGAGCGTGTAGTGGACTTCCACGGCGTCGTCCTGCAGCGCGTAGCCCTTGAACTCAATGATCGGCGGCCGGGCGGAATCGCCCCGACGGAGCGGGGCGGGACCATCCTCGCGGTAGACCACGGGCCCGAGCAGCCTGGCCTCCGTGATGCGCTTGTCCATGCCGGAACGCACGGACGCAAGGTCGATGAAGCCGCCGGTCCACGCGTAACTCACGCCGTCGCGCACCGGGTCGAAGCAGAAATTCACGCCATCCGGCAGGCCGATGGCGAAGCTGCTCGGGGCGGCCCCGAAGGGGAGAAACGTTCGCTCGATGAGGACCTCCGCGTTGGGCGCGGGAGCGCTGGCGGCCAGCACGCTGGAAAAAGCGAGGAGCGCGCTGAAGAGCGCCACGCGCGAGGTGCGGGGGACTTTCATCGGGAGGGGTGAATTGTACGCCATGGCGTACAATTCAAAATGGATGGAGCAAAGTCTGCGGCGACGGCCGGGCAAGCGAATAGGAAGGCGCGTGCGGTTTGGCGGTGAAAGCGGGAGCGTTCAAGCCGACACCGCCTGACGAAGGAGTTTCTGCGCCGGGACGGACAAGCGGTGCGAATCCTGAATTATTTCGCGCTGCGCAGCGATGACGCGTCCGGCCCCTTGGGTTTCATGAGCTGGGCTTGCGTCGCTTCGAACGGAGGAATTGATTCCATGAATATATGAATACCCTTCGCCTCTGTTTGGTGTTTCTGTCGGCCGCCTGCGCTTTCGGTGCGGACCGTCGCGTGGGCGCGGCACCGTCGACGAAGGCGACCCCGCCGCAGCAGTCGTCGCTAAAAAGCCCCGGGCGGTTGCGGGAGCCACCGCGTCCCGAGGAGCTGGGCCGGGCGCCGCTGAACAACTACGGATCGTTGGAGGAGCCGATGCAAACGCTGCGGGCGCATCGGCCGCTGGACTTGAGCTCGGAGGAGTGGCGTCGCCGCCATGCGGGCGGAAGCTTTGAGGAGTGGGCCCGGCAGGCACGGGCGATCCTGGCGACGGGCCTTCACTACGATGCGGGCAAGCTGGCACTGAATGCCGTCACGTCGGCGCGGTGGGAAACGGACACATTCGTGCGCGAAACGATCGAGTTCGACACGAGCCCGTGGTTTCGCGTCCCCGGTTACTTCTACACTCCGAAGAACGTCCCGCTGCCGGCGCCAGCGTTGGTGGTTTTCCATGAATGGGGCGGCCCGATGCTGTTTGGGGCCGATCGCGTCTCGGGTGAAGCCCGCCATCCAGTGCTCGTGGAGCACCGCGAACGGTATACGAGTGGACGGGCATTGGCGGATTGGTTCGCGTCCAACGGTTATGCCGTCATCGTCATCGATGCCTACCACTTTGGCCGGCGTGCTCCGCGCGGCATGAAAGGGCTGCCCCCCACCTACGATCCCGCGACGCTCGATCACGATACGTTGAAGCGCTACGACGCCGCCGCGCGGGATCTTCTCTATCTCGGGGTGCGTGAGCTCAACTGGGCGGGGACCACGTGGGCGGGCGTGAACTTCGGCGACGACAGCCGGTGCGTCGACTACCTGCTGTCCCGCAAGGAAGTCGATCCGGAGCGGATCGGCTGCACGGGGCTCTCCGGCGGTGGATGGCGGACCAACATAATGGCGGCGCTCGAACCCAGGATCAAAGCCGCGGTCTCGGTCGGCTGGATGACAACCGGAGACTCCCAGCAGGTCTACAATCTGGCCGGAGCGATCGGGACATTCTGCCTCCTGCCAGGAGTGTGGAACCGGATCGACGTTCCTGACCTGATCGCCATGGCCGCACCGAAGGCCGTCATGGTGGTAAGCGGGTCCGAGGATACTCTTTTTCCGCCGCTCGGACAGCGCGAGGCGGCCAGACAAATCGCCGGGGCGTACGCGTGGGCGGGATTTCCCGATCGCTTTCGAAATTATGCGCCGCCCAAACCCCACTGCTACGACGCCGAAATCCAGGCCCAAGCCCTGGCCTGGTTCGACGCGCACTTGAAGCGGTCCGCACGAAGCGTTCGATAATCCTGGCCGCTCCGTTTCCTCCCGTCACGGACTCAGGCCGTTTTTGCGGCCCACGCTGCAGAAACGCGGCATGGCCGGACCGGATTACGATCCCGGCTGCGGCCAGCCCTGCTCACGACGGACAGCGGCGGCGAACGCGGCCGTCCAATCCGGAAACGAGGTGGCAATCCGGTTGGCATCCACGGCCAGCTCGCTCAGCCGGTGCGGACGCAACGTCAGGTCGTAGGCGTGGCGCACGACATGGCGAAATCCTTTCAGGTCGCGCACGAGGATGGTCAAATCTAAATCGTCCATGGCCGTCCCTCGGTTTCATGCTGGACAGCCTCCTGTGCGGTCAGTTGCTGGAGCAGCGTGCTCACGGGACTGACGTTGCCCGCTCCGCGATTTGGCGCAACGTTGTTTCCTGCGTGGGCGGGAGAAGGTTGCACGCGGCGGGAATCGGGACCGTCCGGCTGTTTCCTTGTGTTCGAAGCCAATCCCGATTGCGGTCCTATTCCTTCACGTGGACGGCGCCGCTGAAGGCAAACGGCTGGCCGCCAAGAATCTGGTCCGAGGTGATCGTGGGCGCGATGAATTTTTCGAAATGCTCGATGTAGAGAGCCGTGCCGGTATGATGATCCACGTACGGCCACTGCTTCGGATTGTACATCGAATCAGTCATGTCGCGCATGAGGACGGCGTGTCTGCCGTTCTTCACCATCTGACGCAGCCCGAACGGCCGGCCGCTCACGCACATGTTCACGTGCACGCCCATCAGGATAACGTTCTTGATGCCGCGCTGTTCCAGGAGATTCCAAATCTCCACGCCGGAATCGCTGATCGCGTCCTCGTCGCGAATCTTCAGCACGTCGATCTGGCGGGTCCACGGCTTGCGGGGATCGAGTCCCTTGGCTTTCAATTCCTCGGCCCACTGCGCGTGTTCCACCGGATCGTCGTCCTCGCTGTCCGATTGCTCGATGGGATATTTGCCCTTCTCCTCCGCGGGAATCTGCCTGCACCACTGGCCGACGTCCGCCGGCAGGTTCGCGGCCTTGGGCGCTTGTTGGGCGCGGAGACGCGCCGGCTGGCCTTCGTAGGGTTTCATGCAACTGCTCGGCGCGTGGATGATGAAGACGCCTTGCGCGCGGGCCTTGGCCAACACTTCGTTCATGCGGGGCGCCATCTCGGCTTCGCGCCGCACCGCGTTCTTGCAGTGGTGCAGATCCCACATGTCGCACACGATGATGGCGGTCTGCTTTGGCTCCCAGGTTTCCCTGGCCGTGACCACCCGGAATTCGCCACTGCCGTCCCTGGTTTCAACCCGGCTTTGCAGGGTGAACGGCAGGGCGGCGTCTGCGGAACTGACGGAACCGGGGCCGAGAACCATCAGGGTGAACGCGGCGGCCAGAGTGGGAGGAAGAAATCGGCTCGGGGGCATCGCTCTGACATATCAACCGCATCGCGTCTGCCAATCACCAAACGGCAGCAGCCGCGGCCGGAGATCTGGTTTTCCATGTCGAACAGGACGGCAGCTGGCTGGTGGCGACATGCCACGAGCCGGAAATGGCCACGCAAGCTGAGCGACTCGAGGAGTTGGTGCCGATGATCCGCGACCTGGTTCTGTGCCGTTTCGAGGAGAACGAGTCGCAGCGGAACTGGCCCATCCGCCTGCACTTCGTCGAGGATCCCCTCTTGTCGGTGCGGTGAATGAAACTCCCGCGCGACCTTTCGGGGGATTACGTTGGAGCAGTTGCTGGCCATCTTTGACCGGCGAAATGCGCCTGCGCATGACAAGCGATGGCCAACGGTTCCCGCATTCGACCTTTGGCGTCGCTTTCGCGATTCGCGACATGACCCTGCCCGGATGCTGTCCGGATGTACCGACCCCTGGCTATGGATACGGCGAAGGCGGACAGGGAACCCGCTCTTGCAGGTCAACGCTGTACCATCTGGTGCACCGCACGGGCCTCGGCGAGGACGTCGCGGGCGGCAGCGAGTGCGTCGGAGTCCGAGGCCGATGCCTCGCGGGGTGGGGGCGCCCCGCCCACAACGGCATGGTCGGAGTGATGGTCGGGATCGCCGAGACCGATGAAACATTCCGAGGATTAAAGCGTCTCATGCGAATATGAGTCCGAACCGTTTTGAGTTGCGTTTTGCCTCGCCAACCCGGTGCAGCGTCGTGCGCTCCGCCGCTTTCGGAGCGGCGATGATTCTGGCCCTGATCCTCACGACGACCGGGGCAGCTCAGGTGCCGAACGCCCCGACGGTTTCACCGGCGCCGATGGTCGACAAGCCGCTGACACCCGCCACCAGCGACACGCCGGATGAACAACCGACGCCCCAACACGTGTGGGTGCCGGGGCACTGGCGTTGGAGCGAGGGCGCGTACGTGTGGGAATCGGGGCACTGGGAAGTTCCACCCGCCCCCAACGTTTCATGGGTGCAACCCCAGTGGCAGAAAGAGGCGAACGGGTATGTCTTGAAGGAAGGTTACTGGGACGAGCTTCCGCCGGCGCCGGCGGTCGCCGCGGCGCCGCAGCCGCAGCCACAGCAGGAAATTTACACGACGCAACCGCCCCCGCCGCCCCAGCGGGAAGTGATCTATGAGCGCCCCACGCCGGTTCATGTTTGGATCAGCGGTCACTGGGGCTGGCGTGCCGGCCGCCACGTGTGGATCGGCGGGCGGTGGGAAACTCCGCCGCGCTCGCATGTGATGTGGGTGCCGGCGCGGTGGGACTTTCGCGGCGGACGGTATGTTTTCATTCCAGGCTATTGGCGCGAAAGCGTCGTCGTGAGCGCCCCGCCGCCCGCACCGCAGCAGGTGTACGTGACGGAGCCGCCGCCGCAACAGATCGTGGTCGTGGCTGCGCCACCGCCGCCGCGGCACGAGGTCGTCTACCGCGGGCCCGGACCTGATTACATTTGGATCAAGGGCTATTGGGGCTGGCGCGGGGGCCGGCACGTGTGGATCGCCGGTCACTGGGAAAGGCCGCCCCGTGGCCACCGCGCGTGGGTCGAGCCTCGTTGGGAGCGGCGCGGCGGCAGCTACATTTTCATCGAGGGCCGCTGGGGGCGTTGAAGCGGCGCGAATTTTCCGCCGCAGGGCGGAAAATTCATTGGGTTTTTGCGGAGCAAAAACCCCTCAGAATTCGGCCGTTCCCGGCGTGCGTGCGAACGGGATCACGTCGCGGATGTTGCCGACGCCGGTCACGAACATCAGCATGCGCTCGAAGCCGAGGCCAAAGCCGGCGTGCGGCACGGTACCGAAGCGGCGCAGGTCGAGATACCACCAGTACTCTTTCTCGCTGAGTTTGTGCTGCGCCATGCTCTCGCGCAGCACCTCGAGCCGCTCCTCGCGCTGGCTGCCGCCGATGATCTCGCCGATGCCGGGCACCAGCAGATCCATCGCCGTCACGGTCCTGCCGTCGTCATTCACGCGCATGTAGAACGGCTTCAGCGTGCGCGGGTAATTGTAGACCGTGACGGGGCACTTGAAGTGTTCCTCGGCGAGGAAACGCTCGTGCTCCGACTGCATGTTGTCGCCCCACTTCACGGGGTGCTCCCATTTCCGCCCGCAGGTCTCGAGGATCTGGATCGCGTCGGTGTAGGTGCAGCGCTGGAACGGCCGCTCGAGCACGAAGTCGTGCCGCTTGAGCAGTTCCTTGTCGACGAACTTGCCGAAAAACTCGAGGTCGGCGGCGCAGTGTTCCTTCGCGTCGCGAATCAGGTATTTCACGAACTCCTCCGCGAGCGTCATGTCGCCCTGCAGATCGCAAAACGCCATCTCGGGCTCGATCATCCAGAACTCCGCCGCGTGGCGCGAGGTGTTGGAATTCTCCGCGCGAAACGTCGGGCCGAACGTGTAGACGTTCGAGAGCGCGCAGGCAAAGATCTCCGCCTCGAGCTGACCGCTCACGGTCAGATACGTCGGCTTCGCGAAAAAGTCCTGCTGGTAGTCGATCGCGCCGTCGGGCTTTTTGGGCGGATTTTTCGGATCGAGCGTCGACACGCGGAAGAGCTCGCCCGCGCCCTCGCAGTCGCTCGCCGTCACGATCGGCGTGTGGATGTAGAAGAACCCCTTGTCTTGGAAAAACTGGTGGATGGCAAACGCGAGCCGGCTGCGCACGCGGAAGACGGCGCCAAACAGGTTCGAGCGCGGCCGCAGGTGGGCGATTTCCCGCAGGAATTCCATCGTGTGGCCTTTTTTCTGGAGCGGGTAGGTGGCGTCCGCCTCGCCGACGATCGTGAAGGCGTCGGCGATCACCTCCCATTTCTGGCCCTGACCCTGCGAGGGGACGAGTTTGCCACGCACCTCGAGCGCCGCGCCGGTGGTGACCCTTTCGATGTGGGCGTAATCGGGCAGCGTGGCGTTCGCGATGATCTGGATGCCGCGGAGCGACGAGCCGTCGTTGAGTTCGATGAAGGAAAACGCCTTCGCATCGCGGCGGGTGCGGACCCAGCCTTGGAGCAGGAGCGAGTCCCGCGGTGCGGTGGCGGCGAGGGCGTCTTGGACGAGAATGCGTGACATGGAGAACTTATGGCTGAGCGCAACGAAGCCGTGGGCGCGCCGCGAGGCAAACCCGGATTCTTCGTATGGACGGCCAGTCGTGGCCCTGGGCGTGAGCACAGGGATGCTTCATGACGGTCGCACGAAGCAGTATCGATTCGGCAAGGGCTGCCCACGGAACACACAGAACACACAGAACACACGGAAAAAGGGATTGATGAACACTTCGAAAGAAAAATTCGCTCACCGAATAGTGCCCTCGTCGAGGCGCGATTGTGCGGGTTCATGCGGTTTCGCTTCCGTGTTTTCCGTGTGTTCCGTGGGCAATTCAGGTCTGGCGATCGAATAGATACGGCCAAGCTGTCCCGCTGTTCACATCGCGGGCTGCTCGGGCAATCCTGGAATCGCGGGGTAAACCCGCTCCTACAGCTGGGCGGTCGCGCGCCGGGAGTCGATCGCGCGCGATTTCTACACCGGCACCGCGTTCTGCCTGGCGTAGTCGTCCGCCTCCGAGGCGTCGGGCCCGATGTAGTGGAAGTACTCGGCGTACTCCAAGCCATGCGCCCGTCCGCGCTCGCGGTCGCGGCCCAAGGCGAACCGCTTCGCGTACTCCCGGTTGGCCGTCTCATCGTTGTCGCCGAGCACCGGCAGCTTCCTGCCCTTCGCCGCCAGGCTCCGCCGCAGCTTCGCGCCAGATTCTCCCGCCGGTCCTTGGGTCACGTTCGCGAGGTTGACCGCCACCTTTCGGTCCATGTAAGGCCCAATATCCACGACCCGATTCACCAACTGCGGCCCGCGGGAGAAGTAGTACTTTTCCTGCGGCCCATGCGCCGTGAGACCGGCCTTGAAGTGCTCCGGGTAGTCCCAGGCCGAGCGCGCCATCCAGCACGCCGATTCCACGGCTTTCGCCGTCACGTAATGATCGGGATTCCGCTCGTACAAGGTGCTCGGATCGTACACGAGCACGGTGTCGACCTTCAGCGCGCGGAAAATAAAGATCAGCCGGGCGCGGATCTCGACGATCGGCCAGGCGTCCATGTTGTGGTTCGGATAGTTCAGGAAGAACGACTCCTTCAGGCCGAGGCGCTTCGCCACCTCGTTCGTGTCGTTCTCGTTTTTCAACGAGATGTCGCCGATCGACCGGCCCGTGCCGGCCATGGAGTCATCGGTCATCGTGATCAGAATGCCTTCGTAGCCTTCGTCCAGCAGCTTGAGCACGGTGCCGCCCGCGAAGATCGGGATGTCGTCGCAATGCGGCTGGATGGCCGCCAGCACCTTGCCGCGATGCGGCTTGCCCGTTTGCGCGCGTTCCACGGTGACCGTCACGTTGTACGACGTGCCGCCGGTGCCGCCCGCCTCCCGCTCGCGCGGCGGAGGTGTCGCGGCGGCGGCAGGCGCGGCCACCGCCGCACTCACGACTGCGCCGCTGCCCAGCACGGCGCCGGCGGCCAGGGTTTTTTCGATGAAGTTCCGTCGTTTCATAGGAAGTGGGTTGATGACTGGAGATGATCGTAAATTCCGCAGTTCCGTCGGATGAGCCACTCGCTGGCGCTCGTAGCCACGAGCACCAGCGTGTGGTTACTGCGGAATTTAGGATGATGGGAGGTTCTTGGTAGGAGCCTGCTTGCAGGCGATTCGAAACTTAGTCCGTCGGTGTGCGCTGAGAATCGCCTGCAAGCAGGCTCCTACCAGCAAGAATCTCCCTCACCCGCTCGGCGACGATGAGTTCTTCGCCCGGCCGGAGATTGTGGGCAAAAATTCCGATGCCACGCTTCCAGTGCGGCACGTATTTCGTCATGTCGGCCGCAATGATCGGTGGGTCGCCCTGCTCCAACTGCGACATCATGTGATCGAGCGTTACGCCGCGCCGGGATTCGTTCCACTGTACAGACAGCCGCGGCGAATGGCTGTAATCGTCATTCGTAATATACTCGGTCACGACCGTCGGAATGCCGGCGAGCCGCGCGGCGATCCGATCCAGCATCGCGGTCCATTCGCGACGCTGCTGCTCCTCGTCCCGGCTGAGGAACAGCTCCACGGCCGCGAGCACGCCGATAATCTGTTCCTTGCCGACCTTGGCGATGCGGGCGAAACGGTCGTGCGGCGCGCTGTTGACGTAAGCCGCCTCGATGAGTTTCTTCCGGCCGAGGAGCATCCCGCTGCACTGCGGCCCCCGCATGTTTTTTCCACCGCTGAACGCCACCAGGTCAGCACCCATCTTCACAAAGGTGCGCAGGTTCGACGCCGGTGGCAGCTCGGCGGCAGCGTCGAGAATCAGCGGCAGGCCGGCTGCATGCGCGATCGCGATCATCTCCTCCAGGCTCACCCGGTGGTCCCGCGCGCTGTGGGTCAGGACCATCGCGAGCGCGGCCGTCTTTTTGCCGATCGCCGCCTTCACTTGTTTCGCCGTTTCCGCCTCCACGAGTTTTACGCCGACCATCCGGAAGGCGTGATCGTACGGATTGCGGTGTGCTTTCTGAATCACGATCTCGCTCTTCATCCCGGTCAGGTCGGGCAGCCGGTCGATCTTCGCCGGGTCGCCGCCCGCCGTGACCGCGCAGGTGGCGAGGCACAACGCGGCCGACGAGCCGGAGGTGACGAATGCGGCCTCGGCTCCCGTCAGTTCGGCCAGCCGTTTGCCGACCTGCGCCTGCAACTCGTGAATTTTTACGAAATGCCGCGACGCTTCCTCCATCGCCGCCTTCACTTCCGGGTACATGAGGCTGCCGCTCAGGGTGGTGAGCGTGCCATACGCGTTGATAAACGTCCGGACGCCAAGTTTCGTGTACAACGCGGAGCGTGGAAACGCGGAAAGATCCGCCGTCGCCTGCTCGGCCGGTCCTGGACCGGGTGTCGCGACGGAGCCGGCTGCTTTCGGCACGGTGGGGTTTGACGGCAGGGGCCGCCGTCGGGATGTCCTCGATCGAGAAGTCATTGGTTTGTCATTCTGAGCGCCAGCGAAGAATCCAGCAGCGCGACCGCCTGTGTATATGTTCGCCCAAGAGATTTCCAAGATATTCAATGCTGCGGCCCACGGAACACACCGAAGACACGGAAGAAGAGGATCGGGATTCTGTGTATTCCGTGTTTTCCGTGGGCAAGAATCTTTCCATCTTTTCGGTGGCCACTCCGCCGCGCCATGGCAAATCCTTGCTCATCTGACTATTCGCGTGCAGCGACCGACAGATTCGCCTCAGCGCTTGACACGGATTCTCACGCGGAGCGCGCGGAGACGCGGAGAGCAACGCTGGTTCCTCCGCGTCTCCGCGCGCTCCGCGTGAGAGATTATTTAAGATTGGGGTTCGCGGCTGCGCGGCGATGTTTTCCTCGCGCGGTTCGGGAAAAAGTCCGCTCACGATCCCTGAGAATGCACGCAGGCTGCGGCGATCTTTTTCAATCCGTTGACCGCGGATTACGCGGATTTCGCGGATGGCTTCGGCGGTGCATCTGGCTTCATCCGCGTCATCCGCGGTCAAAATGTTTGGGGCCTTTCTTTCGGTTGCGGATGCGTCGCGCCGTGCCCACCCGTGGTTCAATTGCATGGGCGGGTTTCAGATCGGTGCCGGCCCCCGCCGCGCTTCGTCGCGGAAGAACTCCTTCAACCGGCGCGCAACGATGATCTCTTCGCCGCTCTCGAGATTGCGGGTGATGAAGGTGGTACCGTTGAAAATAATGCGGGGTTCCCCGGCGCGGAGCCGCGCGCGCGCCTGCTCCGGCGTGACGGGAATCACCTTTTCGTCCCACGACAACTCGACCGCGTCGTAGCCGAGCACGGTCATCGGCGGCGCCACGTATTCCGCCTTCAGACCGGGAATGCCCTGCAGCTGCGCGGCGACGTACCTGGCCGTGCGTGTCCAGCTTTCTTGCAGCGCATCGTGATCGAGCGCGAGGAAGCGATCGATTGCCGCGATGAGGCCAATCACCTCCTCCTTCCCGATTTTCATGCCGCGGCCGAGCATCGTGTTGGGGTAGGCGTGCAGGCGGGCCGCGGCGATCAGGTCCTTCCGCCCCGCCAGGATGCCGGTCGACTGGGGCCCGCGCAGACCCTTGCCGCCGCTGATGGTGATCAGGTCGGCGCCCATCTCGCTGTATTTGGTGAGGTTCGAAGCCGGTGGCAGCTCCGCGGCGAGATCGATCAGGACGGGCACGCCGGTGCGTTTCCCGATCGCGATGAATTCCTGCGGATGCATGACGCCGGGGAGCCGATCGGCGCGCCGTTCCCAACTGGCGATCGCGGCGATCATCGCCGTGTTTGGCGTGACCGCCTTTTCGAAATCCTCGCGCCGCTCGACTTCGACGATCCGCATGCCCGCCACTTGAAACGCCTTTGCGTAGTCGAGCCGGTGGGACGCTTGGAGCAGGCAATCGCGTTTCGGCCAGGTCGGCTGGGGCAGGGCCGCCACCTTTTCCGGATCGGATCCGGATAGGCACGCGGCGCTCCCGAGCAGCAGGGCCGAGTACGCGCCCGACGTCACGATCGCCGCCTCCGAGTGCGTGACTTCCGCGAGCCGGAGCCCGGCTGCGGTGGTCAGCTCCTGGATGTCGACGAATTGTTCGCCGGCCTCCTCCATTGCGTGCACGACCTCCACCGGCATCCGGGAGCCGCCAAAGATCGTCTGGTAGCCGTGGCCAGGAAGGTGCGGGCGGATGCCGAGCAGCCGGGTGTAGATGCTCTCCCGCGCGTTCCGCTTCTCGAGCGCGCCGGCGGTGGCCCGGGGCACGCCGACGATGCTCGCGAGCCCGGCAAAGACGCCGGCGCCGAAGAATTCGCGGCGGTTCCAGCGCGTCACGGTCCGGGTTGGCTCCATCTTTTCGCGCGGCATCGGGTTTCCAAGGGGTCGCGAAAGCTACGGGTCCGCCGGTCGGGTGCGCAACTGAGAACTGCGAAGAAGCGGCCGGGACGGCGCATAGCGCGGGGGGAAGATATTCCAGGATTGGGGTTCGCGAGGAGCGAATCGCTTCCATCGTTGAAAATCGCTTCGCGCTGAACCAGCGTCCTACCCGCATGAACACCCGTGCCGTCTGCCTCCTCGCCGTCGCGTTCGCCCTGCCCACACACAACGCTTCCGCTGCTCCCTACCGGAATCCCTACGGCAAACTCCCCGCCAACGCCACGCCCGGCGACCGCATGTTCGCCGATTACTTCCGCGCCGAGACGCGCCTGCTGGCCGAGCGCTCGCTCGCGGACATCCGCACCCTGGAGGACTGGAGCAGGCACAAGATCACCGCGCGCCAGCAGCTTTTCGAGATGCTCGGCCTCGATCCGGTGCCGCCGCGAACGGACCTGAAGGCCACCATCACGGGCACGCTCGACCACCCGGAGTTCACGGTGGAGAAGCTGCATTATCAGTCCCGCCCCGGTCTCTATGTCACGGCCAACGTCTATGTGCCGAAGAATCTCTCCGCCCCGGCGCCGGCGATTCTTTACGTTTGCGGTCACGCAAACGTAAAGATCAACGGCGTGAGCTATGGCAGCAAAGCGAGCTACCAGCACTGGGGCGCGTGGTTCGCGCGCAATGGCTATGTGTGTGTGGTGATCGACACCGTCCAGCTCGGTGAAATCGAGGGCATCCATCACGGCACCTCCCGCGAAGGCCTGTGGTGGTGGAACTCGCGCGGCTACTCCAGTGCGGCGGCAGAGGCGTGGAATTGCATCCGCGCGCTCGACTATCTCCAGTCG
>JACQWL010000212.1 GCA_016209255.1 Verrucomicrobiota bacterium
AACCGGCCGCCGATGGCATCCACCAGCACCTTTTTCAACTCCGCGTCGCCCTCGGGTGGCTCGAGCGCGAAATGGAGCACGGCGAGTTTCCGGCCCGCGTCCAGCCGCCGCCGCAGGAACGGTGCCCGGCCCTTCGCCACATGGTCCTCCAAGCCGTCCGAATAAAGCACAAGCAAGTCTGCCGCCTCGACCCGTGCGTCGGACTCCGGCCAGCCCACGGAGACCTCTGCCGTGAGAGGCAGACCCGAGCGATTGAGCGCCTCGGCCAGAAGGTTGCTGCCGGCGGCAAATTCGTGGGCGCCGCGCGCCTCCTGCGAAACGCCCGCGATGAAGAGCACCCGGCGCGGCTCCGGCTGGGCCGCCGCGAAAGAGCGTCCGCCCGGCAGGCACGCCAGCAGTCCCATCGTGGCGATATACACGGCGACACAATTTGTCCCGCGTGTGTTGCCGGTCCCGCCGCTCACGCGGCGGGCTACGCCTCGATTGTAGCCCTGCGCGTGAGCGCGGGGACGAAGCGCCGCGCAGACAGTCTTGGCGCCAAGTATAACACAATGTATCGATGTCAGGACCAGTTGCCTTATCAGCAGTTTCATGGTGCGAAAATTCGCGAATCAATCGCCGAAGCTGATGCCGAGGTCTCGCGCGGTGCGCACAATGTCGCCATCGAGCGGCACCGTCCGCAGGCAGCCGATTGCCTCCGTGATCGGGATCGCCCGCGTATCCGGTGGATGGTGCGCCACCATGTAGCCGTATTTTTCCTCCACGATGAGCCGCACCGCGCTCGCGCCGAAGCGCGTGCAGAGCAGCCGGTCGAACGTCGTCGGCGACCCGCCGCGCTGCAAATGCCCGAGCACGCACACGCGCGTCTCCTTGCCGGTGCGCCGGCCGATCTCGCCGGTCACAACCGCGCCGACCCCGCCCAGCCGCGCCTCGCGGATCGCACCGGTTTCTCCCTGCGTGACAAAATCGCGCCCGGCCTCACGCGCACCCTCGGCCACGACCACCAGCGTGAAGCGTTTCCCCTGCGCTTCCCGCTCGTTGACGACACGGCATACCGACTCGTAAGTGAACGGAATCTCGGGAATCAAAATCACATCGGCGCCGCCGGCAATTCCCGCATGCGCCGCGATCCAGCCGGCGTAACGGCCCATGACCTCGCCCACCATCACGCGGTCGTGGCTCTGGGCGGTGGAGCGCAGGCGGTCGAGCGCGTCCGTGGCAAACGCCACCGCGCTGTCGAATCCGAACGTGACCACCGTGCCTGCGATATCGTTGTCGATCGTCTTGGGCACGCCCACCACGGGAATGCCGGCCTCGAAGCACTGCTGGGCGATGGTCAGCGAGCCGTCGCCGCCCACGATCACCAGCGCACGCAAGCCGAGCGACTCGACCCCGGCCCTGGCCTCCGCCAGAACCCCGGGATCGATCTTCCGGGTTTCGCCGTGGCCGGACTTGCCGGAGAAACGGCCCTTGTTGGATGTACCCAGAATCGTGCCACCGAGATAGAGGAGCCCGTCCATCTCATGATAATCCAGCGCGCGCGTCCGCGTCGGATGCAACAGGCCCTCGAATCCGCCGAGGATGCCCAGCGTTTCCCAGCCGCGTTTGGTGGCCGACTTGACGACCGCGCGAATCACCGCGTTCAACCCCGGGCAGTCCCCGCCGCCGGTAAGGATGCCAATGCGGGTTTTCATGGCGCGAGCTTGGTGGCGCCGCCCGCGGCTGTCGATTCTGAGTTCGCCGCTTGGATTGCCCCGGGGCGCGTCTCACGTATCCATTCAATTGCAAGACCTGATTCGCCCTTGCTGAATCGCCACGGCCTGGATGATCCGCGGGGCTCGCCGGGCCACCGCTTGCGTGCCGCGCCATAACGCAGCAACGCCGGGCGGTGCCGCCGAATTTTTCCGAAACTTTTTGAACGTATTTCCAAGGTCCGCGTCTTTCTCTCCGGTAGTTCATATGGTTTGCTTGGTGTTAGGTCATTGAATGCCGCCCAGGGGTGGGCGGCATTCTTTTTTTGCCCATTTGGCAACCGATCCGACGAACTTCCCACGCGGCGCTCCGACCGCGACTCTTGGTTAACGGAACCATTCCTTAACCAGTTAAACACTAATGGCTAGCACGCAAAGAGACCCTGCGGTGTGCGGTCCGGCCTAACCCGTAACCATGTAGCCACGACCGCAAAACGCGTTTTGCACCGGACGGGAAAAAAAGCGACGGTTCTCGTAGCCCTGCGCGTGAGCGCCGGGGCGTCCAGCAATCCCGCCGCTCACGCGGCGGGCTACAACGGCGCCGGTTCCCAGCAGCCGAGATGTAGGGGCTTCGCCTCCCGCCGCCCGCCGTACGACGTGGAAACGGGCGTAGGCGAGCGACGCCCCTCACTCACCAATTATTTTGCACGGTTCACGGGTGAACGGGGATCGACTGCATTGTTGGCTACGGCACCTCGTAGACTTCGATGATGCCCAGCCCCGTGGTCCGGTTCACCCCGCTGAGTTGGGCGGTATAGGTACCGGGCGGAAGCGTGACGACCAGCGCGGCGTCCTTGCTGCCGCCCGGCAGCGCAAAGGCGCCGACATTGGCGAACACGGATGCCAGCGACTCGGCGTCCCAGTCATCGTTGGTCGCGACGGGCGCCGCGACATTCTGACGGTAGATTTCGAGCTGAGGATTCGCAAGTGTCCCGGTGAGCCCAAACGCCGCGAGCGTGGGCCCGATCCCGCGCACGAGAACTCTGCGACTCGCCGTCCCGCGGATGACGAAACCTGCGATCAGAATATTCTCGTCGACGCCGACATGCGCGCGGCAGGACAGGTTGACCAGCGTGCTCGTGGTCGCGTCGGCTTCGTAGATCTCCACCGCCGCTACCCCGGACGCAGCGGAGCCCGGGCCCGCGCCCGAGACCTGCACCGTGTAGGACCCGGATGGCAGCGTGACCAGAAGCGCGGCGTCGCGCCCGCCTTCCGGCAGGACGAAGGCGCCTTGCGCGGCGCTCACGGATTTCAACCGGGCCACGTCGGGGACGCCGCCCCAGTCGTCGTTGACGAAGATTTTGTCTCCACCGGCGTCGAAGACGGAGATGACGGGATCGGCGAGTGCGCCGGACACCCCGAAGGCGTTGAGCGCGGGGCCGATGGCGCGAAGCAAGAGGGTCTTCGGCTTGTCGCCGCGCACCGTGATGCCGGGTATGACGACGTTGGCGCCGGTGCCAACGCTGGCGCGCGCCGAAAGGTTGACGAGGCCGGTGAAGCCGAGCGAAAGCGTGGCGGGCGCACTTGCGACGGAACCGGCCGCGTTGGTGGCGACACAGACATAGTCGCCAGCACTGGCCGCGTTGACGTTTGTGAGGCTGAGAGAGCTCTCGTTGGAGCGGCCGATTTCCGCGCCCTTGAACAACCACCGGTACGATGTGCCGGGGCCGGCGGCGACCTGGGCGGTGAGCGTGACGTTGTCGCCGATATTCGCGCGCACGCTCTGCGGGTGCACGGTGAACACCGGCGCGATGCGCGCGGCGGCGACGACGAGATCGATCGCGGCGGCCGCCGCGCCGGCTTCGTTTTCGGAGTAGACAACGACGGCGTGCCGGCCAGCGGTCCGTGGCGTGCCGGAGATGACACCGGTGGCGGTGTCGAGCGTGAGACCGGCGGGAAGGCCCTCGGCGCGGTGGCGCGTAGGGGCGCCGTCCGCATTGACGGCGAAGCTGAACGGCGCGCCAACCTGGGCGCGCGCGACCCGGTTGCCGGAGAAGACGGGTGGCCTCACGGTGGCGCGGTCGGACAGCTCGGCGTAGTTGACGTAGCCCACGAACATCTCATCGGTCGTCTGCTCGCCGAAGCTCACGGCGGCGCGCGGGTCCGGATTGGCGTTGTTTTGCGCCGAATTGTCGAACGCTCCCCGGGCGCGCAGCACGGTGCCGGCGGGCAGACGCTTGGGCTGGGCCAGCCGGTATTGGGACTGCCAGTGGAAATCGTATTGCGGCACGTTGAGCAGCACCTCGCTCGTGCCGTCTGGATAGAGCGCCTCGTAGCTGAACCGCTTGCCGCGATAGTGCATGTGCGGATTCAGTTCGTAGAGCATCACGTCCCTGGTGGTGGACGGCATGAGCGTGGCCTCGCGCTCGTATTCCCGCGCGCCAGGCGGGATGGAGATGTTCGCCGTAAACGCGGACCGGGTGAGCAACTCGCGCCCGGGCGCGCGGTCGGTGAAGTAGAACCCCATCTGCGTCTGGTCGGTCTCGGTCCTGCCGGTCGTCGTGTAATGGATCTGAAACGTCGCCTGCGCGCCGCGCCGGATGAGCTTGCCGGAGCCATCGGGGAACCACGTCTGCTGCATGCCCGGGACGTAGCCGGCGAAAAACCCGCCAAGGCCGCCGGCGTTGAGCAACACCTCGAGCCGCGTGCCGTCGAAGACCAGCGCGTGGTGCACGGAGGCCCGGTTGCCCGGCTTCACCACCGCGGCCCGCAGCCAGCGATCAGTCGTCACGGGCACGGCAACAGTGAGGTAACGGTAGGCAATCACGCCCGTGGCCGGCAGATCCTGCGGCGGAATGCTGACGATCAAGTCGGGCGGGCCGAGCGGCCAGTCGCCGCCGGCTGCCGGCGGCGCACTCACGAGCGGATCGGGCGCCGGGCCGCGCGGGGCGCCGGCGCCGACCCACGCGAAGAGGGTCGCGATCTCGGCGGGGGTGAGCGCGGCGTTGTTCGCAAACACGCCGTATTGCGGATCGGCGTGCCACGGCGTCATGCGCTGGGCGAGCAGGACGCTGCGAATCTGCGACGCGCGCGACTGCACGTCTTCGTATTTCGCATACACGAACGGCGCGATGTTGCCGGCCGAATGACATGGCACGCAGCTGCGGATGACAATCGGCGCGACATCCGCGGCGTAGTCGGGCACCGGTGGCGCCGGCAGGTCGAGCGCGGGCGCGGTGGCGGGGACCTCGACCAGCGGCCTTGCGACTTCGCGGCCGGCGAGAATCGAGGCGACGGCGTCGGCCGCGAAATTCTGCGTCGGCGCGGCGAGCGTGGCCGGGTCGGCGTTGTCGAGCGGGCCGCGGTAGGCGAGCGTCCAGTTCGCGGAGTTGATGACGATCGTATCGAGCTGCCGCGTGACACCGTATTCGGTGGCAACAAGTTGCGCCCGGTCCACGAGCACGGGCGTGTCGTTGTTGTGGAGCGTCTGCTCGGCGGCGATCGCCGCGCGGTCGGCACCGGGCCCGGGGTCTATCTGCCAGAGGACGACGTCCGCGGCCGAATGGCGGGCCCGGAGCGCACGGAGAGCGCTGGCGGTCTGCGCCGCCCGCGGGCTGCCCGTGCCGGTGAACACGAGGACGATTGCCTTCGCGGTGGACTCGTAAAAAAGCTCGCGCGTGGCGCCGAGATGATCGGTCAGCCGGAAATTCGACGCGAAGTTCCCCGGCGCAAGGGCGGCCGCCGCGACAACCGGGCGCGGGTCCGGCCCGTGTGCGGTCGCGCACAGCGGGACGATCGACGCGAGAAGAACGAGGTGCAGACGATGGGGCACGGGCGGGAGAAAACTATTCGTGGGCGTTGTTCCGGAATCAACGACGGAAAAGTCTAAGATAATTCCCCGGCCGCCGCACCGCCGCCGTGTAGGACGTTTCCCCGGTCATAATCTGCGTCATGAGTTCGCTCAGCCGCTGGCCGTGCCGCCTCAGCAGACCGACCTGCAGCCGCGGGCAGTCGTACCACACCCAGGCCAGCCAGCGCGCGACGCGCAACTCGGGGAGCAGGGTTTTCTGCAGCGTTTCACGGTAGGCACGCTTTACCGCCAGCTCGGCGAAATCGCCGTCGAGGATCGCGCGTGCGGCGAGTTGGCCGCTGAGAATTCCACCGGTGATGCCCTCGGCCGTGACCGGATCGGCGAAACCCGCCGCGTCACCGGCGAACAGCACCCGCCGGGCGCCAAAGAGACCGTCGCGCGGCCGGCACGGGATGACGAAGCCGTGCCGCTGCTCGCGCAGGGGTTTGCCGATGCCGAGCAGTTCGAGGTAGCGGCGGTAGTATTGGGGCAGGTGGGCGGCGCCGCGCCGCGTGGTCCCGACGCCGATGGACAAATGATCGCGCTTGGGGAAAACCCACGCATACCCGGAGGGCACGAAGCCGAAGTCGAATCGGGCCGTCTGCATCAACGGCTCCATTGCCTCCGGCGCAAGCGTCACCTCGCACTCGAGCGCGGGGACGATGCCGCGCAATTCCGGCCGCCCGGTCTTGCGTGCCACAACGCTGCTCGCGCCATCCGCCGCGATGACGAACCGGGCCCGCATTTCGCCTGCGCTCGTGGCGAGCCGCACATCCTCCCCGGCGGGCGACACATCGAGCACCGCGGTGCCGGCAAACAGTTGCGCCCCGCCCTCCTGCGCCGCCCTCGTGATCAAATGGTCGAAGCGATCGCGCATCACCATGGAGATGACGGGCCGGTCGCGCCGGCAGACGAAGCGGAGGTCGGGCCCGTGGTGGACGATCTCGGCGGCGAAACATTCGCGCTCCACCGCGGCGCGGAGATCGAGTGGCAGCAGTGCGACGGCCCGGCGCAGTACGCCGCCGCCACACGTCTTGTACCGGGGCGGCACCGCCTTTTCGATGATGCCGACCCGCAGTCCGCGTCCCCCGAGCGCCAGCGCGGCCGCTGCGCCCGCCGGCCCCGCGCCCACGATCGCCACGTCGAGTTCGATCGGTTTTCCCGAAGACGGAGCGGTGGCGGGAGCAGGGGGAATCACAACGCCTTTGTAGGTGAGAGCACGGCGCGTTGTCACCGTAATCCGCGAAAGCACGCCCGAAACGACTGGAGTGCGCCAAACGCCAACGTCCAAACCAAGCCGGAACCACGCAGTCGAGATGTAGGGGCGTCGCTTGCCGACGCCCGTCATACGACGTGGAAAAG
>JACQWL010000230.1 GCA_016209255.1 Verrucomicrobiota bacterium
ATCGCCTCGGTGCGGTCCACGGCCCAGCTCCATTCGCGGCGGAACCAGCCTTCGACGCGGCGCTGGGTGTTGGCCGAGATGACCGGGAGGAAGTAGCCGCAGCGCGCGATGTTGCTGCGAATGCGGTGCGCGAAATCGTCGCCGCCTTCGAGACGCTCCAGATCGAACCACGCGTTGACGCCCGCGGCGTCGAGCCCGGCTTTCAACTGCTGCACGGCGGCGAGGTCCTCGCGCGCGTAACTGATGAACACCGCGCCGTCCGCCATCTCGCGCTCGGGCGGCAGGAAACGGACGGACCCGGTCGCGCCACTGCCGGCTCCCGCATGGGCGGAGCCGCCGCGCCGCGCGATCCAGCGGCGGTGCAGTTCGTCCACGAAGGCAATCGCGCCGCCCGCAAACAGCCGTGTGCTGCTGCTCACGTGCTGGAGGAAGAACACGAGGCCCGGCTCGCGACTCGCGGCGAGGTCGGCCACGGTCTCACCCACATCGCGCGGCTCGGAGAGGCGCCGGCGTTTCGCGAGGCGCAGGAAGAGGCGCGTCATCCAGTCGGAGAAATCGCCGCCCAGCAGGAGCAGGTGGTTGTGTTCGAGCTCGCTGAAGAGTTTTTCGGGCCCGTGGTGCCGCGTCTGGAGCGCGCAGACAAACTCCAGCACGTCCTCGTCGGAAATGGCATAGCTCGGCGTGGCGGCGATCCGGCCGAGCAGGTGAAATACGAGCGGTCGCGACAGCGCGGCCCGCTCGACGGCGAGGTCGGTCAGCTTGTTCGGCGTGTAGGCGAGCACCTCGGTCGTGCGCGCGCCAGCGAAGCGCACGGCGTTGAGCGCGTCCTCCATCATCGGGTCGAAGGTCGTGCTGACGAAGAGATCGAAGTCGGTGATCTCGGCGAGCTTCAGGAGCGCGGGCGACGGGGCGAAATTCGCCTCGCGCATGATGGTGCGCACGCGCGCATAGAGATCCTCGCGGCGGCCGCGGGCGGCGAGGTGGCGCACGATCACGTCGTTGAGCGTGGAGGCGGGCGGTGCGGCGGGCACGGGTGTGCCGAGGCGTGCGGCGAGGGTGCGCGCGAGCCACGCGTAGAGATTCTCCGTGCCCGCGTCGGTCTGCACGGTGACGAGCTCGGGCCCGACGATCGGGATGACACGCTTTTCCTCGATGAAGTTCAGCAAGTCTTCCCACGCATCGTCGTCAAAGGATGCGACAGGCGCAGTGACGGACGGATCGGCGGCAAGGAGAGACATCGGGGCGGGGAAAGCTGGCGGCAAAAGGTTCAATGCTCAACCCCGAACGCTCAACGCTTAATTTCCGGGCGCAAATGGGCGCATCTCGGTTTCTGGACAGCCCCGACTTGGGCTGGAAAGCCCATGCCACTCGCCTGAGGCGTGCAAGCGTGGCACGGGCTTTCCAGCCCGTGGGTCTACTGCGGTGTCCAGAAACTGAGATGCGCCCCAAATGAAACGCCGTAGCGCCGCTTGTCTTGGCGTGGTGAGCCGTTTTTATTACGGATGGGAAACTCCCTAGAAAGTGCCCTTGATGCCCAGCGTCCAGAGCGCCCCGAAGTTTTCCCGGAACTGGAGCCGGGCGTTGGCCGGCGTCCTCCGATTGAGGATTTCCGTATTCTCGATGGCGTCGGTCAGGTTTCTGACCGCCAGGTACACCGCGATTTTCCGGCTCAAATAGTATTCGCCGGAGGCATCGACATAAAGCCGCGCGGTGCCCCAGGTTTTCGTGTCGGGCTCGATGCCGCGACCGGCTGCGACCGGCCCCTTCAGCTGGCGGCCACGGTAATTCCAATTCACCCTCGCGTTGTACGTTTCGCGGGTGAGACTGATGCCCCAGCTGCCGCTGCGCGGAACATAGTTCGCCCCCGTCAGGCTGTTCACGTTCGCGCCGGTGGCCCGCAGGGTGTTTCCATTGACAAACACCTGCAGGCCGCGGCTCCACCGGGGCAAGAAGGTCAGCGCTTGCTTGTAGCTGAACTCCAAGCCTTCCATGCGGATGACGCCGGGCAGGTTGTGCTGCGTCGCCACATCATAATTCCCGTAGACGGCGGGATCCAGGCCGTAAAGCCCCAGGAACTCGGGGGTGGGAGCAAAAACCGTGCTGCCGAATTGATTTTCAAATGCGCGTCGGAAACCGCCGATCGAAAGCTGGCCGATGCCTTCAAAATAGTACTCCAGGCGCACACTCGCCGTACGCGCACTCCATGCCTTGATGCCCGCATTATTCACCGTGATTCGGTTGGACGTGCTGGGCCCGCGTTCGACATCGGGCAGCGTCAGTCCGCCGGCATACTGGTTGAAATCCGGCCGGCCGACCGAATAGTAGTACGCGGCGCGCGCGATCAGATTTTCGCGGACCGCGAAACTCGCATTCAGGCTGGGGAAAAGACGGAGGTACTCCTTCTCCGTCCGGGCGCCGCGCTCGATAAACGTGAGCTTCGAGCTCTCCAAGGCGTCCGTCGTGATTGGCAGGGGCAGGCCGTTGGCGCCCAGGATCGGCGCGCCCCGGGCATCGCGACGAACATTGCGGGCCGGGTCGGTCAGCGGACCCCACGCCTTGACATTGGTCTGCTCACCGCGCACGCCGCCAACCAGTTTCAGCCGGCGATCGAAAAACTGGAGGTCGCCGCGAATATAGGCGGCGGATACAATCTCCTCCGCGCGCTTCGATCCGGTGACGTTGTTGCGATAGTCGGTGTTGGGATTGCGGGTAAAGTACGTGGGATTGGACCGGTAGAAGTCCAATACCTGCTCGTTGCTCGCCCATTCGATCCGGGAAAAGCCGTAGGGAGCGATCCGTTGCGAGATGCTCGCGTCCAAGAACGGCGCCGCGCTGTCATCGCTGCCAATCGGCGTCGTGCTCGCCCGGCCATCCGGGCCGACATACGTGTAGGGGATCGATGCACTGTGCAAATCCCGGGCGATTTGCCGGAGATCGAAGCCTCCTTTTACCGTCAACGGCGTCCGCCAGTCGAACGTGCGTCGCAGGTTGGCGTAGGCCGTGCGTTGCAGGTCGGAGGAGTTGTCCTGCTGGCTGGTGGCGGAAGTAAGGGCGTAGTTGGACAGCTTGTACGGATCGACCGGCGCGCCCGTGGTGCCGTCCGTCACGGTGATCACGCGCGGGCGCAGGTAGGTGTTGTCGTCAAACGAGACCGTCACTCCGGTCCGCATCGCGGTGACACCCATGAAGATTCCCTTGTTGATGTCGGTATAGCGGTTGTCCATCCGCGAGAATCCGGCCCCCACCGCGCTTTTCCAGATCGGACCATCGTGGCGCCATACCACCGACGGGGTATAAACTGGATTGTACCGATCCCGGCCGCTGTTGGCCACCTGCAGATTGCCCTGCGCCGCCGCGCCGTGGGTAAACGTGGAGCTGAAATCCGCCGGCAACACCCGGTTGACGTTGAACGTTATCGTTCGCACCATCCAGCTGCGGAGGTAGGTGGAACTTTGGAACGAGAAGGATATCTGGTCATGACGCGAAATCCGGTAGTCGAAGGTCGCGCTAAACGAGCTGCGTCTCGATTCCGTCGTGGTATCGCGGAGGGCATAGGTTGACAGGTACGGTTTGTCGGGGGTCGTGTCGGGGAAGGCGGCCCCGTTGGTGGCCGTGCCGACGCCGCGCCAGGTGTTTTGGGAACGGGGCTCATTCGTGTATTGCACCACCGCGCCGCCCGAGAGCGTGAAACCGAAGCGATCGTTCACCGGCATGACATAGGAAAAATCGAAACCGGGATGGACCTTGCGCGTGGCGCGGGCGCGCGGTCCCGGCGTCTTCTTGAAATCGCGGGCATTGTCGCGCATGGCGATCGAGGTGGTGAAGTTGAAAGCCGGACGCGAGCGTTCGAAGGCGCTGCGCGGCAGCATGTCGACCACCCCCGCGAGGGCCGAACCCTGGGTGTCGGGCGTGGGCGAAAACGACACCTCGATCCGCGAGACATTGTTGAGCGCAATCATGCCGATCTTGGCCCCGCGGCCGGTGCTGCCACTGGTGCCGGCGAGGCTGAAGCCGCCGACATTGATCGGAACATTGTCCGGCGGGACGCCGTTAATCGACATTTCCCACGCCTCCCCGCCGGAGTATTCGATGGCGATGCCCGGCAGGAATTTCATGAATTCCGCCACATTGCCCTCGGCCACAATGCCGAATTCGTCGGTCGAGACGACATTCTTGATGTTCGGGGCGAAGCGCTGTTCGTTGATCGCAATCGCGGAGCCGTCCATTTCGCGTGACGCCCCGACGACGAACTGGGACAGCCGCACGACGCCCTCCGGGCTGGCGATCGAGCCGCTGGGAAGCGGCGGGAGATTGAAATCGCGCTTCACGAGCTCGCCCGGCACGACGGCGACGGTCTCGGTGAGCGGATCGAGTCCGGTGAAGAACACCCTCACTTTCACGGTGCCGGCGGGCACGTTGCCGAGCCGGTAGTGTCCTCGGGAATCCGTAAACGCCTCGAGCGCGGTGCCCTCCACGGTGACGCGGGCGTTTTCCAGATATTCGCCGTTGCGCGAGTTCATCGCCCGGCCTTCGATCATACCTGCGGCGCTCCCGTCGGCGGCTTGGGCCGCAGGGCCGGAGATCAACGCGAGCGCAATCCAGGAGGTAACGAGGGCCAGGGGATTTTTCGGCTTCATAGTTTGAAACTACGCAGGTAGCACCACGATGGCGCCACCTTTAACCGGAGAGTACCTTCCGCCATCCTTCCCGAGCGCAACAGGAAACTGGCCCGATACCCGGGCCCGCCTGCAGTTGACAGCCGCTGCGGCGCCGAAAGAAAGGGCGGGTGCCAATTTCGCTCTCGCCGCAGGGACGCCTGCATTTCGACGAAACCGCCGCGGCCGACCTCGACGCGCGTCTGGCTGAAATCTTGCGTCAAGCCGCCGCGCAGTCCTCCGCGCATGTCCTGCTGAGCCTGGCCACCCGCGCGCTCGATGCGCCGCTGGCGCCGGCGGGCGTGTTCTGGCGCGAGCTCGGGCGGCGTTTTTTCACACAGCTTTGCCACACGCCGGAACTGGCGGCCACCGTTTCGCTCGCGCCGCCGCCCGACGTGGAACTGGCGGCGCTCGCCGATGCCGCGCCTCCGATGCCCGGCGCCGAATACCTGCGCCCGGAGACGCTGCGCACGCTGTGGGGCGAACTCGACGCGCTCGTTTTTTCGGAGATTCGCGCGGGCGGGGGCGGCGCGCAGGCCTGGCTCAAGACGCAGAATCCGCTCTGGAACCTCGTCGGTCGCGTCACGTTTCATCTCGCGGAAAACAAGCGCGATCCCGAGCGGCCGTTTGCGTTTCTCGCCACCTATACGCACCGCATCTCCGAGCAGGCCAGGCCGCAATACCTGCCGCTCGGCCGCGCGCTGCAGGAGTACGCCGGGGCGCGCAACCGCGCGGCGCTGCTCGCCCTCCTCGCGCCCGTGCAACGCGCGGCGGAGAAAAGCCCGCTCGCGCGCGAACTCGTCGATTCGCAGCGGGTCTTCCAGCCGCAAGCGTGGACGCCGCGCGAGGCGCACCGGTTCCTGCGCGACATCCCGCTCTTCGAGGACAGCGGGCTGCTCGTGCGCATTCCCGATTGGTGGAAGGCCGGCCGCCCGTCGCGCCCGACGGTCAGTGTCACCGTCGGCGGCGTGAAAACCGCCGGCCTCGGCCTCGACGCCTTGCTCGATTTCAAGGTGGCGCTGACGCTCGACGGCGAAGCGATCGGCGCCGAGGAATGGGCGCGCATCGCCGCCACCGATGCGGGGCTCGTGCTGCTCAAGGGCAGGTGGGTCGAGGTGGACCGGGCGAAACTCCAGACCGTGCTCGACCATTGGCGCACGCTCGAAGCGGCGCGGAAGCAGGGCGGCGTATCCTTTGCCGATGGACTGCGCCTGCTCGCCGGGGCGCAACCGGGCGCGGGCGCGCCGGAGGCCGCGGAGGCGGACGTGCGCACCTGGTCAAGTGTGCGGGCGGGCGACTGGTTCGAAAAAACGCTGGCCGAACTGCGCCATCCTTCCGCGCCCGCAGCGGGCGCCGGCGTGCCGGGCTTGCAGGCGGCGTTGCGTCCCTACCAATCGGTGGGCGTGCACTGGTTGCGCTTCCTGACCAAGCTCGGGCTCGGGGCCTGCCTCGCGGACGACATGGGGCTCGGCAAGACGGTGCAGGTGCTGGCCGCACTGCTGCATTGGCGGGACGAGCAGCCGGGGGCGGCGCCGGCGTTGCTGGTGCTGCCGGCCTCCCTGCTCGGCAACTGGCAGAGCGAGGCTGCGCGCTTTGCACCGACCCTGCGGCTGTTGGCCGCGCATCCCTCGGAAACCGATGCGGACACGCTGGCGGCAACCGCGCGAAACCCTGACGCGGCGCTCGCCGGCGTCGATCTCGTGCTCACGACCTACGGGATGCTGCTCAAACAGGAGTGGTTGCGGCGCCGGGCGTGGAGCCTCGTCATCCTCGACGAGGCGCAGGCGATCAAGAACCCCGGGGCGCGCCAGACGCGTGCAGTCAAGGAACTCAAGGCGCCGGTGCGTATCGCCCTCACGGGTACGCCGGTCGAGAACAGCCTGGGCGACCTGTGGTCGCTCTTCGATTTTCTCAACCCCGGGCTGCTGGGCAGCGCGGGCGATTTCTCCCGTTACACGAAACGGCTCGCCCAGAGTATGGAGCCGGGTCCGTTTGCCCCGTTGCGGCAGCTCGTCCGCCCGTATATCCTGCGCCGCCTGAAGTCCGACCGCAGCGTCATTGCCGACCTGCCGGACAAGACCGAGATGCGGGCGTTTTGCGGGCTGACCAGGCGGCAGGCTATCCTCTATCAGCAGGCCGTGGAGGAGCTCGCGGAGAAGCTGGCGAGCGTCGAAGGGATCGAGCGACGCGGCGTGGTGCTCGCGACGCTCATGCGGTTGAAACAGCTCTGCAACCATCCCGCGCAGTGGCTCGGCGGCGGCGACTACGATCCGGCGGCGAGCGGAAAATTCCAGCGGCTGGCCGAGCTGGCGGGGGAGATTGCGGCGCGCCAGGAAAAGGCGCTCGTCTTCACCCAGTTTCGCGAAATGACCGGCCCGCTGCAGCATTTTCTAGCGGGCATTTTCCAGCGGCCGGGGCTGGTGCTGCACGGCGGCACGAGGGTGAAGGAACGGGGCGGACTGGTGGCGCAATTTCAGCGCGAAGACGGCCCGCCGTTCTTCCTCCTCTCGCTCAAGGCGGGCGGAACCGGACTCAACCTCACCGAGGCCGGCCACGTGATCCACTTCGACCGCTGGTGGAATCCCGCGGTGGAAAACCAGGCCACCGACCGGGCCTACCGCATCGGCCAGAAAAAAAACGTGCTCGTCCACAAATTCGTGTGTCGCGGCACGGTCGAGGAAAAGATCGACCGGCTGATCGCGGACAAGCAGTCGCTGGCGGCGGACGTGCTGGCCGACGGCGGGGAAATTCCGCTCACCGAGATGCGCGACGACGAGCTGTTGAAATTCGTCTCCCTCGACTTGAAGGCCGCCAGCAGCGAGTGACACTGAATGGAAACCGGATTTTCGTGGGGTCGGGCCGGGGAGGGGTTGGCTGGCGCTTGTCGCGAGGCCGCAGTTTCAGTCGAAGAACGGCCGCCGGCGAGTGGCGGCCCTGCATCTGGTTGATTCCTTCCGGCTGAAAACAGAGGCCTTTTTCGGGGCTGGCGATCCCCGGCCGTTGCGCATCGCGCGGCACGAAACGCAATCCAGCCGACGACCCAAAATAAAGGTAACGTTGTGCTCAACATTCTACGAAGTGGAGATGGTAAACAGCGGCCGCCGGGGATTCCGAACGTCATCGACCGGATCGTGCAGATGGGGCTGCTCATCCTCCTGCAACCGATTTTCGAGGCTGACTGTGGCGCAAGTATGACTGTCAACATGGGCAGTTCAGTTTCTTCAACGACGGGCGTCTGCTCGGCCAATATCAATTTTGGGGTCTTCCTCTGACGTGCGGGTGGCGCCGATAGCTTTGCGATGTATGTTCTCGGAAATCCGGATGCGGGACTATGCCGGTCCCGGCATAGGCGGGAAAACCGCCTGTCCGGTTTGATGAGGGGCGGGGAGTACCGCGGGAGGACTGACAACTACGGTCGGTTCAATCTCCCTCACTGCCCTTCCTGCCTACTCTACCGCCATACGACCGTCCGCCCCCATACGACCGTTCTTGGACTACGACCGCCGCCACTGATCGAGGGGCAGATTGCGTTCCGGCCGAACGCCGAAGTTGAGCGTTGACCTTCGGGGGCCGGCGTTCACGTTCCGAGCTGAGGCGTGGCGGCCGACGCCGTGCGCCCGACGCCGTGCGCCCGACGCTTCCGTGGATCGATTGCCGTCCCCTCGAGGCCCGGAAACATCATCACCCACACCCCCATATTGAAGTCATGAATACTGAACAAATTGCCGGCCGGTTGGTCGCATTGTGCCGTGAGCAGAAATGGGAGACGGCGCAGAAGGAGTTGTACGCCGCGGATGCCGTCAGTATCGAGCCCCACGAGACCCCGGGATTCGACAAGGAGACCCGCGGGCTGCCCGCGATTGTCGCGAAGGGACAAAAGTGGGTCGACATGGTCGAAGCGGTGAACGCGATTTCCGTTTCCGATCCGCTCGTGGCGGGCAACGCCTTTGCCTGCACGATGCGCTTTGACATCAAGATGAAGGGGCAGGGCCGGATGGACATGTCCGAACTGTGTGTCTACAACGTCAAGGACGGCAAAATCATCGCGGAACAGTTTCACGCCTAGCCTGAATTCCCACGGAAGAACCCGATCCACGGGGTCAGGTCGAAACCTGCAACAACTCCGCCCGACTTGACGACCATGTTGCAGGTTTCCGCCTGACCCCATTGTCGTGCGGGAAGGGGTGAAGGCGGCGGCGCGCCGGGCCGCGGCCCATTGCGCCAGCCGGGGCGTGGATATCGCGACTGATAGGAAATCGGATTTTCGTCGGGAGGGGTTTATTGCGAGCGGCGAGAACGACACGTCGCGCTTGGCGCGCGCCTCGGCCTTGGCCTGCTCGTCCGTCCCGACTTCGCGGCCCGACCCGATCAGCATGCCCGGCCAATGCCCGCCACGAGCAACCCGCCCGCGATGCGCAGCCCGGGGATCGAAATGCCGAAGAATTTCATGATGAAGGTGCCCCCGATCAGGAAACACACGAGGATCGCCACCATGTAGATGCCGGCATTGCGCAGTTGCTGCAGGCGGCGCTCGTGCGTGTCGCCCTCGGTGATCGCGAGAAACGTCGGCGCCGAGGCGAGCGGGTTGATGAGCGGCAGCAGCGCGATCACCGTGCCGAGGATGAGTTCCCAGAAATGACTGACGTTCGACATGGCCGCATCTTCAGGGAGCGCGGCCCGCGGCGCAAGGCACGCCGGAATTTCGTTTTCCCCAGGGGCAAAGCCGGCTTCGCTCCTCCTCTTCCCAAGAACCGGGACGCCAGCTCCCACCCCCCTTCCTCCCCAATGAAAAACCTGCTACTCCGCCTGTCCTGCGCATTCGCCGTTGTGAGCGGCGCGTTCGCGCAAACCGAAAAGCCGCACCTGCTGCAATCGCCCACGCTCGGCAAGACCCAGATTGTCTTCGCCTATGGCAGCAGCCTGTGGAGCGTCGCCCGCGAGGGTGGCGAAGCCCGCCGCCTGGTCGTCGGCGATCCCGGCAGCGCGACCGGCCCGCTGTTTTCGCCGGACGGATCGCTCGTGGCGTTCACCGGAAATTTCGATACCAACGAAGACGTTTACGTCGTGCCCGCCGCGGGCGGCGAGCCGCGCCGGCTGACCACCCACCCCGGCACCGACGTCGCGCTCGCGTGGACGCCCGACGGCAAGCGCATCCTTTTCCGTTCTTCGCGCGAGGCTTACTCGCGTTTCGAGAGACTCTTCACGGTGTCGGTCGCCGGCGGCTTCCCCACCGAGGTCCCGCTTCCGATGGGCGTGCAGGGCGCCTACTCGGCTGACGCGACGCAACTCGCCTACGTCCCCACGTGGAACCGCCGCGGCGGCGCCGGCGATACCTACATCGCCATCAAGAATTACCGCGGCGGAAAAACCTCCCCCATCTGGATCGCCTCGCTCGCCGATTCGAGCGTCATGCCGCTTCCGCGCGAAAACTCCAACGACTTCAACCCGATGTGGGTCGGCGACCAAATCTACTTCCTCTCCGACCGCGCCGGCGCGACCACGCTCTTCAGCTACGACGTGAAGAGCCGCGCGATCGTTCAGCTTATCAAGAACGACGGCTTCGATCTGAAATCTGCCGGCGCCGGCCCCGGCGCGATTGTCTACGAGCAGTTCGGTTCGCTCCACCTGTTCGATTTCGCGAGCGGCCGCGAGCGCGCCGGAGCCGTGCGCATCTCCGCCGATCTGCCGCAGACCCGCCCGCACTTCGAAAAGATCCTCGCCCGGCAGTTGTCGCAGGCCGCCGTCTCGCCGACCGGCGCCCGCGCCATCTTCGAAACGCACGGTGAGATTGTCACCGTGCCCGCCGAGAAAGGCGACATCCGCAACCTCACCCGCACCCCCGCCACCGCCGACCGCGATCCCTCGTGGTCGCCCGACGGCAAGACGATCGCTTATTTCTCCGACGAGTCCGGCGACTACGCGCTGCACCTGCGCGACCAGAACGGCCTCGGCACCGTGCGCAAAATCGACCTCGGGCCGTCGCCGACGTTCTTCTACAACACCAGCTGGTCCCCCGACAGCAAGGAGATTGCCTACGGCGACAAGCGCGGTAATTTCTGGCTGCTCGATCTCGCCGCCGGCAAGCCCGTGAAGTTTGACACCGACCCACAGAGCCGCGGCTCGGGTGTCAAATGGTCCCCGGACAGCAAGTGGCTCGCCTACGTCAAGCAGCTGCCGAACAACCACCGCGCTGTCTTCGTCTATTCGCTCGACTCCGCCGCGGTCACGCAGGTCACCGACGGCATGAGCGACGCCCGCTCGCCCGACTGGGACAAAAGCGGCAAATATCTCTACTTCACCGCGAGCACCGATCTCGGGCTCAGCTCGGTTGGCTTCAACATGAGCTCGAACGCGCATCCGGTGACACGCGCCGTTTACCTCGCCGTGCTCGCGAAAAGCCTTCCCTCGCCGTTGGCGCCCGAGAGCGACGAGGAAAAGGACGACCCCAAGGACAAGGACGCCGGCAAGAAACCCGATACCGATCCGAAGATCGCCGACGCGGAGAAGCCCGCCGACGATTCTGCCACAAAATCCGACGCCAAGCCCGCCGCTGACAGCACGAAGGAAAAGGACAAGAAGCCGGTCAAGGTCGTCATCGATTTCGAAGGCCTGAGCCAGCGCATCCTCGCGCTGCCGTTGCCGGAGAAGAACTACGGCACGCTCACCGCGGGGAAAGAGGGCATCATTTACGTGCTGGAGGGCCCGCAGGTCGCCGGCGGTGGCGGCGATGGCGGACCCAAAGCCGCGTTGCAGCGCTTCGATCTCAAGACCCGCAAGACAGAAAAGATTCTCGATGGGGTGGAGGAGTTTCATCTCGCCGCCAAGGGCGAGAAGATGCTCTGGAAGGCCGACGCAAAATGGTTCATCGGCGCCGCCGACAAGGCGCCGAAGCCGGGCGAAGGCGCACTCAAGCTCGACTCGCTTGAAGTCTGGGTCGAACCGCGCGCCGAGTGGCGCCAGATGTTCAAGGAAGTGTGGCGCATCGAGCGCGACTTTTTCTACGACGCAAATTTTCACGGTATCGACCTCGCGCAGGCCGAGCGCATCTACGCGCCGTTCCTCGACGGCATCGGCAGCCGCGCCGATCTAAATTACCTCTTCTCCGAAATGCTCGGCCAGTTGAGCGTGCAACACATGTATGTCGCCGGCGGCGCGAAACCCGACCTGAAGGAAATCAAGGTCGGCCTCCTCGGCGCCGACTACAAGATCGCTGGCGACCGCTACCAGTTCGCGCGGGTCTTCGATGGCGAAAACTGGAATCCACAGGCGAAAGCCCCGCTCACGCAGCCCGGTGTCAACGTGAAGCCCGGCGAGTTTCTCCTCGCCGTCAACGGCCGCGAGCTGCGCGCGAGCGACGAAATCTTCAGTTTCTTCGCCGGCACCGTGTCGAAGCAGACGGTGTTGCGTGTCGGCCCGAACGCGGACGGCACCGGCGCGCGCGATGTCACCGTCGTGCCCATCGCGACCGAGGCGTCGTTGCGCAACCTCGCCTGGATCGAGGGCAACCGCCGCAAGGTCGACGAACTCAGCGGTGGCAAACTCGCCTACGTCTACGTGCCGGACACGGCCATGCCTGGCTACACCAGCTTCAACCGCTACTTCTTCGCGCAGGTCGGCAAGCAAGGAGCCGTGATCGACGAGCGCTTCAACGGCGGCGGTCAGCTCGCCGATTACATCGTCGACTACCTCAACCGCCCGTTGCGCACCCGCATCGTCACGCGCGAGGGCGCGGTGAACGATTCGCCCGGTGCCGCGATTTTCGGACCGAAGGCGATGCTGATAAACGAATTTGCCGGCTCGGGCGGCGACGCGCTGCCGTGGTATTTCCGCAAGGCCGGCACCGGCACGCTCATCGGCACGCGCACGTGGGGCGGACTGGTCGGCATCGGCGGCTACCCCGCGCTCATCGACGGCGGCACCGTGACCGCACCGCGCATGGCGCTCTACGATCTCAACGGCAAGTGGGAGGTCGAAAACGTCGGCATCGCCCCGGACATCGAGGTTCAGCACGACCCGAAGCTCGTGCGTCAGGGCCGTGATCCGCAGCTCGAGAAAGCAGTCGCGGTCGTCATGGCGGAGCTGAAGAAGAACCCGCCGAAGGACTACCCGATCCCGCCCTATCCGAAATATCCACCGCGCTGGCCGGCGAAGTAGGTCACCATACGTCGACCGGCCCTTTCGGCACCGGGATGGCGCTGCGCTCCGTCGCGTCGCCATCGCCGGCCATGAGCGATGCCACCATTGGCGGCGGCGCATCACGCGCATGCGCTCCGCGAAATCCGCCTCCGGCGGCAACTCACCCGTCCGCAGAAACCGCTTCGTGCGCCGGAAGAGGCGATCCGAGAGGGTCATATCGAGAATCGAGAATCCCGGGAGCCGTCGGGCGGCCACCGGAACAATTTTTGAAGCCCTTACGAGCTGCCGCTCGTCGAACACTCCGATCTCCCTCGAGGAATGCTGTGTTTGTCTCGATTCTCGATATGACCCCGTCGGCCAGTTCCCGTCGGCCAGTTCGGGATTCTCAGCGCGAGGAGATGGCGGGCGCCTGATAGAGACGCACCAGCCGCATCGCCCAGGGCGGGGCGTCCGGGACGGTCGCGGTCTGCGTGATGCGAACAAATCTGCCGCTCGCGGGCGCAAACGTGACGATCAGCGTTCCGCCGGTCCCGGCTCCTTCAGCGACGGGAGCATTCCACGTGGAGCCATCCGCTGACATCTGCACCCGGTAACCACGGGGAAACGTCGAGACCGGTGGCGGCCCGCCACGGCCACCGCCGATCGTCGACGACGTGAACTGGATCTCCGTCAACATCATTGGCGCGGGGAATTCAATCTGGAACCACATGGCGGCCTGTTGCGGCACGCCCGTGGTCCAGCCCAAATAGGTGAGGGCCCCGGCCGCGTCTCCCGACTGGTAGTTGAAGCCGCCTTCGGCGTTCGCCTGCGGCGCGGGTTTTCCCGTGTGGCTGGCCGAGATCTTCCACGTGGCATCCGGAGTGAGCGGACGCGGCAAAGATGCTTCCAGCTCCTCGACGGTCCACGGTGTCTTTCGCCCGCCGGTCGCGGCCCGGACTCTCGCGACGTCCTGCGGGGAGACAAAAGCGCCGGTGTTGCCGAAACCGTTGCGCACATAGGACGCGACGTCGGCAATCCATTCATCCTTGTTCGAACCCAACGCCACCATGACCTGGGAATAGGCCTGGCCGTCGATTGGCCCCGTCAGTCCGTGCATCACGGACTTGATGACGTAGTCGCGATGTCCGCTGACCCGGGGCGACCCCGCCAGCGACGGCGCCAGGGTCGAGCCGGCGCCGGCCCCGGGCGTCGGCGTCCCTCTGCCATCGTCGCCATGGCAGGCGAAGCACACCTCCGCGTAAATGGTGCGGCCGCGTGCGATGACGTTCTGCTGCTCAGGCGTCAGCGGTGCCGCGCCGCGACCGCCCCGGCCCGCGTTCGACGGTGGATTCAGAATTCGATCGGCGACAAAGCCCACCCCCCGCGCCTGGCTGGCATCGCGCGCTGCCTTCAGCGTCGTCGCGGTGTCAGGCACCTTCAGCACATTGAGCGTCAGCATCGCCTGGATGACCACATCGGTGTCTTTGTCTTTTGTGAGGGCGCGATACTCGTTGGCGAACGTCCGGTCGCCGGTCTTGTAGAGGGTTTCGCTCGCGCGAACCGCCGCGATCCGCATCTGGGGGTCTGCGTCCGCGAGGGCCTCGCGTGCCAGCGCCGCGCTGAGCGCCCCCAACCCTTCGAGCGTCCAGAGCGCGTGGATGCGCGCCAGCTGGTTCTTCGACGTCCGCACCATCGCTTCCAGGGCAGGTACGACGGATTTGTCCTGCTTCAGCACCAGCAATTGCTGCGCAGTGTCACGCCACCAGCCGTTGGGATGCGTCAAATGCGCGACCCACAGCGCGGGGGCTTCGTTCAGCATCCGCGGCGGCACGCGATCGCGCGCCATGCTCTCGTGGGTCAGCCGCCAGATGCGCCCGCGATGCATCGCTTTGTCCAACTGGTATTGCTTGATCTTCTCCCGCAGGTAAGTGCCTTCCTTCGTCCACTCGGCCCCCTCGATGATGCCGCGGTACATGTCGGCGATGTAAATCGTGCCGTCCGGAGCGGTCGCGAGGTCGACCGGACGGAACAGCGGGTCGAGCGAGCGAATGAACTCGGAGCGCGGATAGACATTCTGGAGTTGCGTCAAGCCCGCGGTCTTGACCGGTCTGAGCCGGCGAACAACCCGAGCCACGACTTCGCCGTACAGGTAGTCGCCGACCAGATCCTTGGGCAGCCGGTCGCCGCGGTAGATCTCGTTGCCCGCCGCGGCGGTCGAATAGATCAGTGAGCCGTCCGGCATGCGGGTACCCGGCAAACCGGCTTGGATGTCTCCAATGAGGATCGGGGCACCCCACATGATGTTCAAGTTCGGCTCGAACTGATCGGGCGGCGCAAAGTTGCCGTAATGGACCGGGAACTGGAAGTATCCGGGCATGCCGCTCGCTCCGCCTTGAAACCAAACCTTGCCGTAGTTGTCCTGGCTCGCTCCCCATTGCGCGCCGTTCGGCCCGGTCGGCTCTTTCAAGAGCCCGTGGGGCGTCCAGCGCAGGCGGAAGGCGTTGACGGTGCTGTATAGCCAGTTGTCCATCGCCCAGAAAAGGCTGGCCTGCTGGCTCTCCATGTTGCCTGCCCGGCCGAAGTTGGTGGCGAACAGCTCCTTCTTGTCGGCCACGCCATCGCCATTCGTATCCGAGTACTTCCACACGTCGTCCTGATTGGTTTCCATCGTCAGGATGCTGTTGGCGCCGAGCGGCATGACGAACCGGGGAAAGACCAGTTGGTCGACGAAGACGCGGTGATGTTCGTAGATCCCGTCGTTGTCGCGATCCTCATGCACCGAAATCCGGCCGATGGGCGGGGTGAGGTCGATGCCCTCGGGAGTTTGAAAGTAGCCGCGCAGTTCGAGGACGAACATCCGCCCGTTGCCGTCAAAGGCAACCTGAGCCGGATCTTCGATGATCGGGTCGGAGAGTACCGGCTCCAGGCGGTAGCCGGGCGGGAGCCAGAAGCGCCCGGCCTGTTCGGCCGGAGGGAGAGGCACAACGGGCGGCTTCGGGGAAAAATCCGCGTTGGCGTTGGCGGGATCGTTCGCGGACGGAGCCGCGCCAGGACCACGCCCGCCGGTTGGCGATTGAACGGCGGCGGCCGGCCCCGCGGGTTGGGCCTGCGCTGCGCTGGCAACCGGAGAAAATCCGGCCACCACCTGCAGGGCCGTCGCACCGACTAGAGCTACGAGATAGTAAGGGGATTGAGACGCCATAACTGCGGGCGGAGACAATCCTCCGGCCGATTCGCCGTCAACGGGCGAGTGATTTTGCCTCCGAGGCAAAAAAGGGGGCATGTCAGGAATCCGGAATTTATTCTCTGCCTCCGCCCCGTGATCCGCTGGGCGCAATCACACTTTGGTCCCACCGCGCGAGTTCATCGAGGGGAAAGCGCCTCAAAGAATTCCGGATTCCTGACATGACAACTTTTTCGAGAACAAAGGGTGCTGTTTCGGGGCCGTCGATCGCCGCCGTTGTGCATCGCGCGGCGCGAAACGCAATCCGGCCGACACCCCAAAATTGGGGTAACGTTGCGCTCAACATTCTACAAAGCAGGGGGCCGACTTCTCTGGATTCGATGCCTGACGACGACAACAACGATACGCTCCAAGGGCGTTTGGCCCCAGCCGAACGCGCGATCCGGCGCGCGCAGTTGGAAAAGAAAATTCGCCAGCTGGGCGGCGTTCTGCCCATAGCGAAAAGCGAGGACGTTTCCGACTTGGAGCTGTCTTTTCTCGAGCATGTAATCGCCTGGGAGGAAGGGTCGTTTTCGACCCATCGTGAATGGCTCGCGCGACGCGGGCCCGTCTTCCCGCCGCCGGGTGAATTGCATGGCGATCGGCTTGCGGCGGAACTATGGCGACTGATAAAGTCGCTCGCGGTGGCGCGCGTTTTTCTCTACCACACAAATCACCTGAGCGACGTGGAGCTCTACGAAGTTCTCTGGAGCGAAGTGCTGGATGGCGACGCACCCGATTTTGCGCGGACGCCGGACGACGGATGCCACTGGGACCTCTCGGAAGCGAGGGGAGGCGACTTCAACGTGTGGTTGACGTTTTATGCGACGGAAAAGGAGCGCCGCGAGTGGGTCCGAGATTTTCCGGAGGCAGTTTTGCCGCCCCATCGTCAGGCGCCCTATCGGCGCGATCACCGTCTACCGGTCAGGGATTGCCTGCGCCACGCTTGACTCGGTCTTCATCCGCTTCATCGGCACCCACGCCGCCTGCGACAAGATCGACGGCACCACGGTCTAAACCCCTTATCCGCCATGAAAGCCAAAGTCCTCAAAACCGAGCGCGATTACAGAGTGGCCCTGGCCTACGTCGAGCACCTGATGGAGCAGCCGTCGCCTGGCGATGCCGAGCTTGAGTTATGGTCGCTGCTCGTGGAAAATTACGAGCAATTCCTGTTTCCCATCGCAGCTCCCGACCCCATCGAAGCCATTCGCTTCCGTTTGGAGCAGGCCGGCATGCAGGCGACCGACCTGCTCCCCTAGCTCCAAAGCATGAGCAAGATTTCGGAGATCATGGACCAGAAGCGTCCGCTTTGTCTGACGATGATTCGCGTTCTGCACGGCAGGCTAAAGATTCCGGCGAAGTCCTCGTGCAGGAGCCAGCCGCGCCAACCGCCCGAACCCGCCCCGCGAATCTTCGGCGCAAATCCCACCGTCGAAATCAACCCGTAGCGGCCTGACCGGAATGCCGCTGTCAATCGTCGACCCATGACCCGAATGGCGCCGTGGAAGGCCGAGGGAGTCATGCCACGGATCGGGAGATCAAGCGCGGACTACCCCCAAACTTGGGTACAGCGCGCCCTCGCGCGGTGATGGGGCGGCGCCCGCTGGCACCATGGCGCGAGGCTACGGCTCGAATTCCCCGGCGCGATTTATCACGTGATCAATGCGCCAGAGGCGCACAAGCCGCGGAAACCAAACTGGCCCGCCTTCGCCGCACGCGGCCAGCAAAGAACCGCTGGTGGATAACCATGAACTTCCGATCCGCGCCATGACCCTTCAGCCGCTCGGCCAAGACAGTTTTTGAACGCTAATCTTCGGTGATAGATTCTCAAGCCCGCCGGGGTCCGCGCTTCGCCGATTAGGCGAAGCAGGCACAGCCCCCACGCCCCCGTTGCCTCTGAAGATAAGCGGTTAAACCTGCCTTGGCTCGCCTCCTGGTATAGCTCGCCGGCCGGTGATACCCGGTCGTCTTGGAGGAGCGCGATCGTCGAGATTACGTTGGTGGCCAGTTCTGCGGGTCGCGGCCGTACCGTTCCTGGTAGGCCTGCACGGTGGGCGGGGGCGGACGATCCATGGCCTCGCGTCGCGCCTGCGCGTCGGCCGCGGCCAGTTCGGCCCGGAGGCGCTTCAGTTCCTCCTGCCGCTCGCGCTCCTCCCGTTCCCGCGCGAACGATTCCGATGGCGAATAAGTTTCCTCCTTCTTCAGCTCGTCCCGCAAGGGCGAGTCGAGCTGGATTTGAAGCGGCCGTTGCTGCGCGACTACCCCAACATCGCGGGGGTTTACGTGCTGCTACGCGTGATGGAGTTGGCGCGGGTGGAGGGGTCGCGACTGCGAATCGATGCGGAGACTCGTGGCGATTCGCGCTCCGGCTCGAACGAATCGAACCGCCGGGCAAGAAAGACGCGCCGATCAGGGTCATCGAAAAGACCGGCAAGCCGCCGAAGCAGTATCCGGATTGGGACTGAAGGGTACTTGCCGGGCAAAAGCCCAAGTTTCCTTTGGACAAGGGGCGGAGGGCGTGGGAGTGATGATACCCATGTCGTGGAATTTCTACCGTCCCTACGTCAGCGTCGCCCAGCGCCGCGCCAACGCCGCAAGGCACGCGCAGAAACTCGCAAAGAAAGGGCGGATGCTCGCGCCCGTGAGAATCGAGGGCCGGACCATCGCGACCACGTTCTGGGGCAAGGCGTGGTGCGGGCACCTCGAATCCTTCAGCGACTATGCCAACCGGTTGCCGCGCGGGCGCACCTATGTGCGCAACGGCTCAGTCCTCGATGTCCAGATCGCGCCGGGCAAGATCACCGCGATGATCATGGGTTCGACCCTCTACCACGGCACGATCGCCATCGCGCCGCTCAAGCCCGCGCGCTGGAAAGCGATCAAGGCGGAATGCGCGGGCAAGATCGATTCGCTGGTCGGACTGCTGCAGGGCCGGCTTTCCGACGCGGTCATGCGAGTCATCACGGATCGGGAGAAAGGGCTTTTCCCGCTGCCGTCCGAGATCAAGTTGAACTGCAGTTGCCCCGACTGGGCGGATCTCTGCAAGCATCTGGCCGCGGTGCTTTATGGGGTCGGCGCACGCCTCGATACGCAGCCGGAGTTGCTCTTCGTGCTGCGCGGCGTGGATCATCTGGAACTCATCAGTGCGGCGGCGGACGTGCCGGCACTGGCGGCGGGTACGGGAGCGGAGACAAGCGGGCTGGATGTGGCGCAGTTGTCCGATGTGTTTGGGATCGAGATCGAGCCTCTGGCGGCGGCGGCAAAACCGGTGAAGGCGGCGGCAAGCAAGCCGGTGGCAACGGCTGCATCCGCGGAGGGAAAGGTGAAAAAGACGCCGCGGCCAAAGGCAGGAAAGGGCACCGCGAAAACGAAGACGACCGTGACGCCGAAGACGGCAACGAAGCGCGGCCGGACGAAACTCTAGTTGGGCTGGGCTACGGCCGGACGAGATGCAGCGTAGACTCTTGAGGAAACCCCCAAAACAAAGCGGGCCAACCGCCAATCCCTGGTCGCCTTCGGCGCCGCCGCAGGCGGGTAAACTTCGC
>JACQWL010000206.1 GCA_016209255.1 Verrucomicrobiota bacterium
CGCCGAGCCGGTCTATGCAAGGACGGGTAAGGGCTACTTGAAGAGCGTCGGCGTCGAGGAACTGAAGAAGATCAAGGCGGCGCGAAAACAGAAGCGGTCTTGAGTCATGCCACGGGTTCTAGCGGCCTGACCACGTCGGTCCGCTGATATCAACCTGACCTCCTCCGCCCGATTCGCCAGAATCGTCCGTGCGGTTGAGAGGTCGAGATCCAGTAGTGGAATCACACGGGGATAAAGCTGCCGGCACGACCATCTCGGTTCGAGGTCGCCATGGGTCTCAGCCAGCAAGAACACTTGGCTGAATGGACATTTGGGACGGCGCATCTGCAGGTGACTGGAAAGCTTCACCCAATCGAACGCAGTCGACTGCTCCAAGTGGAGCACGAGGCGCAGGTCGCCGTTCGATGGCCGCCAGAGTTTCGTCTCCTCAAGAGAGGCGATTATGTCGTCCGTGCTTCCGGATCGATTCCGGTAGCTGACAAGCTGACATTGGTGAAACTCGCGTTCGTCACGCCCCTCGGTTGCGACGCCCGGAATCAAAATGATATCCCAGTCGTCGGTCTCCCCGAAGCCATCCGTGAACAACGCATCCATGGGCGGCGGTTCCTTCGGGTCGCCGAGTTGTGGAAAAGCTACATGGAAACGCTTCTTCTCGTTATTCTCGAGAACCAGCGCGAACAAACACGTGGTTAGAATCTCCCTGGCTCGTTTGTTCTGTTTTGTTCCGGCGCGCCGACGCGCTTCCCATGCCCAAAACAAAGTGCCCACGTCCCATCCATAAGCATGCCATTTCGCCAGTGAGTCCATCGCCCTGAAATGGCATTCGAACGCTGATGCCGCAAATGGAAAAAGAGAAAAGACCGACCGACCCGACGGGGTCTGCCTGATACATGTTAGCTTTCGACGTGACGGAGGCATTCTGTAACGTGTAACAGGCAGACCCCCTCGGATTGGCCACCTCGGATTGGCCGTCCTTTCGGTAAAAACATCGTCCGGTTCGCCGCCTGGCGGCAGCCAATGAACAAATCCACCATGAACACCGACGTCGAACTGCTGCGCCGCTACGTCGAGGAAAAATCCGAAGCCGCCTTCACCGAACTCGTGCAGCGCCGAATCGGCCTCGTTTATTCCGTAGCGCTGCGCCGCGTTGGTGGCGACACCCCCCTCGCAAAGGATGTCGCGCAAATGGTATTTGGCGACCGCGCTCGGAAGGCGCGATTACTGGTGGGACGCGCGACGCTCTCTGGCTGGCATTACGCGAGCGCGCACGTCGCCTCCGCCGCCATCGTGCGCAGGACGCGATCCAACGGGGTCAGGCCGTTCGATGTTCGCTCGCGTCAAATATGAGCCGGCGAGCGAAAACCTTGGTCTTTCTTGGGCATCAGCGAACATCGAACTGCCTGACCCCATCCGATCGGCTGATTCCAGCCTTTCCATCATCGCCCCGGGTATGACTCACTTCGGCCGATCGGGATCAAAGCCGAGATTGACGGGCGTTTTCGGGGCCGCGCTCTTAGGTTTCAACATGTTGGTCGCCGGCACCTCGGGCCCAACTTCCTGGATCGTCTGGCCGTTCACCCACATCATGCCGCCGCCGTGCACGAAGAAGCCATAGGCAAGAGCCGAGGCACCGGCGGGGACGTCGAGCACGACCGACGCCTCCTGCCAGTCGCTGCTTCCCTTGACCGCACGGTTATCCATGTTGTCAAAACCCAACATCTGCCCGCGCTCCTGTCCGTCAATGCGCAGCCAGAGATGTCCGCCACCGTCGTTCGCATCCTCCGTCTTGATCCACGCATTCAGGCGGACCCGCTGGCCAACGAAGTTCTCCGCCGAGGTCGATTGCATCATCCCGCCGAACGCATCCTTGGCGTCACCCACGGACTTCACATAAGCGCTCGGCATTCCACCCCACGTTTGCAGCGTGTCCACGCCAACCACATATGAGTCCGGCTTGCTGCCGTTTTTCCACCAGCCCGCGGGTGCAGTTACGGTGACGCCAGAGGTAGCGACGGGTTCGGCGGCTGCCGGCGGTGGAGGCTGCGCTGCGCTGGGTTCGGCACGCGCGGCCGCCCCTGTGGTGGTGGTGGTGCTGGAACTTGCCGGCGGCCTTTGCAACTCGGCGATACGGCTCTTCAGTCGCCGAAGTTCGCGGTTCATCGCGTCGCGATCCTGGCCGAAGGCGAGGAGGTTCGCTTGAAGTTCAGTCGTCTTGGTGTGCTGGTAGATCAACCCAGCGAGCAGGATCAGGACAACAACCGCCAAGAGAGGTGAGAGAAGTTTCATCGCAGTGCGAGGGTCTGGCCGAAACATGCAACAAATCATGCCAGTTGGCGAGGATTCGCGATACCGCGCCCTTGCGACAGGTGATCGGGGGCGATGTTGCAGGTTTCGGCCTGACCCCGTCGGGCCGTGGGCTCTCGTTGTTCTTGCAGGGCATGTGACATGACGGTGACTTCAGTATCGAGGTAGCTGGTGCGCTCAATGAAGCGCCAACCCAGGCTGGTCCAATACCGCTCGGTGCTGAACGTGTAGAGATAGAGTGTGGGAAAACCGAGATGCCGGGCATCCGCGAGAGCGCGTTCGGCCAACGCTGCGCCGATACCGCGTCGGCGGTGCTCAATCGCAACGACGACGCCAGCGAGCCAAGGCGACCACTGCATTCGGGTGTCCATGTCATGCGCAACGAGCATGGCGGACCCAAGTAGCGTCTCGCCGACGGACGCGATAAGGACAGTCGGAATCTCCCGATGGCCGCACCAAGCGCGGACTTTCGCGGCGCGGGTCTCCAAAGACTCAACAGGGCGCAGGTAGCCCCACTCGCGACGATGCCAAGCCGCAACCGTGGAGATGAATTCCTGACGGTCAGCCAGGTACTCGACTTTCACGATGGAAATTGCCCAGCGTTCGAGGTCGGCCATGACCACGGCTGACGCGGCTCCTGCAGACGAGCGGCAGTAGCGGGTATAAACGGATCTTCATGAGAACTTGTGGAAGTAGAAAGATTGCGCCGCGCACGAAGGCAACGGACGAAAAGGAGCAACACGATAGACATCTGGAGCGGGCCGGGGCATACCGCAACGGCGAATGCCAGCACCCAGCAAAGAGCCGTGGTCCTCATCACGGTTCGAGGATCCGTCTGGCCGACTGGCTTCGTCCGACCGTGATGTCGAGCGTTCGACTCCACTTCTCCCGGGTCGCAGCTGCGCCTCTCGCGATCTACTTCACTTTAGGTTGGGCTTTCTTATCAATCCGGACCTCGTTACATTCCAATTCGACAATGCGGTGCCTTTGCGAGTGCGGATCGGCAACTTCGAGCTGGACTCGTGCGCCGAGCGTCCGGCCAAAAAAGGTGGTGAGCATCTCGACCTTCGACAGCTTCGAAGGCAGGACACGATCAACACGAATGATTCTGTCGCCCGGTCTTAATCCCGCCTGTGACGCGGCAGAGCGCGGCACGATGTTACCAACCAGCATCCATGCGATCTTACCGCCGGTTGCGACTTCTGGATTGGTCACGATCGACATGCCAAAGTCGGTCATTCCCCGCTCGCGCACTTCGAATGGCGGAAGGAGAACTACGTCGGCTTGCTTTTGCGATTCTCTTTCCGACGGCGGGGTCGCCGAGCATGGCATTACCGCCATAAGGAACCAAGCAAGCGCGGAAGGCTTCATCTTTGCTGAGACGTCTTCTCCACAGTGTCAGCCCCTTCAACGGCCAGCGAGCTTCCTGGCGATGCTCTTCGCCAGCATCTCATTGATCTCGGAATGGCGCGGCACTGGCTGCGACATCTTGGTCTGCGGATTCTGATACCAATCGTGCTTCCCGCCGTGTCGGATGAAAACTGCGCCTGCTTCTTCGATCTTCCGGATGAGGTCGCGCCGCTTCATGCCAACTCCAGCTCGGCATGACGACGAACATTGGGGATGGCCCCCGAGGCGAGATCCCGGTAAAGGTCCAAGAGGTGCTCCCGCAAATCTTCGAGGCTGGAACCCTGCGTGGAATAGTCGGGAAACTCGTCGAGGTAGCCAATCCAATCGCTACCGTCCTGCCAGTAGGTAAAACTGAGGGTCTTCGTTCTTGCCGCAAGCTAGCCACCGACGAGCGGGCGTCAATTCTTTGGCTCACGGAATCCAATTCTCCTGCGACGAAGGATCCATCCGTTCGGCGTGGCCGTTTTCCAGCAGCGCATTGTTGAGGAAAATCTCCCCGCCGGTGCGCTGCCGCAGGTACACGTCGGCGAGGTAGCGGTCGTATTTGTCCACGTAAATCTTGAATCCGAGGTCGACGGCCAGTCCGCCCCGCCCTCGCCATGAAGTTGACCCGCCTCCGGCGGCGCCAAAGGCGACCAGGGTTTACGGGCGAAGACATGATTTTCGTTGACCGACCGACAGGCTCCTCCGGTTCACTTTTTCAACAGGCCGCGGCGCTGCGCCGCCGCGCGAATCCGGGCGAGGTTGGCCTGGGCCTCGGCATCGTTGGGATTCAGGCGGAGGGCCTCTTCGTAGTGGCGGATGGCCTCGAACGCCCGCCCGAGCCGCGAGAGCGCGTTGCCGAGGCTGGTGTGAAGGATCGCCGCCTGCTCGGGCTGCAGCCGCAGCGCCGTCTCGTAGTGCGGCACCGCCTCCGACGGCCGGTACGCGTCGACCAGCGCATCGCCGAGCGCGGCATGGGCGGCCGCATCGTCGGGTGCGAGCTGCACGGCGGCGAAAAAATGCCGCAGGGCCTCGGCCCCGCGGCCCGCCGCGGAAAGCACCATGCCCAGCACCACGTGGGTGCCGGCGTCTTTCGGATTGAGCCGCACAGCCTCCTGCAGGTGCGCCAGCGCGTCATCGACGCGGCCAACCTCCGCGAGCGCGCGCCCAAAACGCAGCTGCTCCTCGGCCGCGAGCAGCCCGAGCCGCATCGCACTCTCGTACTGGGCGATCGCCTCCGGCATGCGCTCGAGCCGGACGAGCGCCGCAGCCAGACCGACATGCAGATCAACCGCATCCGGTCCGATCCGCAGCGCCGCCTCGTAATGCTCCACGGCCTCGCGGGCGCGACCGAGCTGGAGCAAGGTGCCGGCCAGGTTGAAGTGGACCGCGCCGTGGCCGGGCTCGAGCCGGAGCGCGGCTTCGTAGTGGGCAATCGCCTCGCCGGACCGGCCTGCGGCGGACAGCGCGTTGGCGAGGTTGAAGCGCGCGCGGGCATTCGCCGGCGCCTTTGCAACGGTGTCACCCCAGATCACGAGCGCGCTGCGGTAGTCCGCGTTGCGGCGCAGGGTCGCACCTCCCGCCACGACGGCGAGCGCCACGGCGCCAAAGAGCACGCGCCGGCCGATCGCGGCTTGCAGGCCCACAACGACCAGAACCATGAGCGCCGCGAGCGGAAGGTACATCCGGTGCTCCGCGATCGGCTGCGCCGTGAGCGAAACGAGACTCACGCCCGGAACGAGCGTGATGAAGAACCAGATACCCGCAAATCCAAGCACTGGACGGCACACGAGGGCAATGCCAGTCGCAACGGCGAGCGACACGAGTAACGCGGCGTGCGGCCACACGTCGCCAAGGTGCCGGACCACGGTGGTGCCGTAGTCGAGCACCAGTGGGTCAGGCCACGCGGCGAGTTTCAGATACAACACCACCGCGCGACACTGCGTCAGCACCTGGTCCCACGGCCCGACGCCGGAACCGAAGCCCGTCGCCACGCCGCGGCCCGCACCGCGCGCGATGAGAAAAACCGCCAGCCCGCACGTCGCCGCCAGCGCGAGATGCAAGCCACGGCGCCGCCGCCAGGCTTCGCGAAAGGTGCCGGCGACAAAGGTGCGATCGTAGAGCAACACCAGCACCGGCGCCGTGACCATTACCTCCCGGCAGGCCATGCCGGCCAGGCAGGCCAGCACGCAGACCGCCAACCAAACGCCAGCGCGACCGGCAAAGTCCTTGAACGCGGAAGCTTGTTGTAAGCGGGTCAAGCTTTTGGACAGCCCGAGACTACGGACTACGGACCACGGACCACCCGCGCCAAGCATTCTGCCGTGGGATGGGAAGGTCCGTGGTCTGTCGTCCGTGGTCCGTGGTCCGTGGTCCGTGGTCTGAGGCTTTGCCTGGCTGGACGGATCTTCATCCAAGGTCTGGCCATGGGCCATCCGGATGAATGCATACAGAGTGAGGAGACAAAAAAGCCCGGTGAGCAATTCCGCCCGCTGGATCACGCAGGTGACGGATTCCGTTTGCAGCGGATGAAGCGACCAAAGCAGCGCGGCACCAAAGGCGAGCGGGAACGCCGCGGCGCCATAGCGGGCACGAAGCGGCGGCTGGGCAAAGGTGCGGTGCAGCACGGCGAACAGCAGCACACTGGCGGCAAGGTGGATGAGAAGATTGACGATGTGGTAGCCGCGGACGTCCAGACCGCCGGCGGCGTGATTCAGTGCCAGCGAAAGATTGACGATCGGCCAGCCCAATGCGCCCGCGCCGCCGGTCTGACCGGGCAGCAGCACAGCGCCGAGCGGCCAAAGCTGCCGAATCGCCGGGTTGCGCACGACGCCGGGCAGATCGTCGAAGATGAAGGGCGCCGGAAACGTCTCGTGATACGCCACCGTCAACGCGATCGAAATGAAGAGCGTCGCGAGCACGAACGGCGGCCACCGCTCGGGGAAAAGCAGCCGGCTGCGCGTATTCGGCGGAGTGTTGGTGGCGGAGATGGTGGCGGTGGCGGACATGAATAACAACCCTCGAGGCAAGCCCCGAGGCATTGGTGAAACTGTAGGAGCGGCTTTACGCCGCGATTGTCACACGCCGTCGCGGCATAAAGCCGCTCCTACAGCAAACCAAGTCGAGGCGAACTTCGAGGTATCAGACCCAAGTAGAATGAACAGCAGAATGGACCGGCTCAGCGGAGCGACTCCCGCGCCAGTTGGAGATTCTCCCGGGTGCGCGCGTCGCCCGGCCGCAAACGAAGCGACTCCTCGTAGCACGCGACGGCCTCGCGCACCTGCCCACCCAACAGGAACGCGTTGCCGAGATTGGCGTGCGCATCCGCGTCGGCCGGCTGCAGCCGGATGACGGCGCGGAAATGCGTGGCCGCAGCAACCAGCCGTTCGCTGCGCGCGAGCAGCAGGCCGAGTTTGCGGTGCGCCGCCACGTGATCCGGATCGCCGCGCAGGGTTGCCTCGTATTCGCGCTCCGCCTCCGCGAGTCGACCGGCCCGCTCCGCCACGCCCGCGAGCTGATAGTGGGCGCCGGGCAGATTGGGGTTCAACTGCAGTGCGGCGCGAAAATGCTCCGCGGCATCATCGGACCGGCCCAGCTCGATGAAGGCGATCCCAGCGTTGTAATATACATCGGCCGCCGGCTTGAGCTGCAGCGCCTCTCGATAGTGGCGTACGGCCTCCGCCGCCTGCTGCGCCCTCACCAACGCGTTCCCCAGATTGACATGGGCATCGGCGTGATTCGGCGCCAGCCGCACCGCCATCTGGAGCTGCGCGATCGCTTCCGCGACCCGGCCCTGCTCGAGCAGGGCCGAGCCCCAGTTGTAATGCGCCGAGACGTAGCCGGCTTGCAGCTTCACCGCCCGGGCGAAATGCACGTTCGCCTGCTCCGGTTTTCCCTGCTGCTGCAAGGCCAGCGCAAGGTTGTTGTGGGCCCGCGCGCCGGTGGGATTCCTGGCCACGGTGTCGGACCAGATCGTCACCGCGTCGCGGTAGTCGCGATTGCGAAAGACGGTCGCGCATCCCAGCACGATTGCGACAGGAGCGAGCAGCCAGGTGGCGCGGGGACCGATCCACCCAAACAACGCCACCACGACCAAAACCAGGACGCCCGCCAGCGGCAGATACATCCGATGCTCTGCCATGGTTTGCGTCACCAACGGAACCACACTGGAACTTGGCGCGAGGATGAGAAAAAACCACGCGCCGAGAAAACCGGCGACCGGTTTTCTCGCCAGCGACCAGACGGCGGCCGCAAGCAAGGCGCACACAACAACCGCCTGCCACCCTACCACCGCGAGCGAGTTCACCACCGCCGTGCCGTAGTCGAACACCAGCGGATGCGGCCAGATGGACAGCTTGAGATAGAGGAGGATCGCCTCGCACTGCTTCAGGAGGTAAGTCCACCACGAAACACCGAGCCCAAAGCCGGCGGACGCTCCCCGCCCGCCGCCGCTGCGCACGATGAGCCAGGCGAGCAACAGCCACGTACCTGCCAGCGCAAAGTAGTAGGTCCGACGCCGGCGCCACGCCGCGGTAAAATTGCCCGCCACAAACGTCCGGTCGTAGAGCAACACCATGAGCGGTGCGGTTGCCATCACCTCCTTGGTTCCCATGCCGGCGAGGCTCGACGCGACGGAAAGGGTGAGCCAAACGGCTCCGGCTCGATCCGGAGGTTTGTCATCTAATGGATGACAAACAGTGGCGCGGATGAAACACGAGATGGTCAGCAGATAGAAGAGCCCGCAAAGCGACTCGGTGCGCTGTGCGATACAGGTGACGGATTCGGTCTGGAGCGGATGCAGCGCCCAGAGCAACGCCGTCAGGAAGGCGGGCGATTCCGAGGCCCCACCGAAATGCCCGCGCAGAACCGGACCGGCCAGCGTTCGCCGCACGATGCCCAGCAACGCAAGCGCGGCCAACGCGTGGATCGCCACATTCGCGAGGTGATAGCCCCACACGTTTTCGCCGCTGATCGCGTAGTTGAGCGCGTAGGAGGCGTTGACGACCGGACGTCCAGTCGTGGTGCTCCCGTCAGCCGGCGGGCTCAGCACCGCCAGCGAGCCGAGCCGCCGGATCGTGAGGTTGTTCAGGACAGCGCCGGCGTCGTCGAAGAGGAAGGGGGCGCGCAGGGTGTTCCCGTAGGCGAGCGCAATGGCGGCGACGAGAGCAACGGCGGCGAGGCGGATGGCTCGCGGCGCGGAATCGAGGGGACCGACCAAAGGCGGAGCGACGGACGATAGGGGCGCGAGGTCGGGCATGGCGGCGTGTCAGGATGGATTGCCAAGAAGCCTGCCCTGAGCAATCGCGAAGGGTCGCTGCGTTTCTGCGAACGAACTTCCTGCATTTGTCATTCTGAGCAGCGAAGAATCCAGCAGCGCGACCGCATGGGTGCATCCGGCTGGATTCTTCCCCTTCGCGTCGCTCAGGCTCAGAATGACACGCTGGAGGGAGTTTATTTGTGGGATACGACTCAACGGATCGGCGTTGGTTCGGACTCTCGCCATGACAGGAAAAGCTCCCCCCGCGAGCGGGAGAGCGGCGCATCTCCGAGTTGACGGTGCCCGGCCGATGGATTGCGGGTGCCCTCACCCGCCATCCGGGCGATTGCGCGGTGAGGGCACCGCGCCTCCATCAAATTCAACTGCAACCCGGAGATGCACCCACAGGAGAGCGTAAGCTGGATGAGCCGAAGCGGACGAGGACGTCGGCGCTCCGCTCAGAAGGTGAACGTCGAGGTGAGGATGAACTGGCGCGGGTCGATGATGCGGTAAGCCCACGGCGTGCCATCGAAGTTGACCTGGGTGGGCATGAGGCGGCCGCCTTCGGTCGCGTTGTTGATGTTGAGCTGGAGCTTCCAGGCGATCTTGTCGCGGTAAATCTTGCGCGAGTATGAAACCCACAGGTCGGCGTAGAAATTCCCGTTGTCATAGACCGGCCTCGTCACGTCGCTGAGATTGATCACGGTGGGCGAGTTGCGCGGATCGCCGACCTTGCCGAAGAAGCCAATCGCCGCCTTCGATTCCCACCGCGCGCTGCCGCCGACGGCGAAGCCCTTGAGCCTGCCTTCGGCAAACGAGTAGTTGGTGAGAAACGAAGCGTGATAGATGCGTTGCAGCGGTGAGACGGCGCCCTCGAGCGCCTTCGCAAGCGCCACGATGGATTCCACCACGTTGGTGTGGTAGGCCTGCGCGCTGGTGTTGCCGTCCGTGTTCTCGATTTGCGCCACGCCGGTGTAGCCATAGCCGGTCCAGAAATTCCGCAGCGAGTATCTCCGACCGGAGCCGTCGGTGAAGTCCGGAATTTCCGGGGCCGAGTTCGTCTGCCAGATCGGAAGCCGGACCGCGAGCCACGCGTCGTATTGCGGCGCGACATTCGTGTAGGTGGCCTGCTGTTTGGAGCCCGTGAACTTCATCGTCCAATTGGGCGTCGGATTGTAGGTCAGCTGCACCTCCACGCCCTTGGCCTGGCTGTTCTGCGTGCCACCCGAACTAAGACCGTCGTAGTAGAGGTAGGGGAGCTTGATGAGATCGTAGATCTTCCGTTGATTGGCCTCATCGGCGACGTTGTTCACCGCGTTCGAATTCCAGTTGTTGACGGCCACGATCTGTTCGAGCGTGCGGCCGGCCGCGATGCCGTTGCGGATGCGCTGGACGGCGCTGGCCCACGGAATCCCGGTCGTCGTGTCGGAGTAGATCAGGCGGCCCAGCAGGAGGTTGGCGGCGTTGGTGCGCTCGTCCTGACTTTCGGTTTCATACCAGTTGATGCGGGCGACGAGTTTGTTGTCGAAGACGTTGAAACCAAACCCGCCATCCTTGCCCTTGCCCGTCGGTTTGGGCAGCCGATTGCGGAAATAATCCGTCTGGAACGTGGCGGGCGGATTGAAGTTGTCGGACGCGTTGTAGTAAAGCGTCAGCCCGTTGAGGAACTGGGAGGCGGACGAACCTTCGCCGCCGAAGCGCTGAACGAAACCCAGGCCCTTCAGCGGGCGGAAGGCCGCACCGATCGTTTTGGTGCCGCCGGAGAGCTTTTCCCAGTGATCCCAGCGGCGCATGATCAAGTCGTGATTTACGAGGCCGGTGAAGCCGTTGACGTAAAACCGGTCGTTGGCGAGCACCGGCTCGACCACGCGGCCGCTCGCATCGGTGATCGCGCCGGTCGTGGTGACACGCGCCCGGTAGTCGTCCTGCCGCCAGCCGAGCGTGGCGATCAGGCGGTCGTCCCAGAGGTAACTTTGCACGGCGAAGTTCGTGCTCTTGACTTCGCGCTGGCCGCTGCCCTGCCCGGAACCCGCGGGCGAATAGAGGGTTTGTTCGACGACGCGGTCGTTTTGGAACTGGCCGGTGGCATAGTTGTAAACCTGGACGTCGGAAGCGATGGGGCGATCCCAGCCTTGGTTGCCGTAGAAGCCGACCGAGTGGGTGGCCCGGGCCTGCGGGCCGCCTGGGCTGCCCATGTAATATTTGCGCATGGTCGCGGTGCCCAGCGCCTGTTGCTGGCTGGCGAGCGCAAGATTCGACACGTAGCGCAGCCGGGCGTCGGCATCTCCATCGACGAAGTTCATGCGCCAGCGTTCCACCTGCCGGAAGACATCCTGCTCCGACCACAAGCCCAGCAGGCGGTGGCGGCCGAGCCACTTCATCCAGCCGCCGCGCTTCGTGAGGTCGAGATCGTAGGCGAGCATCGCCCGGTAATTATCGTCGGTCTCCGGCAGGCGCCAGGAGTCGAGCCCGCCGCCGACCCCCTCCGAAACGAACGGAATCCCGAAATACGGATTCACGCGTCCGTCGATCAACCTGGTGTTGGTGTCGACCTGGATCGTGGCGCCCGTGAGCGAGTTCATGGTGTAATTGTCGACCTCCTCGATGTCCTGCCGCAGCCAGCCCGCGGTGAAAAACAGGTTGGGCAGGATTTGCTGCTCGATTTCGAGATTGAAGTTGGCGGCGCGCGTCCGGCCAAAATTGGTCTGGAGATGATTATACTTCGTCCAGTCGTAGATCGACCTGGAGGTGACACCGGGCACCTGCCAGCTGCCGTAGGTAAAGGTCCGGCCACCGATGGTCGCGGTGGGATTCGGCAGGGCATTCGACGAACTCCACTGGCGATCCGCCATGGCATACCGGGGATCGCCCGCCGTCGGCCAGAGCGTGGCGAGCGGCACCGTCGCCGTCGCCGGGTTGGTCTGCGCCGTCGGATAGTTGAC
>JACQWL010000220.1 GCA_016209255.1 Verrucomicrobiota bacterium
CCTCCGCCCACTGGAGCACCATTGACGTCTTTGCATTGAAACGGCGCAGACCAGGTAATTCCACCGTCATCGGAAGTCGAGAACCTCATGTTGGCCGCCTGCAAAATGCGACCTCCCTCCAGCTTGACGAACGTCGAGGCATGATAATAGTCCGTCAGGTGGCCCGCCAGCATCTCCTCCGGACGCGTCATCGGCACATCCGGAGCTTGCGTCGATTGACCGGCGGCTGGGCAGATGGGAAGCGACACGCCAAGAGTGCAGGCGATCGCGGTTATAATGCCACGGACCAAGCATCGCAGCTCGCTTTGTCGTAACGTTGTCTCCCGGGTTCGGGACTCACATTTGACTCTGGTTGTCATGGTTATTGCGCTGGGACCTCCTCGAGCACGTTGGCGATGGTCCGGGTTCGATAGGCCCGCTCGTCGCCACGGTGCAGGTGACTGTAGAAAACCACCAGCACGCGGCCGTCCGGCAGGTTTTGGAAAGCGGGATAGCCGACATCGCCGGGCTTGAACCTGTCGTCGGGGTCGCGCTCCGGGTCCACCAGATGGATTTCATTCTCCCACGTTACGCCCTGGTCCCTGCTCACGGCAGGCGGCGTCTTCCCCTGCGCCGGCGCGGAGGCAGGGAATAGGATGGCCGCGAGGATCGCGACGGCGAATTGCAGCCGGGTCGCGCCGCCGAACCCCAGGATCATCCCGCACACAACCCTGATCGTTACCGCGGTCGATCTCATATTCACCTTCTAAATCATCGCCGCATCCGCCTCCGATCACTCGAACCAGAATGAATACAGCCGCGCCTTGTTCATCCAGAAGTGCAGGCGGATCGATCGGTCCTTCAGGCCATCAAGGCTGGCGGCGGGCGCCCAGGACATGGTCGCATCCGCCGAATCGCCACGAAAGTCTTTGCTCTGTTCGTAGGACCATCCGTCCAGCCAGTCGCCGTCCTTGACGCCGTCGCCCCGCCGCAACGCTACGCGGATGAATCCGCCCGGCTCCGTCTGCGCATTGATATGCAGTTTCCCGCCGGGGATCAAAAGCGGCTTCGTCAGCACGTACCCTTCCTTGGGTGCATCGAGCGACACGAAGCCATCCTGGCGGAGGGTGGCCAGGCACAGGCTCGACCCGCGCCCCGCCTTCACCTGCGCATTCACATGCAGAGCCTCGGTGCCGGAATACAGCAGGGAAATCCGCCCGTCTTTTTCGAAAAGACCCTGATGAACCGATATCATGCCCCAGTCATAGCTTCCCGGCGCGCCGGTCTCGAGGAACACCGGGTGCCGCGGATGCCGGTCCCAGCGCAGGCCGTCGCGACTCCAGGCCAGCTCGATGTCGAGCTGGTGCGATTTCGGCCCGTTCCGCACGGGTCCGGCATAACTCGGATTGTCGGTGTAGAGATAAAAATTCTGCAGGAAGCCCACGTACATCCCCTGATACGGAACGACCACCAGGGAATAGAACATCGCGGCCGGGTCGGATTCGTCGGGAAACAGGATGGTCTGTGGCTGAGACCATGTGATCAGATCGCGACTCTCCGAATAGGCGATGCGCCGGATCTGATTCGCGTTTACCGACGGCCGGCGGTACATCATGAAGACGTCCCGCCCGGGATTGTAGACAATGTTGTTGAACGTGTCGGATCGGCCGTGAATCACCGGATTCTCCGGCTGGTCCGCCCAGCGCAAGCCATCTTCGCTCCAGGCGATGCGCACCTCCATCCCGTGCGTTTCGCCGGGCCGCGGCTTTTCGGCCGAATATCCGTAGAGCATGGCAAACTTGCCGCGGTGCCGCAGGCGGGGCGGAACCTCAAGAACGCTCATCGCGCCGGGGAGGACTCCGTTTTCTGCGCGGATCACGTTGTTCTTCCGCGATCCGTCCATCTCAACCAAGCCGAGCTCCGGCGCCGTCCACACCACTGCGTCGGACGACTCGAAATAGGCGCCGAACTGCGATTTCGCGTACTTCGCCCGCCGCTGATCCCACGATTGCGCCCACAGCCGGAACTTACTCCGCTCCTGGTCAAAGCGGAAGCAGCTTCCGAAGTGCGCCTTTGAATACTGCGGTTCGCCCGGAAGCACGGGGTTCTTTTCGTACTTCACCGGCTGGTGGACGGTCCGCTCGACCCCCCAGGCATCGTCGATGACCTGGCGATCAAACATCAACTGGCGGGTGTTGCCCACTCGGATCGGCACCACTGGAGCGATCGAGTGCGAGCCTTCGATCAGGAATTGCCGGGCCTTGAAATTGAAGTACGGCGGGTGGCTTTCGCTGGCGGCTGGCGCTGGCGGGTGTGGCGCCTGCGCCCACAGCCCGGAGCCCGCGATGGCGAGGACCAAGAGAACCCTTGGCTTCGAGTGTTTCATATAATCATCATTTCACGGGACGATTGCTTCCAGCTCCTCCAGGTACGGAACCGCAGCTCCCGCAGTCTGCTTTTGCAGGATGACGCCCAGGATGTTGTCCCCCCGAAAATGGCTCCATCGGGCGAGCGTCAGTTCGAACTGCGTCCCGGGCAGTCCGAGTTTGTCCGGGTCGAGCGGGCTGCGGTGGATGTTCGCCGCGGGAACCGGCCGGCCGTTCAGATCGATTTCCACGGCCCCGTCAGCGCCAAGATGGAGCATCTTGAAGCGCACCGTGGCATCGACCGGCTCGCCGTTGCGGCCATCCGCCATCCGGAACCGGTATGGCTGGCGCATGCCGATCACGCTGTTCGGGAAATGGAGGATTTGCGTCGATAGCGTCCCCAAGGGGCTCTGCCCGGACCCGTACCAGGCATAGTTGCGCCGGGGAGGAGCCGGATCCGCCCCCCATTTGTGCAGCGGCAGGTAGTGGTAATGCCGCTCCGCCCGGTCGAGGTTCTTCCGGTCAACCGCCGCGTTCATCCACGCCCAAAGTCGCTCGTGCTGGGCGGCTGCTTGATCTGGGCTCCAGCGGCCAAGGCTGAGGCCCATTTTCGTGCCCACGTTCCAGAAGGCGATCCCCTCGGCGCCCCATGCATAGAAGTTACTGGCGGCGGCGCGCGCCTCCGGCGGCGTCATCAGCATCCCGCCGTAACTGTCACTGAATTGAGCCAGTCCGCGGCCACTTACTCGCGGAAGCCCGGTCCACGTCCCCCCGATCATGTCTCCCATCGAGGCCAGCAGTTGCGCGCGCCCCAGGGTGAAACGCCGGAACTCCTCCACCCGCACCTGGGGACTGGTCTCATTGAAGGGACTTGCGACGAGGTAATCGATCCAACCGCGGCGGACCCACGTCTCCGGGTCGAGACCCGCCAGCCAACACTCGCGAATTCCTTCCGGCACCCGCACGCCGAGCACCAGGTGTTTTCGGCCGCGACCGCGGGCCGCCTCATCCAGCATCGCGCGGACTTGGCCAATGAATTCCGTCATGATTGGGGCCTTCGCCGCCCCTTCGTCCCGCGGAAAGTGCTTTCCCCAGCGGATGAAATTCAGTTCCAGGCCATCGATATCGTAGGCCGTGGCCAGCTCGCGCATGATGGCCAGACGATGCTCGCGCACCCCAGGATGGGAGTAATCCAGCGCGGTCTCATTCGTCCGTCCGTCCGGCTGCCGGATGACCCACTCGGGATGATCGATCGTGAAGCGCGGGCACAGCCCCTCGTCCCAGGCGATCCGCCGGTGATGGGTGTCCGACATGCGTACGCCCGCGAGCACTTCGACTCCCCGGGGCTTCAGCGCGGCCGTGACCAAACGCAACACGTCTGTCCGCTCTCCGCGAAGGACGCGGAGGGAACTCGCCAGCGTGCGCTCGATGGGCGGATTGATCGACGCGAGATTGTCGCCGAACCGGTCGCCGAAGACTTCGCCGATCTTCGAGTCGAAGAAACAAAGATCAGGCAGCGCCGCGTCCTGCACATAGGTCGTGATCGGCACGTGTGACACCTCGCGCAACACCCACGCGCGTACAAACGCGGCGGTTCCGGTTGCGGGCGCCTCGTAGAGAGCCTGGAAATCCGCATTGTACGTAGTCCGGGACCCGGCCGGCGTCTGCGCCGCGATGGGGAGGGCGTTCCCGAACGCCCAGCAGATGAGGAATACTCGGACCAGCAGCTCCGTCAGACGAGAGTTTATCCGGATCACAGTGGAAAATCGGTTGAATCAAATAAATTGGCCGGGGGGCAACCTGCCCTCCGGCCAAGCACAATTCTGAATCGCATTAGAACTCGCCTCTGATTCCGACGACCGCCTTCGGGCCGGCCGCCAGCGTCTGCCGGTCCTTGGCGTAATCGGGGGTCTTCGCATTGAACTGCTTTAACCCGATGATGGAATCCTTGTCGTTGAAATCCTGCCACGTGGCATAAACCTCGAGGTGCTTGCCGATGCGGCACTCGACGCTGGCCTGGTAGCTGAGGTTGGCGCGCGACCAGTCATAGATGTCCGGCTGAACCCGCAACGGCCCGCGGAGTTCTTCGCGGTACGTGCTGCTGAACCGGACGGCGTAACGCGGCCGGACGAAGTTGACGCCCCAACTGATGTTCGACGGGAAGAACCCGGAGAAATCGGCCGTCCGGGAGCCGGAGAGCTCGCGCTTGGTCCAGTTGGCGAACACCTGGAAGCCCCGTGCCCAGTCGGGGAGGAAGGTCAGGTTCTGTTTGTACGCGATTTCAATTCCCTTCATCGTCGCATCGCCGCCGTTGCCCAAGGTCGAAATTTCGTAAATCGTATTCGCGTCACCGCCGGAGATGCCGTACTGGTCCAGCAACTCGGGCGTCGCATTCTGGATCGTGGTGGTGAAGAAGTTGACGATGTCCTTCTGGAAGACGCTCACCGAGGCCGTCACGCCCTTGAAGAGGTAAGACTCGAGCGAGAGGTCGTAGCTGGTCGCCGACCAGGGCTCCAGGCCGGTGTTGTTGACCGAGATGCGCCCGCTCGTGCTGCTGGAGACGTCGGGGATGCTCACCGACGGAACAATCTGCGTGATCGGCGGACGGCCGACCGTTTTGGCATAACCAGCGCGCAGCACCAAGTCGTCCCGGATGTTGAAGGTGACGTTGAGGCTGGGATAGTAGCCGTCGTAGGAACGCTCGGCGTGAGAACCGCGCTCCACGAACCGGAGATAAGCCCGCTGCAGGGGATCCGTGGTGATCAAGGTCGGCTGACCGGCCGCATTCTTCGCGACCTTGCCGGTCGAATCCTTCACGTATTGTGCAGTCGGGTCGTTGAGCACGCCCCACCCCTCGTCGTCGGTCCGCTCGTAGCGCACGCCACCGACCAGCCACAGGCGGTTGTTGAACAGCCGGGCGTCGACCCGGACGAACGCCGCCGAAATGGTCTCCTCGAGCTTGCGGGAGTTATTGACCCGGTTGGTGTGGGTCGCCGCCAGGTCCTGGACGAAGTGTTCCGGGTGGTCCAGGAACAGTTGTTGGAGCTTTACCGGACTGATCCACATCACGGGCGCTCCGGCATAGACCGGCCCCTGGGAGGAATAGGGCACGTCGATCAGGTCGTAGTTGCGGGCGGTCCGGACGGCCTCGGTCTCACCCGGGCGGAAGTTGTAGGTGCGCGCCCCCGCGTTGGCGCCCTTGCTGTTGTAGGGCTGGATCATGCCGCCGACCTTGGCGCTGATCGGAATCTTCGCGTCCCAGTCGCGCCCGATGTCAAACTTGTATTCGGTCTTGTTGGAATGAAAGGCGGGATAGGTGGTGCCGACGGACGAAATCACCAGGTTGCGGCCGTCGCGAAGATCCACCGCGACGCCCGAGCGGTTCGCCGCCGTTACGGATTGCGGTTTGGTCCTTTCGACGGGATCGGAGGCCGCGTTGATGCCGGCCGCGTTGATGCGCAGGTTGGGCAACGAGGCGTTCATGGTGTACATGAAGCCGTTGTTGGTGCTCCCGTAGAAGGACCGCGAGTACGAATCGCTCATGCCCGCATTGATCCTCCAGATGTCCCCCTTGTGCTCGTATTTGACCAGCGCGAGGCGCGAGTCGCTGTCGAGCCGGAGGGCGGACATGGTCTGCGCGACGTTGCCGTTGCCGGCCGCGGCCCCCGTGACGGAATTGGCCCCGCCGGTGGCGCCACCCCCGAACTGCAAGCGCAAACCCTGCTCATATTGCGAGGAGACGCGATCCCGGTAGTGGAGGCTCGCGCTCACCAAGTCCCTCCGGGTGATCTTCCAATCCACTCCGATCCGGGCATTCTTGGTGGTTTGGTGGACCGCCGTCCACGTGGAGTTGATCGCGTCCATGTGGTAGTCGGAGTGATTCCACGTCGAGATCGAGCCGTCCTGCCGCTGCATGGAGTCCTGCTGGGAGACGTTGACCGTGACGGCCAGCTTGTCCTTGATCGGATGTGCGTAGTTGAATTCAAACGACGGCAACAGCGTGCGCTCGCTCAGCCCAGGGAGCGGGCCGTGGATCTTGTCCCAGCTCGTCCCCAAATCGGTGAACCAGGCAGTGAAGACGTTGTACCGGAACTCCGGCCGGGTGCGCTCGAATCCGCTCCGGCTGATCACGTTGATCGTGCCGCCGAGGTTGGCCGGCATGTCGGGCGTCGGCACCTTGGTAACCTCGATGCGCGAGATGTTGTTGACCGGAACCACGTTCAATCCGGCCGCCCGGGTCTGCCCGGTCAGCACGCCGGTGATTTCAGCGCCATCGATGGTGATGATGCCCATGTCACCCGGCAGGGCGCGCACGCTGCTCGTGCCGCCGGCGCCCGGGATGAACCGGAGGAAATAGGCGAGGCTGTCGTCAAAGCCCTTCGGGTACTCGTCGAAGGCCACCACGTTCTTGATGTTCGGGGCCTGCCGTTGTTCGTTGAGTGCCAGGGCTTGAGCGCTCACTTCCCGCTGCTCGATGACCGTAAACTCCGCCATCTGGACAATCTCCTTTCCCGCGGCCGACGGGGGCGGGCCACGACGGGCGAGTTCGAAATCTCGTTGAGCGATTTGCCCCGGCTGCACACTGACAATCTCAGTTTTCTCGTCCAGCCCGATATAAGTGGCACGCAAACGGGTGGCAACGGCAGGCACATTGGACAGGCGATATTCACCGTTTTGGTCAGTAACGGTTTCGCGAGTGCTCCCTTCGACCGTGATGCGCACATTGGCAAGATAGGCACCGGTTGCACTGTTCAGGACGCGGCCCGCGATCGAACCCGTGCCGGCCGTCTGCGCCAGGAGCGACGCCGAGATCAGCGTGGTCCCCGCGACGGCCGCGCACAAGCCAATCGAAAGTCGTTTCGACCAGGATGGCACAGCGTCGGAGAATCGTGGGAGCGAGAGCATGCTCGTCACGGCGCTGAACAGGTTGCCGGGCATATGGCGACGGAAGGTCGCGACGATCCTAACTGGGGAATGGGCTGGGTTATGCATGTGCTAGGGTGGGTTATGGTTTGGGACTCGCATGCTCAGGGGTCTGAACGATGCGCGGACAGAGTGCGGAGCGTAGATTATCCGCTGGCGGCCGGGCCGACAGACGAGAGTACTGGTAACATTGATTGCCCAGATTCTTGGCCGTCGGGGATCACGGCCGCCCTCGTGCGTCCGGCTGCAGGCTGGTTGCCGGTCACCCGGGTAGTGTTACCGGCGAAGACATCCCACTTCGCCCGCAGCGGACGGTCGAGCATCCGCGACGCCGCTTCGTCACCCACGATCGTTTCCGTCTTGGGATTCCATCGAATTGGGCGGCCGCCGCGGATCGCGATGTCGGTGAGCAAGCTGACCGTGTCACTGCGAATCGCGGCTTCGAGCGGGCTGATCGTCGGCTGCCGGCTGCGCATGCAATCCACGAAATTGCGGGCCTGCGAGGCGGTGCGCGTGAGCCGGATTTCGTTTTCGCCGACTTCGTGGGTTTGCAGCTTGCGATCGCTGGTATAGAGCGCAGTCCGATCCACCGAGAGCCACCCCTTCGTGCCGATGAACATAACACCCTCGTCGCGGAAAAAATTTCGCCGGAACCGGATGACCGGCTCGGCGATGCGGTGGCCCATGAAACGGACCTGCACGTTTTTCGGATACTCGAGACGCACGTCCCACGATTCGATCGTGTCCCACAGGCTGCCGGCAGGCGGAAGGATGCCGGAGCCCTCGCACCGAACGGGGCCGCTCTGATCCAGATCGAGACCCCAGTGCACAATGTCCAGCGGGTGAGCCCCCCATCCGGCGACAAAGCCCAGCGCATAGTCATAGATGTGATAGCCACCGTATTTCGTGCACCGGTCATTCGTGTAGGGCTGCATCGGCGCCGGACCGATCCACAGGTCGTAATCGAAGCCGGCCGGCGGTGCCACGGGCTCCTTCGAGCCATAGGGGGCGGATGCCTGCTGGAGTTGCTGCGACATGTCGGGACACCAGGCGAGCACTTCCCGCACTTCCCCGATGTAGCCATTGCGAACGAGTTCGCAGGCGCGGCGGAATTGATGCATCGAACCGCGCTGCTGCGTGCCATACTGGAAGACGATTTTTTGCGCGGCGACGACCTGGCGCAGCTTTTGCGACCAGGTGAGGGCGAGGCTCAGCGGCTTCTCGACATAGGCGTCCTTGCCGGCCATGGCGGCGGCGTATGCCAGCGGCACGTGCCAGTGATCCTGGGTACTGATGATAACACCGTCGATGTCAGGTCGGGCCAGGACGTCGCGAAAATCGGCCATCGGCTTGCAGACTTTCATGCCGTGAAACTCATTCACCTTCGCGGCGAACTGGTCGCGCTTTTGCTCGAAACAGTCGCACGCGATGACGACCCGCGCATCTCCGAGGTCTTGCACGAAGCCTCTCAGGACGTTATCGCGGGCGCGCGAGCCGCAGCCGATGGCGGCCAGTCGCACGTGGTTGCTGGGAGCGTTCTGGCCGAACAGCCGCGAAGGCACGATCAAGGGCGCGGTGGCGGCGACAGTGGCGGCATGGGCGAGAAACCGACGGCGAGTGAAGGTTCGAGGATTCATGGCAGAAGCGGAGCGAGGGTCTCTGTGGCCGACGTGAACCAGCGAAACTCGTCATCGAGCGTGGTGGGCGGCGGCGGCTGGTCGTCCACGCGCACGAGATAGCGCAGCGACAGCGGGCGCTCCGGCGCGAGCTTGAATGGCTCGGCGTTCAGGAAGGCGGCGTTGAGATACCAAAACGGGGAGTTGGCGCTGTTCGCCCTGCTGGGGCGCATGACGAAATACCACGGTGTCGGGTGCCGGGGGTTCGAAGGATGATCGAAAATCGTGATGCCCGCCGGCCGATCATCGATCATCCCGGTGAGGGTTGCCCACTGGGCCCGCATGCGATTCGCTTCCAAATCCCGCCTGCCCGTGCTGGTGACGATGGCGACCTCGCTCATGAAACGATCACCGCGGAACGAGAGCCCGGCGTAGCCACCATAGTCCTTGCCCTCGGGCTGGCCGGGCGGCGGGGTGCGGTCGAGCACGACTGGCCGGCGCGCCCGGGAGGTTTGATCCCAAATGATCCGGTAGCTCCCGTCGTCGCGCGGAACTTCGATCGTGAGATCGATCGTGTCTTCCATCACGACCGCGCCAGGCTTGTCGGCCGGATGGTACGCGAGCAGGAGGCGAAGACGGGCGCCCGCCGCGTCGAAGCGGAGCACCGTGGCCTCGACCATTCGAGTCGTGCCCTCAGCCCGACTGGTCTTCCGGTCTTCTTCCCAGTAGGTCACCCGATCGATCGTTTTCCAGGAGTGCCAGAGCCCGTAATGCCACGGGTGATCTTTGGGCGACACCTGGGTGAGGCAGCGTCCATTGGCGGTCTGCAGCGGGTGGAAGTGCGGCTTGGTAAGACTCGCGCCAAAATTGAGCCTCCAGACGATTCCGCATGGCCCGACAAGGGTCAGCGACTCTTTCTCGATGTGCTCCCAGCGATATTTCAAGGCCGGTTTCACCGCCGCCGACACCGTGGCCGCCGTGGCCGCTTTTCCGCTGGCCAGAGCCCACGAGGCGGGAAACAGAGGGGCAACGGGAGAGTGCGGACGCATGTTGGCAGACTACTTCGATGGCACCAGGCCGGCTCGTGCGATTGTATGCTCGGCCAGGCGTCCGCGCAGATGGCGGATGGACCGTTCCGCCTGCTCCACGGTGCCGCACTCGACGCTCAACACGATGTCCCGGCTGCAGCGCGAGCAGATTTCGATCACTTTCGACCAATCGATCACCCCTTCGCCGCACGCGCACCCGACGGGGGTTCCCGTGACTTTTCCCCGCTCGGAGCTGGATTGCTCCACCGAAATATCCTTGGCGTGCAGGTGAATCAATCGATCGCCCACGCGCTCCAACCACCCGTACGGATCGTGCCCGCAAAGAAAGCTGTTGCCGGTATCGAAGTTGATGCCGATGGCCCGCGATTCGACCAGATGGTAGATGCGATCCAAGCCATCCGGGCTCCGGCTGTATTGTTGATGCGGCTCGAGGCCGATGCCGATGTTGCGCGGTTCCGCGACCCTGGCCGCCTCGCCGAGGGTGTAGCGCATCAGCACATGATCTTCCTCGGCCGTCGTCCAGGCGGGCTTCGGCCCTTCGTCGGTGTTGACGACCGGGGCGCCGCACTCCGCCGCGAAACGGATGGCCTGCTTCAGATACTCGACGCTGATCTCGGGCTTGCACAGCGGTGTGTGGGTGCTGAGTCCCGACAATTTCACGCCCGCGGCCTCGCAGGCGCGTCGCACCCGCCAGGGATCGTCGAGCATGGATACACTGTGGAAATAACCCGCCTCGCTCAGGAGTTCCCGGCCCCAGTGAACCATGGGCTCCACATAGTCGTAGCCGAGCGCCGCGGCTTTCTGCACCGCCCATTCGAAGGTCTTGTCCGCATGGCGGACAAACTCCAAGTTGATGCCAAGTCTCACGTTTGCCATTTTGAGGAGGGGCTTTGAGCTTCGCTGCTGGTCCGGCTGATCCCGGTTCGCTACCTGATGAATGATAACATGCCGTGGCGCCGGTTTTCGTTCAAATTCGGCCAGCGACGAAATTTGAACTTACCGGACGCGCGGCGGGCGGGGGAACGAGACATCATGGGCCACTGATTCGACGCTTGCCGCGGGCCTCCGTTCTTCGCTTAAACGCCACCACGAAATGCGCTCCGATTCACCATCAAACCGAGTCGCCATTTTTACGGACAAATCCGAACGCTACGCCGCCGACACGTGCGAGGCACTGTCGGCCGCGGCGCGCCGCGGCGAGGTGCGGATGGCGGCACTCGTGCGCGGCGCGTATCCGGGCCGGACGCTGCCCGGCAAGGTGCTGGCGGGCGTGTGTTCGGTGGGTTTCTGGGATGCGGCTCATTCCCAGCATTGGGGACTCGACTGGCATCGCAACGAAGGACTCGAAATCACCTTCTTGGAGCGCGGCGTCCTGTCGTTTGGCATTGGCGGCGAGAGCGTTGACCTCAGGCCCGGGGCACTGACCATCACGCGCCCCTGGCAGCCTCACCGGGTCGGCAATCCAAACATCGGCCCAAGCCGGCTCCACTGGTTGATCCTCGACCTCGGCGTGCGCCGCCCGAACCAGGCGTGGCGCTGGCCGTCGTGGCTCATGTTGGCGCCGGAGGATCTCAAGCGGCTCACGGAATTATTACGGCACCATGAGCGCGCGATCTGGATGGCCAACGAGGATATCCGGCGGTGCTGGCAGCGCATCAGCCAGGCGATTGAGGAGGACGTGCGCGGTTCCTCGCATTCGCGGTTGCGCGTACAAATCAACGAACTGCTGCTGTTGCTCGTGGAAATGCTGGTGCGCAGCAAACCGCAATTGGACCCTTCACTGACCAGCTCCATGCGAACGATTGAGCTTTTCCTCGCGGAACTGCAACACAACCCGGAACAGCGCAGCCACCCTTGGACGGTCGGCGAGATGGCGGGACGATGCGGCTTGGGCGCAACTCATTTCGTCAGTTTGTGTCGTCAGCTGACGAACGTGACGCCCGCCCACTACCTCACGTGGTGCCGGGTCGAAGCCGCGTGTGAACTCCTGGAGCAGGACCCTGATGGGTCGATCACCGACGTGGCGCTCGCGTGTGGATTCTCGAGCGCGCAATACTTCGCCACCGTTTTTCGCCAGAAGCTCGGGGTGACGCCGAAGGAGTATCGGGAAGGGCGGCGCGACGGCCGGGCACGCAGCCGCGCCGCAACCGTCCGACGGAGGCGTCCCGGTAACCTGAGGAGAGGAGAACGGTCCTACCAGGTGACGAACGGCGAAAGCAGAAACACGAGGCCCATGAACTTCAAGCAATAGGTAAATCCAGATCGCGGGCGCTCGGCCCGCCGACACACTTCGCGACGTTGAATCTACGCGTTCGCATGGTGTACGAACGGGCGCAGGATCAATTCACTTCGGGCCTTCGCAGAGGCCGCGGAATCCGGCGATGCGACTGCGGACGGCGGGCAACTGGGAGGCGCCCGCGATGGCGTCGCAACCGGCCGCCGGGTCCATGTACGAACCGCCCCGGATCATGCGGTAGCCATCCAGGCCCGCATGGTAGGAAGTCGCATACGCGTCCAGGGTCCATTCGGCGATATTGCCCACGAGGTCGCACGCGCCGTAGGGGCTGCTGAACTGGCCGTGGCTGCCGACCCGCGCCAGTTTCCCCGAGCCGTTCCGGTCGAAGTCGCAGTTGCAGCGCCACACCCCGCCCGCATCGGGCGCCTCATCGCCCCACGGAAACTTTCTCCCCGGCTGCGGATTCGGTTTTTTCCGGGCGTCGTCGCCGTCGAGAAACAATCCGCCCCGCAAGGTCTTTTGAAACTCGGCCTCGGTGGGCAGCCGCAAGCCGGCCCAGGCCAGATATGCCTGCGCCGCATACCAGGAGACATAATTGACGGGGTACATCTCCCGGCCGGGCGTCACCGTATAGGTGTCGTTGTCGTTGCGCTCGATGCCGCACCGTTCCGGGTTGGCCATGAATTTGTCCCAGCCCCGGCCGTCCTTCCCGGTCTCGTTGAGGTAATCGGCATACATGCCGACGGTGGTCTCGTATTTGGCGATGTGAAACGTGGGCAGGGTTGCCTGGTCGATCTCGCTCTTCGACGTGTCGAATCCACCGCCGGGGATGAGGTTCATTTTGAACGCACCGCCCGGCACCCGCACCATGCGGACGCCGCGGACCACGATTTTCAACTGCCCCGCGTCCGCGATTCCGAACTGGTCGACCCCCCACCAGAGGAGCTTCTTGTGGCCGTGAGACTCGACGATGGCGTGCCCGTCGCCGCGCAGAAATTGTGCGGGCAGCGCATGCCAGTTCTTGCCGTCGTCCGGGCTGAAGCGAACAAAGACAAAGGCCGGCGACGCGGGCGAGAGATCGGGCACCTCCAGATCGTATTCGATGGTTACGAACGGCCCGCCCTGCTCGGAGATCGTCAGATCGACGAGAACATTGGTGACGGGCAGCCACTGGGCGCGGGCCCCCGACTGCCATGTTCCCAGCAGGCAGAGGGCGACGAGAAGGGTGCGGCGCATGAATGACATCGAGAGGGGAGCGGGCCGGAGCCCGCGCCCCGAGGTTTCGCCAGACCCTGACGATGCGGTTGGATGTAGGGCCGCCGCTTGCCGGCGGGCCTCCGGACGATCGAAAACGGCCCGGCGGCGAGCGCCGGCCCTACTCGCACCGAGTGCCCGTCCCGGTCTCATTCGTGATGCGATTCCGCCTGCATGAATCCCGCCAAGTCTTATCAGACGTTATCCGAAAGGCCCCATGGCGCGCGATAGCTGCGCTTCAGGAACTTGTTGGCGTCGGGCGCGTCCTTGAAGGTCTCGGTCTTGGGATCGAACGAGAGCTTCTTGTTGCCGACTCGATAGGAGATGTTGGCGAGATGGCAAAGCAGCGCCGAGTAATGCCCCTGCTCGGCATTGGCGGTCGGCTGCTTCCGCGTGCGCACGCAGTCGAGGAAGTTGCTCTGGTGCTCCCGGTCAGCCTGGCGGCCGGGGATCGCCGGCGCCATCTCGCCCTTTTCGTTGCAGACCTGCCAGCCGTCGCCGTGCCGGCCAAAATACATGAGGCCTTTGGTGCCGAGCACCTCGATGCGCGTGGCGTTGAGCGGCCAGTTGGGGATCTCGCCCTTGTCGCGCCGCGCGGTCGCGGTTTTCGTCAGGTAGGGCGTCCACAGAGCCGATTCGAACAACAGCGTCAACTTGCCGTACTCGTAGGTCACAAGCTGCGTGTCGGGGATTTCGCGGCCATCGATCAGCGCATTGACGCCGCCGGCGTTCACGACCGTGTCCGGGTAGGGTTTGTCGCCGATCAAGTACCGGGCGAGATCCAGCTGGTGCACGGCATCGCCCGCGATGGCGCCGCAACTGTACTCCCATTTGTCGAGCCAGCGGCGACCGGGATCGTAAGGGAG
>JACQWL010000221.1 GCA_016209255.1 Verrucomicrobiota bacterium
ACAAACCGCAACGGCCGCAAATGACAATTGGGGCGGCGGATCGACGCTTGGCTCGGCATTCTCGTCAGTCGGCGCCTTTGTGTTGCCAACCACCTCGCGCGACGCCGCGGTCGTGGCCGGTCTCAGCCCGGGCGGTTATACCCTTCAGGTTTCGGGCGTCGGCGGTGCGACCGGGACAATATTGGTCGAGATCTACGAGCTGCCGTGAGCGCTGGCTTGCCGCGTCGTAGTTCCGTGCCGCGGAACGAAGACGGGTCGAGATCTACGAGCTGCCGTGAATTTTTCAAGGTTTGGAGGATTGAGACTTGGAGCGGTGTAGGGTTGATTTTTCAATTTCCGAGCAAGTGGACTTCCCGCCGGGCGGATAGCGTCTGGAGACGCCCGGCCCGAAGGGCTTCGCGCTAACGCACGGGTGAAAGAAATGCGTCCCGAGGATTGGAAAATCTTCCTACCCACCCAATCTTCCTACCCAAAAGATCGCGGTTCGGAGGCCAAGCCCCTCAACAACCGGCCCTGAATTTTGGGGTAGGAAGATGGGTTGGTAGGAAGATTCTTCGGAACCGACGCGCGGCCTCGCGGGTTTCCTCCCGACAGGCGGGAGAAGAAATCAGCCTTGGGATCGATGCCACCTGACCAAGCCAGGATGGCCACGAAAAGACACGAAGGGCCTCAGCGTGCGGATGGAGATCCCCCGAGCGCTGATAGGCGCTGCGGACACTTCTGTTGGCGTCGAGATTTGTCGCCTTCCCTGCGATTGGTTGCCTGCGGAACACGCCTTACCCGGCGCCTATTGGCGCCACGCAAGTCCTCGCTCACGCCCACAAGCCCTTTTGTGCCTTTTTGTGGCCAAATGGATTGGGGCTCAAATCCTCTGATTTATGCCGCGGATTGCACTGATGGCACGAATCGATTCGTGCTCCAGAAATGACCTCCACCGTGGCGCACGAATGCGGGCACGGGGACGTGCCCGCCCACCGCTCGCCGTCCTCGCCCCGAGTCAGATCCGAAGTCGACGGCGTGGACGCACCGTAGTCTGACGGTTTGAAATCGTCCCTTCAGCCCCGTCTTCTGCCGGGATCGAACCGGACTACTGGTTGAACCCGCGCAGGAACCACTGGATTGAACCGGCGTCAATGCTGCGTGGCCCAAGTTTTCAAAGCGTTCCGTGCGGTCGCGGCCCAGATCGTCGCTTTGGCATGGATGAGCGCGTTCGCGCAGACCTACGAATTTACCACGCTCGCGGGGAACGCGGGCTACCAAAGCGCGGACGGCGTGGGAAGCCAGGCGCGTTTCAATCGACCCACCGCCGTCGTGGTCGGCGCCAGCGGCAACATTTATGTGGCCGATTCAGGCAACCACACGATTCGGAAAATCACCCCGGCGGGTGTGGTCACGACGCTCGCGGGCCGGGCGGGCTACGCCGTCAGCGAGGATGGCTCGGGTAATTTGGTCAGCCTGGACGGCACGGGCAGCTATGCCCGTTTCGCAACCGGACCCGGAGCCATCGCCCTGGATGCCGCGGGCAACCTGTTCACGGTTGTCGGGGGACCGCTCAGTGACTCCTTCATCCGGAAGATCACGCCGGCGGGAATCGTCACGACGGTGGCGGGCACGACGGGCAGCTTTGTCAGCAAGGGGCCGAACGGTTGGCCGGTGTTCACCGGCCCCGCGATCTTGGCCATCGATGCCAACGGCAGTCTGGTCTTTGCCGACGTCACGGGCGAACACATCAATTTCCTGAGTCGCGGCTGGCGCGTTGAATACCGCGGGTCGGTCGTGCGCCGGATCGAAGCCGACGGCACGATTACCGCGGTGGCAGGCTCGCCGGATGGCGTCGGCAGCACGGACGGCATCGGGAGCGCCGCCCGGTTTATGGATCTGGCCGGTGTGACCATCGACAGCGCCGGGAACATCTACGTCAGCGATCGCAGCAACGCCGCCATTCGCAAGATTGGGGCGGGTGGCGTGGTGACAACGCTGGCGGGCGCGTTTCAATTTTCCGTTCGGGCTGGCGCTGTACGGCGCTGGCAATGTTTTCGTCGCCGACACCGGCAACTACACGATTCGCAAAATCGCGCCGGGTGGCGTGGTCACAACGATTGCGGGCAAAGCCGGCAGCCATGCCAGCGCCGACGGCTCCGGCAGCACCGCCCGATTCGGTTCCGCGTATGCGGTGGCCGTGGACGGCAGCGGCAACGTCTTCGTGGCCGACGGCGGGTTTAAGACGATTCGCAAAGGCGTGCCGCTCGCAAATCCCGCCCGGCTGATCAATGTCTCGGTCCTCGCGTCGCTCGCCAGCGGGGGCGACCCCGTGACGGTCGGCACCATCATCGGCGGCGCTGGCACCAACGGAGCGACGCCGGCGTGCTCGCCGCGGCGGAACTGAGCGCGGCGTTCGTGCAGGTCGGCGCCTTCGCGCTTGCCAGCTCCGCTTCAAAGGACGCCGCGTTGTTCATCACGCTCACACCCGGCAACTACACCGCGCAAGTCCGCAGCGCCGACAGCACCGCGGGTACGATTCTCGTCGAGGTTTACGAAGTGCCGTGAAACGGAAGGGCCGAGGTCCGAGATCGGGAACGGTGGAAAACTCAAGACGTTATCATGCGTCCTGTGCTCGCTGGGTATGAAGGTTTGGAGGATTGAGACTTCGGTCTCTGTGGTGAGTCGCTGACCGCCGCGCCGAAACAAGAAAGGCGGCGCCTCCAATAAAGCATGAGCCAGCGATGAAACACGTCCGCCGGCTTGCGGTGCCTGCACTCCCGCGCCACATTCCGCCACCGCCATGCCCACTGGCCTGCCCCGCCGTTCCTTCCTCAAATCCGCAGCTGCCGCCGGCACACTCGCGGGGTTGGGCGACCTCGCTTACCTTTCGCTCCTGCCGCGCGTGGCCGCGGCCGAGTCGAAGCTCGATCCGAAGGCGGTTCGATTCACCCCGGAGATCGAGCCCCTGGTCCGTCTGCTCGAAGACACGCCCCGGGAGAGACTGCTGGAAGAGGTGGCCGTTTGGATCAAACGCGGCACGACTTACCGCGAGGTGCTGGCCGCGCTGCTCCTCGCCGGCGTGCGCAACATCCAGCCGCGGCCGGTCGGCTTCAAGTTCCACGCGGTCCTCGTCGTGAACTCAGCCCATCTCGCCAGCCAGAATTCGCCCGCGGCCGATCGCTGGCTGCCGATTTTCTGGGCGCTCGACCAGTTCAAGTCGTCGCAGGCGCGTGACGTGCGCGAGGGCGATTGGACGCTCGGGGCGGTCGACGAGTCCGCCGTGCCGTCCGCCAGCCGCGCGCGCGCCGCGTTCACCGCCGCGGTCGAGCAGTGGGACGAGGCCGCGACCGACACCGCGACCGCGGGGCTGGTGCGCACGGCGAGGCCGCAGGAGGTATTCGACCTGCTGTGTCGCTACGGCGCGCGCGACTTTCGCGACCTCGGGCACAAGGCCATCTACGTCGCCAACAGCTGGCGGACGCTGCAAAGCATCGGCTGGCAGCACGCCGAACCCGTGCTGCGCTCGCTGACCTACGCGCTCCTGTACCACGAGGGCGGCAATCCCGCCCAACGCGACGCCGAGGCCGACCGCGCGGGCCGCCACCACGCCGAACTGCTGGAAAAAATCTCTGGCGCGTGGCTGGACGGAAAGCCCGACGCCGACGCCACGAAAACCCTGTTGCGTGCGTTGCGCGAAGATTCGTGGGAGGGCGCCAGCGGCATCGCGGTCGAATTGCTCAATCGCGGCGTCGCCCCACCGTCGCTCTGGGATGCGATCTTCGAAGGCGCGGGCGAATTGCTCATGCGCCGGCCGGGCATCGCGACGCTGCATGCGGTCACGACGACCAACGCGCTGCACTACGCGTTTCAGCACGCGACGCACGACGAGACGCGCCGCTTTCTGCTGTTGCAGGCCGCGGCCTTTGTGCCGTTGTTCCGCGCCACCGCCGGGGTGAGCGCGCAGCAAGGGATCCGAATTGACGAGTTCGAGCCCGCGGCGGCGCCAGGGTCGCCGGCCACGGGTGGGGTGGAGGAGATCTTCGCCGACGTGAGCCGCGACAAGCTGCTGGCGGCGCGGAAAACCCTCGCCTGGTTGGGTACCACCGGCGATGCGAAGGCGTTCATCGATGCCGCGCAGCGCATGATTTACCTCAAGGGCACCAATTCGCACGACTACAAGTTCAGCTCCGCCGCGCTGGAGGATTACGGGCACCTCTCGCCGCAGGTGCGCGATCGCTTCCTGGCCGCCAGCGTATTCTGGCTGAAAGGCTCCGGCGCTCCGGACAGCGCGCTGGTGGCCCGGACGCGGGCGGCGCTTTGAATCGGTTCCGCAGCGCACCGAATCCTTTGTCCGGTGGCGCGCTGCCGGAGGCATTCGTTCTGCAACCAAAAGTCGTGATTTTCGCAGGCTGCGAGCCCTGGTCGCCTCCGACGCCCCAGTCGCGATTTCAACCCACGCGACGAGATGTTCTCTCGTTCCCAGTGTCCAGAATGCGAGATGCGCCCCCGCCGTCGGAAGGAATCGATCGAGGATTGCATCGGCGCAGCCGTGAGGCATAGGCAACGGGCATGAACCTCCCCCGCCTGTTTCTAACGCTCGTTCTGGCCTGGTCGGCGGCCGGCGGATTTGCCGCCACCGTGAAAGATCGCGAGGGCGCCGTGCGCAAGGACCGCGCGACGATGGAGAATGACGCGCGCTGGATTTACAACGACGTCGACCGCGGATTTGCCGAGGCGAAGAAGACGGGGAGGCCGGTGCTCGTGGTGTTGCGCTGCGTGCCGTGCCTCTCGTGCGTGGGGCTCGATGCGGAGGTGTTGCAGGAGCCGGCGCTCTCGCCGCTGCTCGATCAGTTCGTCTGCGTCCGCCTGATCAACGCGAACGCGATCGACCTCGCGCGCTTCCAGTTCGACTACGATCTCTCGTTCTCGACGCTGTTCTTCAACGCCGACGGCACGATCTATGGGCGTTACGGCTCGTGGGTGCATCAGGCCGACCCGGAGGCGCGCGAGACCATCGGCTATCGACGCGCGCTCGAGGGCGCGCTCGCGCTGCATCGCGGCTATCCCGCAAACCGCGCGTCGCTCGCGGGCAAACAGGGCGGGCCGACGCCGTTCCGCACCCCGGTCGAGATTCCGGCGCTGGCGGACAAATACGGCCGCGAGTTGAACTGGAGTGGCAACGTCATGCAGAGCTGCGTGCACTGCCACCAGGTCGGCGAGGCGTTTCGCGCCTATTACCGCGACAAAAGCGAGCCCGTGCCGCTCGAGCGCATTTTCCCGCTCCCCGCCGCCGAGACAATCGGGCTGAGCCTCGCCCCGGACAAGCCCGCGGCCGTCACCGCCGTCGCGCCGAAATCAATCGGCGGGCGCGCGGGCTTCCGTGCGGGCGATGAGTTTGTCTCGTTTGCGGGCCAACCGCTGCTCTCCATCGCGGATTTTTCCTGGGTGCTGCACCGCGCGCCGGAGTCGGGCACGCTGGCGGCGGTGGTGAAACGCCATGGCTCCAGCGTGGCGCTCACCCTGACCCTGCCGGCCGGCTGGCGGATGAAGACCGACATCTCGAAACGGGTCGGCACGTGGTCGATGCGCGCGATGGCCCTGGGCGGGCTCACGTTGGTGGATCTCGACGACGCGGCCCGCCAACAACGCGGGCTCGCCGTCGATGCGCTCGCACTGTTCGTGAAGGGCGTGGGGCAGTTCAACAAGCATGGCACCGCGAAGAAGGTCGGATTCCTCAAGGATGACGTCATCGTGGCGATCGACGGGCAGACGACGCGCGAGACCGAAGGCGAGCTGATCGGGCGGCTGCTGCAGTCGCGGAAGCTGGGCGAATCGGTCGACATCACCGTGCTCCGCGGCAGCGAGCGGCTGGCGATGAAGCTGCCGATGCAGTGAGGTTCGGGGGGCGCGGCCGGCCCTCCCCCACCTCTCCGCCCGCGTTGGCGGTGAGGGCGGTTAACGCGGGGCGCTTCAAGGGTCTTTCAGGGCCAGCGCCCGGCTCAACTCGCGAAGCGCAGCGTGCAGCGCGGGCGCGGTTTCCGGGCCCACGGAGTTGATTTCACCGTAGACGCGCTTGGGGGAGCCGTAGAGGTACGGCGGCTCCCGATCCCACTCGCTCCTGGGAATGATGTATCCGATTTCGTCGTTCGCGAGGCCGAACACGAACTTCACCCGGCCCGGCAGCAGCGCGCGAATCGGCGGCACCTCGACCGGCTCGACGTCGAAATCGCCGCCCGGTGCGCGTTCGATCCCGCCGTTCACGATTTCCGGATAAATCTCCCCGGGAATGCAGGCGATGCTGGCGTCGCCGAAGCGCAGCACGGCGACCTCGGTGCGCAGGCGTTTCCAGCCAACATGGCCGCGATCGATCAAGCCCAGCACGGGCGCCAGCAGAAAGGCGGTGTTGTCCAGCGGCAGTTCGATGGTGCGGGC
>JACQWL010000209.1 GCA_016209255.1 Verrucomicrobiota bacterium
ACTTCGTTTCGGCCGACGTTCGTGGCGTTGTCTCAATTCTCGACCTGACCCCTGGCTCGCCCTCTACTTGCCAGTTTGCGGCAAATTTCTGATTAGCGGCGATTAGCGTAGATTAGCGGTTGCCCCAACTGCCGTTCTTAGGATTAGCGGCCTGACCCCGTCCGACCGGCGGCCGGTTGACTTTCCGGCAACCCCGGTCAAGAGAAGCGCCATGGACATCGACCGAATCCGCAAGAAACTCACCGGCGGTTTTCGACCCTTCATCATTCGCACTTCAGACGGTCGCGAATACGAAGTCCCGCACCCCGAATTCGTCGCCGTCGGGCGTTCCGACATCGCCGTGGTGGATAAAGAGGGCGACATCAATGTGCTCGACGCACTGCACATCGTCGCCCTGAAGACCCCGAAAGCGCAAGACGGTCAGGCGCGTGAAGCGAAATAGGGGCTTATTCCCCGGCCAGCGAAACATCCCACGTCCCGACCATGCTTGGAGTTTGGCCCTGCAGCCGCTTTTTCGGAAAGGTGCGTGGGGGCGCTCACGCAGCGGAGAGCAAGGCGTGGAGGAGATTGGGTGCGGGTTTCTGGGTGTTCGTGTCACCGAGGGGTGGTGACGGGAATTGGGAGAAACTCTCCGGGGTGAGCTGTGCGGCCCACAGTTCGCAGCGTAAGGCGCGCAGCAGGTCGCCGGTGGACAACGGCAGCGCGGCCTCCCCCGGGTTGGGCTGGCGCCATTTCGGTGGTCGCAGGTGCGGTGGCGGGTCGCCCGTTGCCATCAGTTGCAGGGCGGCGAGCCAGAGGAACGCATACGCGGCAACGCTCGCCGCGGGCTGAGTGCGATTGGAGGCAGGCGTGCGTACTTGGGCTTCACCGGTGCCCAGCAGCGTCTTCTCGTCGCGGAAGTTCACTTCGATGCCCCAGCGCCACAGATAATACTGGAGCAGTTGTTCCAAGGACAGATCGGGATCGGTGCAGATGAGGAAGGCGGGCTGGCAGTAGAGCAGGCGCGAACCTTTGCGCAGGCGGTAACCGATGGGGGCAATGACGACCACACGCAAGGGACAGGCGGCGCCGCTCTTGCGCCACAGGACCGGGGCGAGGGTTTTCACTTTGACGGCATGGCGTTTGCCGGCGGCGAAGGCCTCGACGGTTTGCCAAGGCACCAGGTCGTCCTTGAGCAGGGCTTCGGGCGTCTGGACCGCGGGGCCGTAAGCGGGCGGCCGGCCCGTGGCCGGAGGTGGGCCGGGCAGCGCGGTGCTCAGGGGTTGCGCAGTTTTTTTTTCAGGTCCACCGGGTCGGGCGGAACAACGGTGCGGGACAGAATGAGATGCTTCTTGTCGGCGACAGTCCACTCGACGACCTCGCCCTTGGTGAAGTCCATCGCTTGGGCGATGGGCGCAGGGAAGTTGATGTAGAACTGCTCGCTGCCTTTGCGCTCGATGAGTTGAACTTTAGTAGGGTAGCCCATGCTCGTATCTAGATATATGACTAGATAGCACGTCAAATGAAAATAACGCTCATTTCGCGTTTGCCTCGAAAAAATCTAGTCGGGGCCAAACTCCAGGGCCGGTCGGAGACCTGCCCCGTCAAAACTCAAACGAGTTTGTGAGCGTCCACTTGTTCGGCTGCGGAATCCGCGCGGAGGCGACCTGGCCGTTGGGCTGGGCCGTGACCGCGATGAGTTCGCCCGGTCCGAAGAGATCGCGCACGTTGAGCTGTACACTCCACCGAATCCTGTCGTTCAAAATTCTCCGGCCGTAGCGGAGCCAGGCGTCGTAGTTGATTTCGTCGCTGCCGTAGTAGGGCCGCGTGACATCGTAGACCCAGGAGCCGCGGGCGTTTTGCTTGACCGGGAAGCCGATCGCGACCCGGTCCTGCCAGCGCGCAGCGCCGCCGAGGCTGAAGCCCTTCAACCGGCCTTCGCGGAAATCGTAATTGGTCACGACATTGAAGCGCCAGCGCCGCAACTCCTGCACGGGCGAGCCTTCGGCGGCGAGGGCGTTGAGGTAGGGGATGTACATGTTGTTGATCGCGAGAACGCCGAGCTGGTTGGTGAAGCCGCCGAAGTAGGGGATGTCCTCGAAGCCATTCATTTCGCGGGTATTGGTCGCCTGCCGGCCATCGCCATCGGTCCACAGCGGGAGATTCTTCGCGATGAAGTCGGCGAAGTCGGCGCCGACGTTGGACTTTCTCGCCTCCTGCATCGCGGCGTTGAAGGTGACGCGCCAGTTCTTCGTGGGATTATAGGTGCCTTCGAATTCCCAGCCTTCGGAAACGGTGTCGGCGATGTTGCCGACATTGGGCGGACGTGTGGCGCTCCAGTTGCCGCCGTTGGGCGCCTGGGTGAAATTCCACGTTTGCGCCAGCAGCGGATCCACCGGGCGCAACCATTCCGCGCCCGTGCGCTGCGTGAACCACAAATTGCGCGCCGTGGTCTCGGCCGCGGTGAGCGTCGGGTTGACGTTGGCCGCTTGCGCCGGATCGGTCAGACTGGCGCGCAGCGGGAGGTAGCGGGGATCGCCGGGCGCGAAACCGAACCATTTGTTGATGACGACCTCGTTCACCTGCGCGCCACGCATGCCGTTCATGGCGCGGACGACGTCGTTGCCCGGCCAGAAGGTGTTGTAGAACGTGGCGCTGTCGTTGGCCTGGGTGGTGCGGTAACGGTTGACGCGCAGGACGAATTTTTGGTCGAGGGCCGAGATCGTGACGCCCGCGTCCTTGGTCTTGCCGGACGGCGGGCTGAAGGGACGGCCGTAAACGTCGGCGATCGTCGATGACGGACGGAAGTTTTGCGACTGGTTGTAGGAGCCGCTGAAATCGGTGCCGCGCGGGAGCCAGCGCTTCACGAAATCCGGGGCGTGCAGCACACCGCTCCAGCTGACGGTGGATTCCTTGGGGGGAGCGATGGTGGGCCTGGCGGGCAGCACCCAGGCGGGGTTGTACGGATCGGTTTCACCGGTGCCCGAGGCGAGGCGCGCGGGACCGGCGTCGCGAAGCTTGAACTCGTCTTCGCGCCAGCCGACGAGGCCGACGAGTTTGTCGCTGAAGAGGTAGCCCTGCCAGACGGCGGACTTGCTCTTGGTCCGGGCGGAATTCTTGGAGGCGCCGGAGTAGAGCTTGCTGATGTCGCGTTCGCTCGCGCTGATGACGTTGACGGGGGCGCGGATCATCTGGTTGGTGCGGGCGTCGAAGATAAGGGCGGTGCCGCTCGCCTGGGGCTCGTGGACGGCCGTGACGCCGGAGATGCCGGCGCCGGCAAGTGAAGCGCGGCTGGCGATCGAGGGCCCGAGGTAGTGAATGGCGGCGTAGGCCGGATAGGTCGTCGCGGCAGGGTTGTTGGCGTAGACGTTGAGGTCGGTGGTGTAGGAGTAGCCGTTGATGCTGCGGTTGAAGTTGTCGCCCTGCTGATCGGTGTAGGTGCCGGTGAAGACGTGGCGGCCAAGGAAGCGGAGGAGGCCTTCCTTCTTGCGGAGGTCGAGGGTGCCGTAGCCCGTGGCGCGGAAGGCTTCGCGCGTCGTATCCGCGAAATTATTGCCGATCGAGTCCGAGGCGACGAAGGGCCGGCCGAAATTGGGGTTGGGCGAGCCGTCGACCAGCTTGCTCTGCATGTCGGCGAAGAGGGTGTAGGCATCGAAGCCGAACATGCCGAAATTATTCCGGTTGTGGACCTGCCGGTCGTAGGCCAGCTCGACGCCGGCGAGATCGCGCCAGAAAGTCTGGCGAACGGTGGCGTTGATCGCGCGGAAATCGGCGGCTTCGCGCTTGTTGGGGCCATCGAGCAGCGTGTGGTAGAAGTCGAAAACCGAGGGATCGCGCAGCTCCTGATATCGCCAGAGGCCGGTGTAGGCCTGGCCGGCGGGGGCGAACTGCCGGTTGAGGAAGAAATTCGGGTTGTTGCCCTGCGCGGTGTAGGCGCCGACGGCATACCACTGGGTATACGGGACGCCACCGCGGCCGATCATAAATGGAGGCACGCCGTTGCCGCCCTGCACCGCAGAGCCCGGATCGGCGAACACGGCGGCAACCTGGCCAAACCAGCGGCCGGGCGCGCCGAGGTGGGCGTTGAGAAACGGATCGCCGGTGACAGACGTGGGCACGGTCGGATCGAGGGCGATCTTGTTGAGGACGTTGAACCACACGGACAGGCCGTCTTGCGGTGGGGTGGGGCGCGGGCGGTTGGATTGTTGCCGGCCGCCTTCGTAACTGACCTGGAGCTGCGTGAGGCCGTTCTTCACGAGCCTCGGCTCCCACTTGAGCGACCCGAAGAAGCGCCGGTCGAGCTCGTACGCCGGACGCTGCGCGTATTCCTTGCGGTCGTTGAGGGTGATCAGGCGCAGGGCGAACGCGTTCTTGACGATGGCCTGGTTGAGATCGAGGACCTCGCGGTGCGAGTCGAAGCGCCCGAAGCTCTGCTGGAAGTTGTAGGTGTCCTTGCCGAGGCTGGCCGCCTTGAGCTGGTTGTTGATGATCCCGGCGGGGCTCCCGAGGCCGAAGAGGATGGCGTTGGCGCCGCGCGAGATGTCGACCCGCTCGGTGTTGTAGCCGTCCATTGGAATGCCGGTCAGGAAAAAATCGCGCGTGAGATCGGCGCCCGCGAGGCCGCGAACACGGGTCGAACTGCTGGGGCTCTGCAGGGTGCCCTCGGCGTTGGAGAAGCCGTTGCCGGTGGAGACCCCGGAAAAATTGCCCTCGAAACCGCCGGCCTCGGTGTTGGTGGTGTAGACGAGAATGTCGCGCAGGTTGGTCGAGCCGGTGTCGGCCATGAACTGCGACGTCACGACCGAGATGGCCGCACCGACATCGCGCAGGTCCGTGCGCAGGCGCGTGCCGGCGAGCGTGGAGGTGGCCTGGTAGCCGCGGTCTTCCGCCTCCGTGACGACAAAGGGCGAAAGGACGAGCGCGGCTTCGTCCTTGGCTGCGGCCGGCCCGGTCGTGGCTGGGGACGTCGATTGCGCGGCGAGAATGTGGCCGGCCAGGGCGCAGGCACTGGCGATCAGCCGGCCAACAAAACGCGGCCACGGGTGGTTCAGGGCGAGAGGCGGGGTGGTTCGCATGTTGGCGCGTGAGACCAGAGCTTGGAAAACGCAGGGGAGAGCACGAATTTTAGGGTTGAAATCGGAATTGCCGAGAGATTTCGGGCTGAAGGGTTGCACCGGCAATCGGCAGATGCGCCCGGTGCCGTCTTGAGGTTGGCCCATCCGAGCGTGGATTACCCGGAGGTAGGAGCCTGCTCGCAGGCGATGAACATGGGAGCGCGACCGCCCCCGGTCGCTCTCGGGCAATTGCGACCGAGGGCGGTCGCGCTCCCAATTGCCGGCAGGTGGATTTAGTTTGATCTCGTCACAATTGGGGCCGGTGGCAGCATCACCCTTGAAGTGTTGCCCCGTGCTTCAGCCATGCGCCTCGTTTCGAAACCCATCGCCGCGTTCCCTGGCGACCGCCATGGAGCGGCGGCGGCTTCCGCTGGTCGCAACGCTGACTGAACCGTGAACCGATGGGCGACTCCGGCAAAGCTGTTTTCCTGAGTTACGCGCGCGAGGATATTGCTGCGGCGCGGCGGATCGCGGATGCCTTGCGCGCGTTCGGCGTCGAGGTGTGGTTCGACCAGGAGGAATTGCGCGGCGGCGATGCATGGGATGCGAAAATCCGCGGGCAAATCCGGGCGTGCGCGCTGTTCGTGCCGCTCGTGTCGCAGCACACGCAGGAACGGAGCGAGGGCTACTTTCGCCGCGAGTGGCGGCTCGCCGTCGATCGCACCCTCGATATGGTGGCGGGCGTCGCCTTCATCGTGCCGGTCGTAATCGACGACACGGCGGAAAACAGCAGCGCCGTGCCGGAGGAATTTCTGCGCTATCAATGGACGCGCCTGCCGCACGGGGTGCCCACGCCGCAGTTCGTCGAGCAGGTAAAGCGCCTGCTGGAGGCGCCGCGTTCTCCCGGTCAAAGCGGTGGACTCGGTTCACATTCTCCTCCAATTTACGGAGCCGAAGCGACTCCGCTACAAAAACGGCGGTCCGCGCCACTTGCCCTCGTTGGCGCAGTAGTGGCGATTGCGTTCCTGGTCATCGCGTATTTTGCCTTGCGCCCTCGGACCGCCAAGATCACCGCGACACCCGCCAACTCGCCTTCCGCCGCGGCGAAGCCGCCAATGGATTTGGCAGCAGCCAAATCCATCGCCGTCCTCCCGTTCACCAACATGAGCGACGACAAGGACAGCGGTTTCTTCGCCGATGGCGTCCACGAGGACATCCTGACCAGTCTTTATCTCATCCCCGA
>JACQWL010000224.1 GCA_016209255.1 Verrucomicrobiota bacterium
GAATAAAAACATCCTCCTTGCGGTCCTCTCCAGCCTCATCGCTGTCGCCGCGCTTGTGCTTTCTTACCGTTCCCCGGTTTCTGCGGAGTCGTTGATAGGTTATGCCTGTGTCGTCGCGCTCTTGAGCGTAGCGGCCTTGGACTACCGCATTAGCTGGAAACGGCTCTTCGGCCGAAGTTAAGTCCCGCTGAAGGCGCAACAAACCTGTAACAGGGGCCCGGAGCAATCCGGGCCCCTTTTTTGTCGGGACTCGCGGTTGCGGGTGACATAAATTCCGCAGTTACCCCTCGCCGAAGCTCGTGGCTACGGCTACGAGCACCGGCGGGTGGCTTACCCGAAATTTTTTGAGCCGGTTTTAGACAAATCGCTGTGGTCATGACGCTCATCAGACAGATACACCCGAACTCCGAGCGCATGGAGGACGTACCCAAAAATGACTTCTGGCAGAAATGGTTTCAGCTTTACGGTCCAAGGCTGCTGCTTTGCGCGCGGCAGTGGACCCGTTCGGCCTCGGATGCCGAGGATGTCGTGCAGGAAGCGTTCGTCCGGTTCTGGCGGCATCAGCGCGGGCTGCCCGGGGAGCCCATGGCGCTGCTGGTCACGTCCGTGCGCCGGGCGGCGCTCGATCTCGCCCGCCGCGACGGACGCCGCGCGTTGCGGGAGGAGCGCGCGCGCAACGGACCGGAGGATCAGGTTGCACTTTTCGAAAATCCCTTCGCCGGCGAGGAGCGACGCGTTGCCATCGAGGACGCGCTGCGTCGCCTGCCGTCCGAACAGCGCGAGGTTCTCGTGCTCAAGATTTGGGGCGAACTCACTTTCGAACAAATCGCCGCGGAACTCAGCCTCTCGCCGAACACAGCCGCCGCGCGTTACCGCTATGCGCTCGCGGCGCTGCGCCACGAGCTAGCCGCGGCCGACTGCCATGGATGACGAACTCCAACAACTCGAGGCCGAACTCAAGCGGCTCCGTCCCGTCGCGCCGTCGCCGGAGCTGTTCCGACGCGTCACCAGTGATCTCGCGCCTGCTTCACGCTGCGAGCGGCGCGCGAACATTCCCTGGCTCTGGGCCGCTGTCTTGCCCGCAGCGGCAGCGGCGGTGGCAATAATCTTTCTTCCTATCGCGCGGCATGACCCAACGCCGCAAATCGAGCCGGCAACGCCGCCGAAGGTGGCGGCGACCGCGGCGACCGTGATGACGTCCGGCGAGGTGCTCAAACCGGTTGCGGTCGAGAATGTCCTCTACTCTGCGCAAGACGAAGGCTTGGTGACGCTTGACGACGGCACGCCGGCGCGCCGCGAACGCCTGAACTACGTCGACACGATCACGTGGAAAAATCCGCGCACGAACGCCTCACTCACCTGGCAGGTGCCGCGCGAAGAGGTCCGCGTCGTGCCGGTTTCCTTTCAATGATCGTCGCTGTTTCCCCGTCGAAAAATCCACCCATGAAAACATCCGTTCCCAGATTTATCACTGCTCTCGCGCTCGCCGCGGCGCTTCCCGCGCTCCGCGCCGCCGATGAAAACAGGCCGGCGAAAAAGGAGGAGAAGAAGGAAATGCGCGTCCTCGCCGCCAAGGATGGCGAAGCCGGGCGTCCCGGGCCCAGGATCGAGCGCCGGGTTTTCGAGCGCCCCGGCGGCGGAAGTGGCGAAAAGGAAATTGTCACGTTCCTCGGCGTCGAAACCTCGCCCGTGTCGCCCACGTTGACCGCCCAACTCAGCCTGCCGAACGGCTCCGGCCTCGTCGTTGCGCACGTCGTGCCCGACAGCCCGGCCGCCGGCGTGCTGCAGCCGCACGATATCCTCCTGAAGCTGGATGACCAGATTCTCGTCGAAACCCGCCAGCTTTCCGTCCTCATCCGCAATCACAAGGAAGGCGACGAGGTCACCGTCACCTATCTCCGCGGGGGCAAGCAGGCGGTGGCCAAGGTGAAGCTGGGGAAACACGAGGTGCCAAAGATGGGCGCCATCTTCGAGCACGCGTTGCCTGGCGCCGCGGGCAAGGCTTTTGGCTTCGGGCCGGGTGTCGGCCCTGGCAAGTTTGAGACTTGGCTGCCGGGAGGCGAGGGGAGGCGGGAAGAAGCCGACCGCGTTCTTTCGCTCATTCAGCGGGCGCCGGCGGGCGGGCCGCCGCGCATCCAGATCGAACGCAAGGGTGGTCCAGGATTTCGCGCGATGAGCATCAACACGGGCAATAGCAATCTCGTTTTCAGCGACGAGCAAGGCTCGCTCGATCTCACGTTCAGAGACGGCCGGAAGACGCTCGTCGCGAAGGATGCGAAGGGAGCGGAGCTTTTCTCCGGTCCGGTGACGACGCCGGAGGAGCGCAAGGCGATGCCCGCCGGCGTGCGCGAGCGGCTCGAGAAGCTCGAAGGGATGCACGACATCACGTTCCGGACCGACGGCGATTTCCAGGGCGCCGAGCCCCGGGTCTTGCGTCCCGCCGGTCGTGGCATTTCGCTGCCGCGGGCGCCGCTGCCGCCCCCGCCGCGTTCGCCGGCGTTTTTCTGAGTCGAGCCTCTTTGTCCAAGAGGTTTCCAAGCCCTTCTATGCATTGACCCACGGAACACACGGAATACACGGAAGAAGCTTACCCGTCGTTGGCGACGCGAAAGGCGACAAGGGATTGGGTTTCCGTGTATTCCGTGTGTTCCGTGGGCAACGATCTCTCCGTTCTTTCGGCTGCGGCTGCGCCGTCCTGCGTATTTCGTGGTTCACCGCGATTGCATGGGCACGGGATAGCCGAACCCGAAATCATCCCGAGCTTCACCTGCCAGCCGCTTCGCGCACGTCGATGGCCTGGACATTGCCCTTGGCATCGAGATCGTAGGTGACAAAAAAGGCGCGGCCGCCATCCCGGCGCTCGAGTTTGAAATCCGTTTCGTGCGGCCGGCCAGCACGGCAATTGTGGACAGGATCCGGCGGAAAAGCCAAGGCTGGTCGAAAGGGCGCGCCGGAGCCGTCCTGGGCACTCCCCCATTGACGGCGAGCCGGCCGGACGTTTGCCTCTCCACATCGCGACAGCCGCGATCGATCCGCGAATATCCCCCGGCGCCCCGCTGGTGCCGCCCGATTTATCATGAAAACAATTCATCGTCGAACCTTCATCAAGGACTCTGTTTTTGCCGCCGGGGGAATTGTGGCTGCTCCGGCTTTCGTCAATAATCTGATCACAAACAGCCCGAATAAGAGGGTGAATATCGCCCTCGCCGGGATCAGTGGAAACCGGCCGCGGGTCAGAGGGATGATTTCAGGCCGGGGCATAGCACATATCAACGGCTATGCGAAGGTTCCCAACGCCATCATCACAAAAATATGCGATGTTGATGAGAGATTATTTCCCGCGGCGGTGACTGAGATTGAAAAACTGTATGGCGCCAGACCGAAAACAGAGGTCGATTTCCGCCGGTTGTGTGACGACAAAGATATCGATGTCATTTCCATCGCAACTCCAGACCACTGGCATGCGCTGCATGCCATCTGGGCATGCCAGGCCGGAAAGGACGTGTATGTGGAAAAACCGGTGTGTCATAACATTTCTGAGGGACGCAAGATGGTGCAGGCCGCCAGGAAGTATAATCGCATTGTCCAGGCCGGAATATGCTATCGCAGCAGCAAGGCCGTGAAAGCGGCGGTAAAATTTATTGCCGATGGAAAAATGGGGAAGGTTTACATGGGGAAAGGGATGGTCTATGCCTACCGTCCCAGCATCGAACGCGTACCGGACAGCCCCATACCGGAAGGCGTGCACTGGGATACGTTTCTCGGTCCCGCACCGTATCGCCCCTTCAATGAGAACCGTTACATCTATAACTGGCACTGGTTCTGGGATACAAGTACCACCGAGTTCGGCAACAATGGAATTTACAGGATGGACACGGTTCGCTGGGCGTTGAACAAGGACACGCACCCGGTCAAGGTCCACTGCACCGGCGGAAAATTCTGCCGGGATGACGATCAGGAGGTGCCGAATATCTTGTTCGCCAATTACGAGTATGAGGATGGGACGATCATACAAAACGAGTTGAGGAGCCTGCCATCCAATCCGGAAGGTCTCGCCGATTCAGGAAACTGTTTCATATATAGCGATCAGGGTTGGATGACAATCTCTCCGGGCGGATTCAAAACCTATTTCGGCCCGAAGAATGCACCGGGTCCAAAAATGTCGGAAAATGACATCCCCGAGGAGGAGAGAAGCAACGGATGGAAAAACCTGATCGAATGTGTAAGAAGCAGGCGGTTGGAGGACCTCGATAACGATATTTTGAAAGGCCATATGTCAGCCGCCTTGGGGCATCTTGGCGTTATCTCCTATCGCACCGGGCGAAAGTTGGTTTTCGATCCGACGACGGAGAAATTTGTCAACGATCAGGAGGCGGACAAGTTGTTGACCCGGAACTACCGCAGACCTTATGTCGTTCCGGACGAAGTTTAGGCTGCGGTAATACCTATCGCCGAACGGCGGAGACGTATGAAGAGACGACAGTTTATCGGGATGGCCGCGGCCGGGGCCGCCGGCCTGGTCTGGCCGGCAACGGCCCGCGGCGGCGCGCCCTCCCCCCTGAAAACGCTCGCCCATCCGCACCTGCTCGCCGTCCTGCGCGACGGGCGCGTCGTGCGCGACCTCGGCCGGCGCTACCGGGAGGTCGTGCCGGCCGAAGACAACGCGCGTGCCCTGGTGCGGGCGATTCTGGCCGGGTCGCACGCGACGGCTCCCGCGCCACTCCCCGCGCGAGTGAGGAATCAGGTACAGCGCGATTTCAAGGCGGGCCGGACCGTGACGCTGAACGGCTGGATTCTGTCGGTTACCGAAGCGCGGCAGTGCGCCCTTTATTCGCTGCTGCCGGTCTGACAGTCGTTTCGTCACCCGGCTGATACTTCCATGCACATCGACGCCCGCACGCTCGACAACGGCACACTGATCGAAGGCGACCTCTGCATCATCGGTGCGGGTGCCGCCGGCATCAGCATCGCGCTCGAGTGGATGGGCTCACCGCGGAAGGTGATCCTGCTCGAAGGTGGCGGCTTCAACGTGGAGATGCAGATGCAGGCGCTCTATCACGGGGAATCCGTCGACCGGCCCTATTATCCGCTGCAGTCGGCGGTGCTGCACTACTTCGGTGGCACGACGGGCCACTGGGCCGGGTACTGTTCGCCCTTCGACCCGATTGACTTCGAGAAGCGCGACTGGGTCCCGCACAGCGGCTGGCCCATCACCCGGCCGCAGCTCGACCCCTTCTACGCCCGCGCGAACAAGATTCTCGAGCTGGGGCCCTACGAATACGACGCCGCCTACTGGGAGCGACAGGATCCGGACGTCAGGCGCCTGCCGCTCGATGGCAGGGCGTTCTACCCCAAGATGTGGCAGTTCAGCCCGCCGACGCGCATGGGCAACGTCTACCGCGACCCGATCGTCAACGCGCCCAACGTTCACCTCTACACGTACGCGAACGTCGTGGAGATCGTGCCGAACAACGGCGTCACCGCGATCGAGAGCCTCCGGGCGAAGACAATCGACGGCAAGGAGCACCGGGTGCGCGCGCGGCACTACGTCGCGGCGTGCGGCGCCATTCACAACGCCCGCCTGCTCCTGGCGTCGAACAGCCGGGCGACCCGGGGACTGGGGAACGGAAACGATCTCGTCGGCCGCTTTTTCATGGAGCACTTCGAGATTATCGCGGCCCAGACCGTCTTCGAGACCGCGCAGCCGTTCAAGTTGTACACACTTCCCGGCGCCGGCCCGACCCGCGCACGCGCCGAAATGGCCCTCACGGGCGAGCGGCAGCGGCAGCACCGGATACTGAACGGCACGGCGTCCTTCCAGGGCGGACCGCTCACGGGCAAGGAGCAGAGCCGCTTCGCGTGGTTCTCGGACGATGCCGAGGCCAACGTGAAGGAGAGGCAGGCGCAGCGCCCGGGCGCGAACCGCAGCCCGGCCCCGCAGACGGTCTACCGGATGTTCACCCGCCAGGAACAGGCGCCGAATCCCGAGTCCCGAATCATGCTGAGCCCTGAGAAGGACCAGATGGGCATGCCGCGGGCCAACCTGCACTGGCGGTTCACCAAGCTCGACAAGCGATCCATCCGCGTCTTCTACCAACTGCTGGGACAGGAGATGGGACGCGCCGGGCTCGGCCGCGTTCAGTTGATGGACTGGCTGCTGGACGGCGACGACGATGCCTGGCCGAATATCCTCAGCGGGGGTTGGCATCACATGGGCACCGCCCGCATGCACGAGGACCCCAAGCAGGGTGTTGTCGACCGCAACTGCAAGGTGCACGGGCTCGCCAACCTGTTTGTCGCCGGTGCGGCCGTCTATCCCACCGGTGGCGCCGTCAACCCCACGTTGACGCTTGTGGCCCTTGCGCTCCGCCTCGCCGACCATCTCAAGAACAGGGTGCTGGTTTGAGGATTGACCTTCGGATTCAGACGTTCCTTTCGATTTACGGCTCGCTTTCCTCGGGCCATCCTCGCACCGAGGGCCTTCGGATCGATATGAGCGGCGCAGCCAATTCCCATCGTCGTTACCCGCGGGTCGCGCGGCTCTGCTGCGTCGTGATCTTCCTGGCGGCGGGCGGCGGCCTGGCTTTCGGCCAGTTTCGACGCGGCTGGGGAATGCGCATTCCCGAGGGCGTGCGCACGGCCCGGGAGATCCCCACGCGGAGCGTGGACACGCCGATGTGGCAGAATCCGGCCGCGTTCGGGCAGGATGTCTTTACGTTTGCCCGGCTCCGCTACGGCACAGACGATCGGCGCGCCGGCGCAGGGGGCGGGTCATGGTCAACCGATCTGCCCGACGCCGATCTCAATCTCTCCTATCGGCTGCAGCAGATGACATCACTGAAGGTCGATCCCCATGGCCGGATTATTCGCGCCAACGACCCCGGACTCGTGACCTACCCCATGATCATGACCGCCGCGGCCGGCGCCATGGTGCTCGAGGAGGACGAGATCCAGGGCCTGCGGCGGTATCTGCTCAACGGCGGGTTCTTCCTTCTGACCGACTTCTGGGGCGACCGGGAGTGGGACCACTTTGCCCGCGTCATGAAGCAGGTGCTGCCGGAGCGTAGCTTCGTGGAACTCCCGCTGGAGCACCCCGTCTACCACTGCCTCTTCGCCATCAAGAAAAAGAACCAGGTCCCGCGGATCGACATCGGGGTCGGAAACCTGTCGACCGGATCCCCCACATGGGAACGCGGACCCGACGGCCGGGAAGTCCATCACCGCGCGATCTTCGACGACAAGGTTCGACTGATGGTGCTCGCCCTGCACAACAGCGACGACAGCGACGGTTGGGAGCGCGAAGGCGAGGACACCGGCTACTTCCACGCCTTCTCCGAGGGCATGGCGTATCCGCTCGCCATCAACATCATCTTTTACGTGATGACGCACTGACGGGGATTGAAAGTCTCAGATGATTCGCCCTTGCTGCTTCCCGTCCCGAACGCCGACGAGGCGTTTTCCTCCCGCTCTCTTACAGCCACTTTGGCATCACCGGGCGGGTGCAACGGGCAAAGTTTGACCCCGGTTTTCCCCTGTTTTCTGCCCCACCATATTTCCCAAAGTGACGTCCCGAAGCAAGAAGGCGTATTGATGGCAGCGGTAACTCCTGCCTCCCGCGATCTCCCGCGTAAACTCGGTCTGTTCGACGCCACCATGATCGTCGCCGGAACCGTGATGGGTTCGGCCATCTTCCTGGTTCCGAGCACCGTGGCGAACGCGCTGCCCCACCCGGTGCTGATCGCGGCCGTGTGGATCTTTGCCGGTGTGCTCACGTGGTTCGGGGCGCTGGCTTTCGCCGAACTCGGCGCGATGTACCCGGCGAGTGGCGGACAATACGTCTACCTTCGCGAGAGCTGGGGAAAACTGACGGCCTTCCTTTTCGGCTGGGCGTTTCTGCTGGTGATTCGCTCCGGTGGCACGGCGACGCTGGCCGTGGGTTTCGCGATCTACGCCGGCCATTTCTTTCCGCTTACGCCGGCAGGCGTGAGGATCACGGCCGTTGGCGTGATCCTGATCCTTATGCTCGTGAACTGCCGCGGCGTGCGGCTGGGCGCCGCCGTCCAGAACGTCATGACGATCGCGAAAGTCCTTGGCATCGCGATTTTGATCGGCAGCGCTCTCTTCAGCCCGCAGCCATCCGCCCTTCAGTGGTCCGCTCCGGCGGCGTTTTCCTGGAGCGATTTCGGGGTCGCCACCATCGCCTGTCTCTGGGCCTACCAGGGGTGGTTCGTGGGCGGCATGGTGGCGGGCGAGATCAGGCGCCCGGAGCGGAATCTTCCGCTGGCGCTGTCGCTTGGCGTCGGCGGGATCATCGTGATCTACCTGAGCGCGAATCTCGCCTACCTTCACATTCTGTCCGTGCCGGAGGTTGCCGGCGCCGAACGCGTCGCAGCCCTGATGGCGAGCCGCACCCTGGGAGAGGTCGGTGCGTCGGTCGTATCGCTCGTCATTCTGGTCTCCATCTTCGGCGCGCTCAACGGCGGCATTCTGGGCGGTTCGCGCGTTTACTTCGCCATGGCGCGCGACGGTCTGTTCTTCAAGAAAATCGGCGAAGTGCACCCGAAGTACGAGACGCCGGCATTCGCGATCCTGGTCCAGGGCGTTTGGGCGTCGCTCCTCGCCGTCAGCGGCTCGTACGAGAAGCTGTTCTCCTATGTGATCTTCTCTTCCTGGATCTTCTACGGCCTGGCGGTGGCCGGGGTGATCGTCCTGCGGCGCAGGCATCCCGATTTTCCCCGGCCCTATAAAATGTGGGGCTATCCCATCACGCCGATCTTGTTCGTCGTCACGTCGGCGTTGTTTGTCGCCAACACGCTCGTGACCAAACCGGTGCCGTCTCTCCTGGGCCTGCTCTGTGTCGCGAGCGGCGTGCCGGCCTACCTGTTCTGGCGGCGCTCGCGGTGATGTCGGGAGCAGGGCGCGCGAGTAGCGCGGTTGGCGGTCGTCGTAACGTGCGCCCAGCCGGGCGAACGGCTTCGGGCTCAGCGTATTTCCACAGGATCAGGTGAACGCTTGCGAAGCGACGGCCGACCCCGCCGCGCGCGGAGCGCACGGCCCACCACCAAGGCGTCAACCACGGTTGTATCGACCTGCCCTGTTTTGACCGCCCGATCGAAACTTGCTCCGGCCGAGCGCAGCGTTAGTGAACATGAGTGACCGGCACTCGACTCGCCGCGGATTCGAGCAGCCGAGTCGATCCAAGCAACCGCACCTTCATGAAAACCCCGCTCTCTTGCCTCCTTGTCTGCGTGTGTTTCCTCTCCGCCGTCCGCGGCGCCACCGATTGGAAGGCCGGTTTCGCCTCGCTCAAGATCACGCCCGAAAAACCGGTCTTGATGTACGGATACGCCAACCGGGTCAAACCCTTCGAGCGCGTCGCCCAGGACATCTACGCCAAGGCCCTGGTGCTCGAAGACGAGACGGGCCGGCGGGGCGTCCTCGTGACCACTGACTTGGGGTCTATGCCGGGCGCGTTTGCCGATCCGTTGGCGAAGCGCATCACGGAAAAAACGGGGCTCCAGCGCGAGCAGATCCTTTTGAGCTGGGCGCACAACCACGCCGGTCCCAATTTGAGTTTGAAGGTTACCCCGGGCGCTGGAATTTCGGTGCCCGACGCGGAAAATCGCGTCACTTACACCCGCTGGCTTCAGGATCGGCTGGTCGAATTGGTCGTCGACGCCAATGCCCGGCTGGAGCCCGCCACTCTCTGGCACGGCCAGGGCGTGGCGAATTTCGTCATGAACCGGCGCGAATTCACTCCCCGCGGCGTCAACGGATCGGGCCGTTGAACCTGTGGCTGGCGGCCTATTGCAACGAGGGCTTTGGCTACGTGCCCTCGGCGCGTGTGATCCGCGAAGGCGGCTATGAGACGCGCGGCTTGATTTCCGGAGACGGCTGGTTCGCCCCGCCCGTGCAGGATTCCCTGGTGGCCAAGGTGGCGGAGCTGGCAACGAAAGTCGGCCGGCCTTGAGCGGGGTGAAGTGTCAAAACGGGTCAGACTGATGATGGTGATGTCAGCGTTCCCGCCGGGAACATCGCAGTGGCCCCGACGGCGGTCATAGACCGCCGCTACAGAAAACTGAGATGCGCCCCTCTGCGGATCGAGCCCGCCAGTGTCCTTGACCCCGTTGGATCGCCGTTGGATCGCTCGCCATAATCCTGAATTCCGCAGTTACCACTCGCTGGCGCTCGTGGCTACGAGCGCCAGCAAGTGGCTCATTCGGGGGAATTGCGGAATTTGGGATAATCTCATACTACGCCGCCGCTCTCGTTGATCCTGTCAAGACGCCCTTTTGGCAATCGTGACCATTACCCGGCTCAGAACCGACCGTTGATGCCCGCGGTGATCGTGGTGCCGCCAAACAGCGTGAACTGCATCTGATCCGGGATGCCACGATACGCCGCCTGCGGCGCGTTCGTGAGATTGTTGACGTCGACGGAAAACGTGACGGCAGGCCGCAGTTGGTAGCCGATGCCGGCGTTGACCACCGTACGCGAGAAGAGATAGCGGTTTCGCGCGGGCGTGCCGTCGGCGTAGTCGGTGATGTATCCGCCGGTGTAGTTGACGATCACCCGGGAAGTGAAACCGCGATACCGCCAGAAAAGGCTCAGGTTGGCGCTGCGCGGCACGAAGCCGGCAACGTCTCGAGTCTGCACGATCCCGCTCCCGCCAAAGTCGCCATGGGTTTCGAGCGCCGTGAAGTTGGCCGCGGTGCCCATGCCCTTGAGCAAGCCCGGCAAAAACGTGAACTGCTGCTGAAAGCTGAGTTCCCAGCCCTGCACGTACGCCGTACCGGCGTTGGCACTGCCCAGCCGGGTAAAGCCGCCGTATTCGCCGCTGAATCCGTTGTCGGTGCCGGTGCCGATCGTGCCCGTGTTGAGGCCGGCCACGATGAAGTCCTTGATCGTCTTGTGGAACCAGCCGACGGAAACGTTGCCGACGGGTTCGAAGTAATACTCGAGCGACGCATCCCAGTTGGCCGCCGTTTGCGGCAAGAGCGACGGGTTGTTCACCGTGAGCGTCTGCGCGCTTTCGTTCGCGGTCTCGTTGGGCAGGAAATTCGTCATGGCCGGCCGGCCAAAGCTCGTCGACCAGCTCAGCCGCGCCTTCCAGTTCCGCGCCAGATCCTGCGTGAGGTGCACGCTGGGGAACGACTTCGTGTAGCCGCCGTGCAGTTCGCGTTTCGTGTCCCCGTAATCCCGCTGCGCCGCCCCGATGGGATCGGCCGCCTGCTGCGCCGCGGTGCTCGGCGTGCGCGCGCGCACCCAGCCCCAGCTTTCCGTATCCGTTTTTTCCGTGCGCACTCCGGCCAGAAATCCCGTGTTCCCGGCGCGGCCCTGCGCCATCGCATACCCCGCCGTCACGGTCTCGGTCACGCGACGCGTCCCGGTATAGCGGATCTGCCGGCCCCAGTAGCGATCCTCGTTCCAACGCGACGCTTCGATCGGGTTCCGGTCGCGGAAAAACTGCGACGCATACCAGAACGGTACGACGCGGCCGGTCTTCCGCGAGTTGAGGATGACGATTGAGGGGTCCGACGGCAGGGTTGTGCCCAGGTGGGACCACCGGCGGTTGCGGTTGAAGTCGTGGGCCATCTGCTCGCGCCAGTTGAAACCGGTCTTGAGCGATGTCTTCATGTTCCCCGGGAGATCGTATTTCAGGTTGCCGCGCGCCTCCCGCACCTCGTGATCGTTGTCGATGTTGTTGTTCTGGAAAAAACCGTTCATCCGGTAGTTTTCCGGCTTTGCCATGTCGGGTCCGCCGGTCTGGGTGAAGCGCGGATAAAGGTCCGACTCCGTGCGGTCGAGAATCCAACCGAGATTGTTGACCCGCATCGTGAAGATCCCGCCGTCGTTGCCGGAGCCATTGTTGATGTGCGTGCTGCTGAACAGGCCGCCGTAATCGAGTTGCACCCGGTTCCACTCGTGCTCGGCGCCGAGGTCGATGTGGCGCGTGCGCAGGAAGAAATTGTTCGGGCCCTGCGTGGACACATCGAAATTGGAGGCCGTGGAGACCCGGACCTGCGTGATGCGATTCGTGTAGCCGGGCAAGATTCCCGCGGTCCCGCTCGTGCCCACGTTCTGGTTCGTGAACGCACGGGTCTCGAACCGCAGCTTGCCCATCTCGTTGGCGTCGTTGTAAACCGTGTTCAGCGTCAGTTTGGTCGTCGCCGACAACCGGTAGTCCAGCTTCACATTGATGCTGGCCTGCTTCCGGTTGTTGTACTGGTCGAACGTGCGGTAGTCCCAGAGAAACGCGGGCTGGCTGGTCGTGTTCTGGAAATCGCGCGTGGTGCTGTGGGCGCCCGCCACGTTTTCGCTGTAGAACGTGTTCACCGCCACGCCGAGATTTCGACTGCCGCCCGCGACATCGAACACCTCCGAGTAGCCGACGTTCAGGAGCGGATGCGTGCGGTGCGGCTCGCGCAGCGGGATCGTTTCGAAGAACGGTGGCGCCCAGCGCAGGGCGAGGTTGTAGGTCACCCGGCGCTTTTCCTTCATGCCGAGGGGCGAGCGGCTCTTGAGGTTGATCGTGCCACCGAGCGAGTCCGCGCCCTTGTCGGGCGTGTGCCCCTTGACCAGCTCGAGCCCCTCGAACATGGCGCCGGTCAGGTTGTTGATCCGCGTCGCCCGGGCCATCCCGCCCTGGCTGGACAGCAACGCGCCGTCGAGCGTGATGGTGTTCAGCCCGGTCCCCATGCCCCGGATGGTGAATCCATCGATGCCATTCTCGAGGTTCAAGTTGCCGGTCACGCCCGGCAGCATGAGCGCGAGTTCGCTCGCGCTCATGTTCGGCAGGTTGCCATAGGAATCCATGGCCAGGACATTCTTGGTGTTCGGGGCATTCCGCTGGGCGGTAATTGCCGCCGCGCCGCCCTCCCGTTCGCCCGCCACGGTGAAGGCCGCCAGCCTGTAAACGCCGGTGGTCAGCTCGAAGTCGCGCGTGACCCGCTGACCGGCGGCGACCGTCACCTCGTGCGTCACGGGATCCAGGCCGGTATACGTGGCGAGGAGTTCGTGGGCGCCCGCCGGGACGCCAGCCAGCACGAAGCGGCCGGTGTTGTCCGTGAACGCCGACAGACCCAGTTTCGGCAGCGAGATCCGGGCGCCTTCGAGCCGGTCGCCAGTCCCCGCATTGTTGACCGAGCCCGAGACAATCCCTCCGGCCGTTTCGGCCTGGAGACTGGAACTGACGAGGGTCGCGAGCAGAACGGCGCAACAAACGGCAAGACGCCGGACCACGGAAACATCGACGGGAAGGTAAATCGATTTCATGGGGTGGTATCGTTGAAGGCTGCGGGGTGAGCCACGAATGCACGTGGGCTTGTTCGCCGGCGAACCGGCTCATTCAGGACGTGGCGGGTGGTGAGGCAATGGCAAACGCTTGAGCGTGCTGCCTTCGTGAATCTTGAAGCAGAAAGGCACGGAAATGGGTCACGCGGCGGCGCGCGCCTCTCGACTTGATCGACATCGAGCCGATCGCAAAGGGCAACCGAACGAACGGGTCGGGATTTGGGGTTTGGGGTTCACGGAGGGAGTTGAGATCAAAAGCTCGTCGCGCTGCACCCCAAATCCCCTATGGGTTGACTCTTGACAGATTGCCACCGCCGCCGCGGTGAACGTACCGGCTCTTCCGTTAGCCGCATGGCTCGCCCCGCCCGCCCCAGTCCACGCGCACAGAGGTCGCGGTTCGGGTTCAATCCTTCTGCAGCGCGTCGAGCACCGTGCGTTTCTCATTTCCCTTCTTGCGCCTTCTGCGCCTCTTTGCGGCCATGTCTTCCCGCGCATGAGAATCACCGGCCTTGCCCTCGTCCCGCCTCCCACTGCCGCCGACCTTCCCAAGGTCACGCCGGAGCTCCTCGCGTCCGTGCTCGCGCGCTACTCGAGGAGCAACGAGGGGATCGCGAGCATCCTCGCGAAGGTGGATCCCGCCAACCCCGACGCCTCGATCGATCGCATCCTGAAATTCGTCGACTACGGCCACGCCTCGATCGGCGGCCTCACGGGGGGGCTCGCGGTCGCGCTCGACGATGTGTCGATGTGGCTGGCCTACAAAATATTCGAGCTCGCCACGATGGCCGACGGACAGGAATCGAGCACCCGCTACATCGCGATGGACGCGGCCAACCTGCCGACGGCCCTGGAGCTTGGGATTCCCGACGATCTGGCGGCGCGCTGGCGCGACGTGCTGGCGCGCGCTTTCGCGGCTTACCACGGCGAATACGCCCGGCTCGATGCGCTCGCAAGCGCGCACCCCGAAAGCGTGCGGCTCCCGGCCGGCGCCAAACCCGCGGTGGCCACGCGGCTCCGCAAGAACCATGCGCTCGATCGCGCGCGCTATTTCATCCCTTTCGCCACGCGCACCAACCTTGGGCTCGTGCAATCCTCCCGCATGTGGGCGACGACCGTGAAGCACCTCGATTCGCTCCCGCAGCCCGAGGCCCGGGCGGCCGCGACGCTCATTCGCGACGAGCTGATGAAGCAGTCGCCGCGGCTGATGCGCCACAGTTCCGGGGAAAAATCCTTCGCCGCGCAGGCCGGCCAGGAACTCGCCGCCAGTTGTGCGCTGGGTCTGGCGCGTCTTTCCGCCGCACCCCTCGCCGACGAAGTCTGGGTCCACGTCGATCGCGCGGTTCCGCCGTGGCTGCCGGAGTCGCAGCCGGTGGCGGAGGCGCTGCGGCACCGCGCCAATCGCTACGGGCATCAGGGCACCGCCACGCGCCGCATGCGGGTGGCCTTTGCGTGGAACAACATGGCGCTGGCCGAGCTCCGCGATCTCAACCGCCACCGGACCGGGCACCGCCACACGCCGCTGATTCAGGCCGGTTTTTACCTCCCGCCGGAAATCGATCGGGCTCCGCACGCCGCGCTGCTGGCGGATCAGCTCGAACTCACCCGCGAACTCCTGGCCCGCGGTTCGCCGGCCTACGTTTACTCGCTGCTGCTCGGAGCGCAGACGCCGTTCGAGCACAGCACCCACGCCGACAAATTCATTTACGAGGCCGAGTTGCGCACCGGCATGGGGGCGCATTTCCGTTATGCCGAGCATCTCGGTGCCGCCCTGCGCGCGTTCCTCGCCCAGGTGCCCGAGGCCCGCGAATGGGTCGTCGAAGGCACGGCCGAACC
>JACQWL010000225.1 GCA_016209255.1 Verrucomicrobiota bacterium
GCGGGGCCGGCGGATTCGCGTCGTGGCCGAGGCGGATGGGTTTCTCTACAAGATGGTGCGCAGCCTCGTGGGCGTGCTCGTCGCTGCCGGCGAGGGGAAGCTCACGCCGGCACAGATTCGCGCCTTACTCCACTCGCGGGAGCGGACGGCCGCGATTCAGAGCGCCCCGGCGCAGGGGCTGTTTCTCGCCCAAGTGTACTATCGATGAACGCTTCTCTGCGCCGGCTGGCGGATGGGCTGGGGGACGTGATTTTTCCCCGCGGGTGCGTGCACTGCCGCGGACTGGTGGAGACGCCCGCGAGCGGGCAGGGTGGTTTTCGCCATTTGTGTCCGCGCTGTGTGGCGCAGTTGGAATTCGTGCGGCCGCCGCATTGCACCACCTGCGGGCATCCCTTTTACGGCGTGGTCGAGGGCGAGCGGATGTGCCCGCACTGCCAGGGGCTCGACCCGGCGTTCCGCGAGGGGCGCACGGCCGTGTTGTTCAAGGGCCCGGCGCGGTCGTTGGTAATTGAGCTCAAATACCACCAGGGGCTTCACGTGCTCGCCGACCTGACGGAGATATTTCGGCGCACGCCGCACCTGCTCGAACCGGTGTGCGGGGCGCTGCTCGTGCCGGTGCCGCTGCATCCGCGGAAGGCGCGGGAGCGCGGGTACAACCAGGCGGGGTTGCTTGCCGAGGCGCTGGCCCAGGTGGCGGGCGGCGGCGCGGCGGTCGCACCCTTGTTGCGGCGGGTCGTCGACACCGAGAGCCAGACGGCATTCGACCGACGCACACGAATGGCAAATCTGAAAAATGCCTTTGCACTCGTCCGCGGCGCCCCCATTAATCCCGCGCATCATTACATCCTGGTTGACGATGTCTTCACGACCGGTTCCACGCTCAACAGCTGTGCGCGTGTGCTCCGGCGCGCCGGCGCGGTGAACCTCGACGTCGTCACCTTCGGCCACGGCTGATCCCGCCATGCATTTCGACAAGCCGACCTACACGGTTCGCAGATCCCGCAAGAAGGAGATTCCCAAGGGGCTCTACACGAAGGATCCCGTCTCGGGCGACATCGTGTTCAACAAGGAGGTTGAGGACAACCACATGGTCGCGCCCAAGAGCGGGCATCATTTTCCGATTGGGGCGCGGGCCCGGATTGCGGGGTTGTGCGATCCCGGCACGTTTGCGGAGACGGATGCGGGCGTGAAATCGAGCGATCCGCTCAAATTCGTCGATTCGCAGCCTTATCCCGAGCGGATCAAGCGCTATGAGCGGGAGAGCGGGCTGCCGGAGGCGGTGGTGTGCGGCACGGGAAGAATCCTCGGCCTGGAAGTGTCCGTCGCCGTGATGGATTTTCGTTTCTGCGGTGGCTCGTTGGGTGCGGCGTCGGGGGAAAAAATTACGCGGGCCATTGAACTGGCCACGAAGCGAAAGATCCCCTGCATCATCTTCAGCGCATCGGGCGGCGCGCGGATGCAGGAGGGCATTTATTCGCTGATGCAGATGGCAAAGACGAGCGCGGCGCTGGGCCGGCTGGCCCAGGCGGGCGTGCCGTTTATTTCCGTGCTGACGAATCCGACAATGGGGGGCGTCTCGGCGAGCTTCGCCACGCTGGGCGACGTGATTCTGGCGGAGCCGGGCGCGTTGATTGGTTTTGCCGGCGCGCGCGTGATCAAGGACACCACCAAGCAAACGCTGCCGGTTGGCTTTCAGACCGCGGAGTTTTTGCTCAAGCACGGTTTGATCGATCAGATTGTCGGCCGGCTCGAAATGCGCGAACGGATCGCGGCCATCCTTTTCGCCCTGCATCTGAAAAAAAAGCCGTCGCCGTCGGCCCAGGTCCGAGCGTGATGCGGCCGGCTCCTTCCTCCCCCGCGTCCCCCGCGTCCACTCTGGCCGCCGGTTCATCTCCGGACTCGTTTGCGCGGTCAAACGGGGTGGAAATGCCGGACCGCGGCTCGGGGGCGCCGCAGCCGGTGCCGGAGTTCAACTCTACGCGTATGATCGTGTCCATCCTGAAGGAAATCTGCGCGGCCCGCGGCATCGAACTCACGGGATTTTCGAACGACTGGATTTTTCTCCTGCGCCGCGGCGGCCGCTCGACCTACGTCTTCGGCTACGATTTCAGCCTCAACAGCGCGACGGCGAAGATCATTTGCAAGGACAAGAGTGCGACCTCCGATCTGCTCGGGTTTCACGGCGTGCCGCGGATCGAACACCGGATTTTCCACGGTCCGCAACTGACCGGCTACGTGCCGCTGGAGGGCAACTGGCACCCCATGCTGGGCTATTTCGAGGCCTGCGGACGCGATGTGGTGTGCAAACCGAACGAGGGCAGCGGCGGCCGCGGTGTCCTCCGCGCGCGCACCCCCGCCGAGCTGGAGGCCGCGGTCGTGCATGTGTTCGAGCACAACCGCTCGTTGTGCCTTTCACCCTATGAGCGCATCGTCGGCGAATATCGCGTGGCGGTGCTGCGCGGGGCGGTCCAGTTCGTTTACGGCAAGGAGCGACCCATGCTGGTCGGCGACGGACACCGCAACGTGCGCGAATTGCTGTTGGAGCGGTTGAAGGCGGCGGGAAATTTCGTGTCCGAAATCGATGGTCTGGCGCAGGCCGCGAAAGCCGGCCTCGACGACGCCCAGGTTCCGGCGGCGGGCGAAGAAGTCGTGTTGAACTGGCGGCACAACCTTGCCCAAGGCTCGGTGCCCAACATCCTCGATCCGCATGCTCCGGAGGTTCGCGCCGCGTGTGATCTCGCCCTGCACGCCGCCAGAGTACTCGAGGTGGCGGTGGCGTCGGTTGACGTCGTGCTCACTCCGGCCGGGCCGAAGGTGCTCGAGATCAACGCCGGCATCATGATGGAAAGTCTGGCCCGCAACCTCCCGGAAGGCCGCCGGCTCGCCCGTCGCTTCTACGATCGGATCATATGCGCCGCGCTCGAAATCGAAGACGAAGCGCCGCCGTAACCCCGGGCCCGGACGGCGCGCCCTTCATGCCGGAAATCCTCGGGCGCCTCGCCCCGGCGATGGGCGCGCAGGTCCTCTTTGAGCCCGAGTTTCGCATCGTCGGCCAAATCCGGTTTCCGAACGGCCGCCAGTCGTTTTTCTGGCACAATAAGTTCAATCTCAATCCGGTCAGCTCGGCTCGCATCGCGCAGGACAAGGGCTATTCGGCCTTTTTTCTCCGGGCGGCCGGGATTCGCGTGCCGCCGACCCAGACGTTTTTTCGCGATGATTTTCGCCGGCGGATCCGCTCGAAGCGTGGCCTCGCCGGAGCCTGCGCTTTCGCGGCGCAGGTGGGCTGGCCGGTCTACCTCAAGCCGTGCCGCGGCAGCCAGGGGGACGGAATCGAACTGGCGGCAAATCCCGCGGAACTGCGGGCCGCCGCCCGGCGCATTTTTGCGCAGGAGAAAACCGTGCTGGTGCAGAAAGCCTGCCCCGGCCGGGATTACCGGCTGGTCGTGCTCGACGGCAAACTAATCTCGGCCTACGAGCGCGTGCCGCTGGGCGTGACCGGCGATGGCAAGGCGACCATCCGCCAGTTGCTCGAGCGCCGGCAACGCGAGTTCGTCGCTTCCGGGCGGGACACGAGGATGAATCTGGCTGACCGGCGCCTTGGGGCCGGTCTGCGCCGGCAGCAGCTTCGGCTTTCGACGGTGCTGCCGCGCGGCCGTCAGGTGCGGCTGCTCGAGGTCGCCAATCTTTCCTGTGGCGGCGAGTCGGTGGAGATCACGCGGCGGGTGCATCCCACGTTCAAGGCGCTGGCCGCGCGCGTCGCGAAAGCGCTCGACCTGCGCTTTGCGGGTGTGGATCTGCTCACGGCCGACATCACGCGGCCGTTGCAGGACTATGTCGTCCTCGAGGTGAATTCCGCCCCGGGGCTGGACCATTACGCGGCCGCCGGGCCGCGTCATGTGGCGCACATCGACCGGCTGTATCGCAAGGTTCTCGCCGCCGTGGCCCGCGGTCCGCGTCGAATTCAATAAACGCAGGAGAGGAAACCGCTAATCTTCGCTAATGGTCGCTGATGAAGAGATTCAATCAGCCTGAAAAACTCGTTTGAAGCCACCTACTGCTTGGCGTGGCGCAGCCGCAACCGAACAACGAGCCAAGGCATTTCACCGCGGATTACGCGGATGGTGCGGATTTATCCGCGTCGATCCGCGAAATCCGCGGAAAGGGTTTTTCTCTGTTTTGATCCGTATGATCCGTGGTCGCCGACTGCTGATTCTAGCCCCACCCCGCGCGCACGAGTTCAGCGAGGCCGTCGGCCAGGCTGACCCGGGGGGAAAACCCAAGTTCGTTCGCGGCGGCGCCGGGATCGCCGAGCGAGTGGCGGATGTCGCCGTCGCGCGCCGGTCCGTGGACCGGGGCGGGTGCGCCGGGAAATTGCCGGCGCAAGATCGCGACGAGTTCATTCAGCGATGCCGCCTTGCCCGTGCAGATGTTGGCCGGGCCGGACTGCACGTCGCGGCGTGTGGCGGCAATGACGTTGGCGCGTGCGACGTCGTGCACGGAAATAAAATCGCGCGTCTGTCCGCCGTCGCCGAATATCACCGGCGCCTCGCCCGCGGCCAGTTTCTGGCAAAAGATGGAAATCACACCGGAGTAAGGGGAGCGAGGATCCTGGCGCGGACCGTAGACATTGAAGTAGCGCTGGGAGCGGACAGTCAGCCCAAAGGCGCCCGCATGTCCGAGCAGCACGATCTCGGAGGCAAGCTTCGCCGCGCCGTAGGGGCTGATCGGGTTTTTCACCGCCGTTTCGGCGGTCGGCGTCTCCGCGACATCGCCGTACACCGCGGCCGATGAGGCGAAGACAATCCGGCGGGCGCCATGCTTGCGCGCCGCCTCGGCGACGATGGGCGTGGCATGGAGGTTGAGCCGGTAATTGAGCGCGGGGTCGGCGATGCTCTCCGGCACACTGACAAGCGCAGCCAGATGAACGATCGCCTCGGGTGCGAAACGGGCGGCCAGCGTGTCGAACGCCGGCGCATCCGCCACGTCCAGTTCCTGAAACGTGAACCGCGGGTGGCAGGCCGCTGGGGCCAGGTTCTCGGCGCGCCCGGTGCGGAAGTTGTCCACGCCGCAGACCGTATGCCCCGCGGCCAGCAATTGCTCGGTCGTGTGGCTGCCAATGAAGCCGGCGGCGCCGGTGACGAGGACGCGGGACATGGGGGCGGGAAAAACGGCGCGGCGGGGCAGCCAGCCAGCGCTACATTCCGACCAGCTCCGTCATGGCCGGAACGTCCTTGATAATCTGCGACGGCTGCGGGCCGACGCCCAGGTAGCGCAGGTTCGGCAGTTTTTCCGCGGCCGGCCAGGTGCCGTGGCCGTAAGCCACGTCGAGCAGGCTCCGCATCATCGCGGCGGCGTACTGCTGCGCGGCGCGGGGCAGATCGGCGAAACGCCGGACCTCCGAGATATCCCCGCTCCAGCCGGCGTGGCGCGTGTAGACGGGGCGGAGCGTCTTGTGCACCGCCGCGTTGCGCGGCACGTGGGCGCACCGGCGGCCATCGGCCGATTCGTAGGCGGTGCAAATTTGGAGTTCGCCGCGCCAGTCGCCACTGTGCGTGAGCGCGTCGAGCTTGTTGATCATCACGTCCTGGAAACCGCCGTAGCGGAGCGCGTCGCCTTTTTCCACCGCGTCGTACCAGCCGACCATCCGCTGGCGGCCGGTGCTCGTGCCGAATTCGATCTGCTTCAATTTGATGGCGAGCGGATGAGCGTCGTCCATCTGGGTGAGGAACGTGTGCGTGCCGACCTTGGTGTCGTAGGCCTTCCCGACGCCAAAGGTGTGGATCCGCTGCACCGGGATGCCGGCGCTCTCGAAAAACTCGGGGGTGTAGGTGTGCGAGGCGGTCACGTTGGGGGAGAAGCCGCGGCGCTTGTCGAGCCAGTAGGCCTGGCCGAATTCGCCGATAATCGTGCGGCCGGCGGCAAGTTCGTGCAAAACGAGCTCGCGGACCTCGCCGATGTTCCCGGCGAGGGCGGTTCCGGCTGCCCAGTAGGTGGCGGTGAGCGCGTCGAGGTTGAGGGTGAACGGCACCGCCCCGCGGAAGCGCGTGAAGTCGAACTCGTCCCGGCCGAACACGCCCATTTCGATCACCTCGGCGTTGGCGCGCTGCTCGGCGGCGGTGAGTTTGTCGAAAAACGAATTCCACGTCGCCTCGCTCACGCGGCACACGTGCTGAATCGTGCGGCAGGCGCGATCGGCCCGCTGGGCCAGCTTGCGGGCGAAATAATTCGGTCCCGCGAGAAAATCGGAAAATACAATCTGCTGCTGGCCGACCTCGTCGACATACGCCGGCGTGATGCCGCGGCCGGTCGAGCCGCGCGCTTCCGCGGCCAGGATGTTCACCCGGTAATCCTCCCACGCGAGGTCGAGCAGCCGGTGCGTGAGATCGGACACGAGCGTGCGCTCGTCGATCAGGAGGCGCGCCAGGACCGCGTACCCTTTTTTCTCGAGCGGACGGGTTTCCCACGCGATCTTGCGCGGGTCGGCGACCACGCCGCTGCCGATGCACAGGTGCACGGCATCGTCGATGACGACGCCGGCGGGCAGGAGGTTGAGTTTTATCCCGCCGGCGGTGTGGCCGGAGTTGGCGCCGCCGTTGACCTTGAGGACAACCGACACGGGCGAGCCGGTGCCGCGAAGTTCGTCGGCGATTTCCGGAATGAGCCGGCCTTTGCCCTCGTCACCGAGAGAGATGCCCACATCGGCGATAAGCTGGCTGGAAAAAGGGAGCAGGGACATGGTTGCGAAGTGCTCGGCAACCGAAGCCGGTCCGGGAGGAAAAACCCCTGTTGCCGTGAAGGGAAAACGCGACGGGCGCGTCGAGGGCAAACAGAAAAGCAGCGCCAGACGTGCAGGCTGGACCAGACGGTGCAGGCCGGGCGGAGCGGGCGGCAGGACATCGCCGAGGGCAGCCGCGCGGCCGCGAACTACAGGCTGGCCTCCGCGCGCCGACTTCTTTCCTCTGGTTTGCGTGCCTGCCGAGCCCTCCCCTCCGCTTCTTACTCCCAGCCAGCGCCGCATCGCCGGCTTCGCGCTCACGCTGCTGGCGCTGCTGGGCTCGGCGGCGCTGCTCATCGCGGCGATCATCGTGCTGGGGCGCCTGGCGAGTTTCTTTTCGGGTGTGCTCTGGCCGCTTGCCGTGGCCGGCGTGCTGGCACTCATCCTCCGACCGGTTGTGACGGTCCTGCAGTCGCGTCTCGGGCTGGAGCGGCTCGCGGCGGTGATTCTGCTCTACGGCGTCGTGGTGTTGCTCCTGGGGGGCGCACTCGTGCTCGTTGTCCCGCCGCTGGCGGACCAGTTGATCGACTTCATCAACTATCTGCCCGCGTTCTGGGCCAACGCCACGGCGTACGTGGAGCGACACTACCCGGAGTGGGTCGCGCTCGCGCAACGGCAGCTCGCCAACCCGACGATTCGCCGGGCCGTCGACACGTTGGCGGCCGAGGGCAAGACACTGCTCAGTCACGCCCTGCCCTCGCTCCGCGCGGCGTTCGGCGGACTATTTGGCGTGTTCGGCGTGCTCATGCATGTCGCCATCATTCCCGTCTACCTGTTCTTCTTCCTTCTGGCGCGCGGCGGGCGGACGCGCGATCTCGACACCCACATGCCTTTCCTGGTGCCCGGTGTCCGCGCCGATGTCGTGTTTCTCGCCAGCGAATTCGTCGGCATCGTCGAGGCGTTTTTCCGCGGTCAACTGCTGATCGGATTCTTCATGGGCGTGTTGTTGGCGGCCGGGTTCACGATCGTCGGCCTGAAGTTCGGCCTGTTCGTCGGCCTCGCCCTCGGTCTTCTCAACATCGTGCCTTACCTGGGCACGATTGTCGGGCTCGCGATTGCACTGCCGCTCGCCTTTTTCCAGCCCGGCGGCGGCTGGTTTCTCGTCGGGCTCGTGCTGGTCGTGAAGGCGATCGTGCAAGCCGTCGAAAGCTGGGTTTTGACGCCGAAAATCATGGGACACCAAACCGGCCTGCACCCGGTCGTGATCATCGTGGCCATTTTCTTCTGGGGCACCGCGTTCGACGGCGTGCTGGGCATGCTGCTGGCGATTCCGCTGACGGCTTTCTTCGTCACCGCGTGGCGTCTCGTGAAGAGGAAATATTTCCGTGCCACCGAGGCCTGACCTCCTGCCGCCGGAAGAGTGCGCCAACTGCGGCGCCGCGATTCCAAAAAAAGCCCGTTCCTGCCCCGAATGTGGCGCCGACGAGCGCAGCGGCTGGCGCGAAAGCTCGGTCTACGACGGACTCGATTTGCCCGCGGCGGCGTTTGCGGAAGAGGCCCGCGGGCCCCGCCGGGCCCCGTCGCGCCGGGGCCTGGCGTGGTACTGGCTGCTCGCCGCCGGGCTCGTGCTATTTATTCTTGGTCTGGTGATCTTCCGCTGATGGCCGGGACGTGGGATGTCCAGTACCGCAAGGGCCTCTGGCTGCCGCAAGCCGGCTGGTGGCTCGATGCGCAGGCGCGCGCCGAGCCTTCGTTTGTCTCGCACGCGCACTCCGATCACATCGCGCGCCACAAGGAGATCCTTTGTACGCCGGCGACAGCGCGCTTCCTGCACGCCCGCCTGCCCGGCCGCCGGATCGAAACGCTGCTGCCCTTCGGGCGGGCGCCGCGTTTGCGCTCTCCGACCACGCCGACTTCCCGAGCCTGCTGCGCTTCGTCGAACTCGTGCAGCCGAAGCGCGTGCTGACGCTGCACGGCTTCGCGCGCGAATTCGCGGCCACGCTCCGCGCCCGCGGCATCGACGC
>JACQWL010000240.1 GCA_016209255.1 Verrucomicrobiota bacterium
CGAGCAGGCCCGCGAGTTCGCCCTGGTAAAGCAACTCGCCGCCGTCCGGCCCGCCCACCGGGCCGAGTTCGACGATGTAGTCGGCCTCGGCCAGGAGATCGAGATGGTGCTCGATGACGACGACGGTGTGACCTTGATCGGCGAGCGAGTGCAGGACGCCGATGAGCTTCTCGCAGTCGCTCAGGTGCAGCCCGATGGTCGGCTCCTCGAGCAGGTAAAGGTTGCGCGGGAGCTCGCCCCGGCTGCGCTCGCGATAGGTCGCGAGGCCGGAGGAAAGCTCGGTTACGAGCTTGAGCCGCTGCGCTTCGCCGCCGGAGAGCGAGGGCGAGCTCTGGCCGAGGGTGAGGTAACCGAGGCCGCAATCGATCATCAGCTGGCAGACCTGCGAGAGTTGAAGGGGAGCGGATAGGGTCATGGGTTGACTATTGAAAGCGCTGCGCAGCTGACGCGGACAGGCGGGCATTCAAGGTGGTGATGTCAACAGTCAAACCATGACCCCATCGCCTCGGGCCTCTAACGGAGAAGGCCGACGCGGCCCGGGGAGAAGCTTGCCCGCCTTTGGCCGGTCGGATCGGTTCATAGTAGCGGTGAAGGTCGTAACGAGACTGGAGCGAAGGGACCGAACTTGGTCGACGTGAACAGCGAAGCACAGAACCGTGCGATGGCTCCCGTTTGGGAAATAGCAACGACAACGAAGGTTCGCGCGCTTCAACGGACACTGGGTCGCAGCACCAAGAGGGTGACCTCGATAGTGTCTGCGGTGAACGGCCTCGGAGAGCCGGAGGCGGTACTATGCCGGTCCCGGCATAGGCGGGAAAACCGCCTGTCCGGTTCGATGAGGGGCGGGGAGTTCCCAGAGGAACTGACAACTACGGTCTGTTCAATTCTCATCGGTGAACTCCCTGCCTACTCTACCCTCTTCAGCCTGCTCCGGTTGCTCAAGACGGCGCGTCGGCGGGGCCAGGCCGGCGGCGTGGCACCCTGCGCTGCCGTGGCGACCGAGTTGGGCTCCTTCGAGAAGAACCGCACCCGGATGCGCTACGGCGAGTTTCGCCGCCAGGGCTTGTTCATCGGCTCCGGCGTGGTGGAAGCCGGCTGCAAGACCGTGGTCGGTCAACGCGCCAAACAATCCGGGATGTGCTGGACCGAAGCGGGACTTTTGGCCGTGCTGCACACGCGCTGCGCGCTCTTGGGCGGGCAGTTCGACGCGATCTGGGACAGCTGGAATCGCCCCGCACAACGCAGCCAAGCCTCTGCCGCGTAATCCGCCGCGGCCAGAATCCAGTCACACCCCCCTTTCGTCCTCCCGAGGCCCTCCCGGGCTTGCCAGTCGTCCACGCTTCGGCTGATATCGCTGGCGCCATGCCCGGAGACGAAACCATGCGTATCGACTCAGTCGACGCTGCGCTGCGCGCGCTGGCGCCGGGTCGGCGGATGTTTGGCCGCTACACCTTGGAAGCGATCGCCGGCCGCGGCGGAATGGGCGTGGTCTGGCGGGCGCGCGACGAAGAGCTCGAGCGCACGGTCGCGCTGAAGTTTTTGCCGGAAGCCGTGGCGGCGGATCCCGAGGCGATCCGCGATCTGAAACGCGAGACGCGACGCTGCCTCGAGCTCACGCATCCGCACATCGTGCGCGTCTACGACTTTGTCCAGGATGGCGGAAGCGCGGCGATCGCGATGGAATTCGTCGATGGCGAAAGTCTCGCGAAGCGGAAGGCGGTGTCGGCCGGCGGCTGTCTGCCGGCGTCGGAACTCGCGCCGCTCGTGGAGCAGCTCTGCAGCGCGCTCGATTATGCGCACTTGAAGGCGCGGATCGTACACCGCGATCTGAAGCCCGCCAACCTGCTGGTGACCAGCGTCGGCGATTTGAAAATCACGGATTTCGGCATCGCCCGGAGCCTGACGGAGAGCCAGACGCGGCTGACCGGACTCACGACGGGCAGCACCAGCGGCACGCTGCCTTACATGAGCCCGCAGCAGCTCGCGGGCGACAAACCCGCCGCGAGCGACGACATCTACGCGCTCGGCGCGACGCTTTGTGAGCTCCTCACGGGGAAGCCGCCGTTTTATCGCGGCGACGTCGCGAGCATGATCATTCAGATCCGGGAACGGACGCCTGCGCCGTTGAACGAGCATCGTCTCGACGTGGGTTGTGACGGGCAGCCGATTCCCGAAAAGTGGAGCCAGACCACGCTCGCCTGCCTCAACAAGAACCCGGCCCAACGCCCGCGCTCGGCGGGTGAGGTGGCACAGCGGCTCGGCCTCGCGTCCGGTGTTCCGCCCAGCTTACCGGAGCCGGCGTCAGATGAAACGGTCGTGGCGCTGCCGCGAGTTCCCCTGCCGGCGGCGACCCCACCGGAACCGCCGGTGCTGGGGAAACCACCGCCGACGCCACTGCCTCCCCCCATTGCGCCCACCGTCAATACGCCCCCGCCGGCGGTTGTTACTGTCGGCGCGGGCCCGGCTCCGGCACGAACCTCGGCAGGGCGTCGAGGTCTGCTGGTCGCGGCGATTGCGGCGGCTGCCGTGCTGGCCGCGACTGGCTATTATTTTGGTGTGCATGCCCCAACCCGTTCGCGCAACGCGGCGGAGCAGGAACGGCTGCGGATCGCCGAGGCCAATCGTGCGGCGCAGGAAAAATCCGTCGCGGAGCAGCGCGCGCGGGACGAAGCGGCGCGCGTCCAGGCCATGCAGGAGCAGCAAGCTTATGAGGCGATCGCGGCGAAGGTCGATGCAATGGTCGACGGGGTGGGCGAGGCGCAGCGCCAGTCAACGAACGCCGCCGTCGCAGCCTATCTCGCCACTGCCCCGGACCGCTCTCGGGACGAACTTGAGTTGCGGTGGGCCCGACGCGTCGAGGGCTGGGAGGCGGCTCGACTCGCGGCCGCGCGCGGGGGACTCAGCGTCAACACGACGCCGGCGGGCGCGGAGGTAACGGTGGGAACCGCTGCAATCACCAAAAGTCCGGCGACGCTGAAAGACATGCGGCTCGGCAAATATCCCGTCGTGGTCCGGCTCCCCGGCTATGTCGACCAGCGAGCGGAGGTCGAGGTGAAGGAGAATGAATTTGCGACGCTCGATCTTGTACTCGTGCGGGCAACCGGGATCGCCCAGATAGTCTCGAGCCCGCCCGGCCTGCGCTTCGTATTGGGAGGCCCGGAAAAATCCGAACGCGGCACGACCCCCGCAACGCTAAGCGTCTTGCCAACCGGTGAGTACACAGTCACCGTCAGCCGCCCGGGCTGGCCCGACGTGCAACAACGTCTAAGCGTCGTGGCTGGCCGCACGGCGTCGATTGTGGCGGAGTTCGTCGGCGGGGCGGTGGAAGTCACGAGCGAGCCAAGCGGCGCGGAGGTGTGGGCGCAGGGACGACAGGTTGGCCGGACCCCCTACAATCTGCGCGACGTGATTCCCGCCGCCGTCGAGTTCGAGCTGCGGCTTTCGGGCTACCAAAACGGTCTTGCGCGCGGCGAAGTGCGGGCGCGCGACACGGCGCGCTTCAACGTGGCGCTGCAAAAGATTCCCGGGCCAGTCAATGGGGACGCGTGGACTGTGCCCGACGTGGGTGTCGCGATGATCTGGCTTCCGCCGGGACGATTCGTCATGGGCACGCCGGCGTATCAGGCGCCGGCGGCGGTGCAAACGGCGAACCCGAATGACCCCAACGCCGCGGTCGCAGCATTGATTGGCGGCCTGGTGGGAATCGCTCAGGGGATAAAAGCCATGCAGCATGCCAATGAAAGCCCGCAGACCACCGTGTCCCTGACCCGGGGATACTGGCTGGGAAAGACGGAGGTGACGCAGGCGCAGTTCGAAAACGTGATGGGACGAAATCCGAGCCAGTTCAAGGCGGCCGGCGGCGAAGCGCCGGTGGAGAACGTGACGTGGGACGAGGCGATGGAATTCTGCAGCCGGCTTACCGCCCGCGAGCGCGCTGCCAGCCGGCTGCCGGAAGGCGCCATCTACACGCTTCCGAGCGAGGCGCAGTGGGAAAATGCGTGTCGTGCGGGAACGACCGTTGCCTACGCGGGCACCCTGGAGCTCATGGCCTGGTTCGCCTCGAACAGCGGCAACAGCACCCACCGCGTCGGCCTGCGGCAGTCGAACGCTTGGGGCTTTTACGACATGCATGGCAATGTGGCCGAGTGGTGTCTCGACCGCTTTGGCACGTATCCGGGCGGGGCGGTCGCGGACTACGTCGGCGTGGGCCCGGGAGGGGCACGCGCGTACCGCGGTGGCAATTGCAAGAGCGACGCCGAGAACTGCTACTCCACCAGCCGCGTCCGCGAACGCCCGGGCACCCGCAGCAACCTGGTTGGTTTCCGGCTGGCGCTCGTGCAGAACCGCTGAGGATTTTGCTGTGCCAAATCCTTGGTTTTTCGCCGGAGGCGAAAAATGATTACTGCCAGCTCCGAACCTTGAACTCGACGCCGTCGAGGACGATGCCGCCGCCGCCTTTGTCGCCCCGCAGCGTGATTTTCATGTGACGCGTCTCCGCGGAAATTTCCGTGCCCGCCCCGAGCGTGCTTTGTTTCGAGCCGGTTGAGGCGACAAAGGCTCCGACCACCTTGTTGACCTGCAGCACCAGCTCGCCGCCTTCGAGGCGGAAAGTCCCGCGTTCGCTCATCCGGCTGCTCGCTCCGGCGCCGCCGCCGACCCACGTATGGAGAAAAGTGCCGTCCGGATTGAAGTCCCATTTCTCCAGCGAAGCGGCGCTGTGCATGTGATAAAAGAGCCCACTGAATCCGGACTTGGGCGCTGGCACGGATTCTTTGTCGGTCGTTGCAATGGGCCGCGGGGCTGTCGGCGGCGCGGCAGCGGACACTGGCGGTGGGGCCGGCGCCGGCGTGCTGGCCGCTGATCGGGCGGGCGCTGGAAGTGTCGGCGGAGGAGCGGCTGCCGCCCGCATTGCTCCCTCAGCAGCATTGGCCCGCTGATCGGCCGCATCCGC
>JACQWL010000241.1 GCA_016209255.1 Verrucomicrobiota bacterium
GTCCGCGCGGTGGCTGTGTTTCCAGATCGAGCGCGCGACGAGTTCCTTGCCGGTACCGCTCTCGCCGGTGATCATGACCGTGACATCGCTCGCGGTCACCTGGCCGATGACCTTGAAGACGTCCTGCATCACCGCCGAGCTGCCCACGATTCCCTCGCGGTAGTCCTCGATGTTGATCGTCGGCTTGTACTCGCCGACCGCCCGGAGGTCCGCGTGAGCCTTCAGGGCGTTTTCGGCGAGGGAGAGCACCTTGGCGGGATCGAAGGGCTTCATCACGTAGTCAAACGCACCGTATTTCATCGCCTCGATGGCGGTCTGGGCGGTGCCGAACGCGGTCATGAGCACGACGAGCTGTTTCGGGTTCGCCGCCCGGATGTGCTGCAACGCCTCGATGCCGCTCATCCCGCCCAGCCGCACGTCGAGAAAAACGAGGTCGGGCGGCGGTCCTTTTTTCACCATCGCGATGCCCTCCTCGCCGCTCGCGGCCTCGGTCAGCTGGTACTGGCGCGTCGAGAGGACGCGGGAAAGCGAATAACGGATTTCGGCGTCGTCATCGATGACGAGGATGGTTGGCGGTTTGGCAGGGTTGGACATGAGAAACGGCGGGCGGCAAAGCGGCCCGGCGCGCTGCGGTGACCCTGGGCGGCACGGAGGCATCCACCCCGTGGCAAGGGGCGCCCTCACGTCATCCGGAATAACAACAGAACGCTGGCATATTCTGCCGGCGCGCCTTTGTTGCTTCACATGCTTGGCTGGTCAATGAACCTTTTCCGGGTCCGCGGCATTCAGCTGGCGGTGCATTTCTCGTTTTTTCTCCTGCTCGCCTTCGTCGCGCAGGAGGGATGGGCCGATGGGGGATGGGCCGGGCTGTTCTGGAACGTGGCGACGCTGCTCGCGTTTTTCACCTGTGTTGTGCTGCACGAGTTCGGCCACTCGTTCACGGCGATTCGCTTTGGGGTCGGGGTGCGGCGGATCCTCCTGATGCCGATCGGCGGGATGGCGGAGTTCGACAGCATTCCCCGGCAGCCGTCGCGCGAATTGCTCATCACGCTGGCGGGGCCGGCGGTGAATTTCGCGATCGCGGCGGTTTTGTGGGTGGGCGTCGGCGTGCCGGCGGGCTGGCCGCGCGGCGACGTCGAATTCCCCGCCACGGCGGCCGGCTTCGGGCAACTGCTGCTCCACTGGAACCTGCTCATGGGCGTTTTCAATCTCGTGCCAGTTTTTCCCATGGATGGGGGGCGCATCTTCCGGGCCCTGCTCGCCACCCGGCTGCGCTACCTGCGCGCCACGTTCGTCGCCGCCACGGTCGGGAAGGTGCTGGCCGTGCTGGCCGCGCTGACTGCGCTGTTCTTCTACCACGCCGTGCTCACCGCGGTGCTTTTTGCGTTCATCTTTGTCGCCGGGGAAATGGAGTATCGCGCGGTGCAGCGCCGCGAAGACGAGGATGCACAATGGCGCGCCATGCTCGCGCGGCTGTATCCGGTGGCACCCCCTGAGGAGGAGCCGCCGGTCCTCACCCGTTAGCCCAGACTTTTCACACTCTTCTCTCATGCGCAGCGTCAGCGTGTGAAAAATGCGGGCTAGCCCGTCGGACTTGCGAGATTCCGCCTGTGGCTTTGCGCAAACTTGTAACCGCTCAGGGGGGCATTTCGCTCTGGGATGCCTCCTGAAGCGTTGCGAAGAATTGATAATTGGTAACTACTCAGGAGGCGTCCCGCCTCAGGGTTGCCTAATGACGTGTTTTGGAGAATTGAAAATTGAAAATTGAAAATCTGATATCTGGAATTTCCGCTGGCGCCATGCGGCGATTACAGCCATGAACCACGAGGAACTCTCAGCGCGACTTTGGCGCTTCGCGGCGCACATCGGAAACGTTGTCGATGCTTTGCCGCATTCTTGGAAAATCTGTCTCCACTGCCAAAGGCGAGGGTCGGAAGAATGACCAAGGCGGCGGCGACGCCAGCCGCAATTAGCGATTCCTGATTTTCAATTTACAATTTTCAATCGTAACAACTCGGCTGGCATCTCGTCCCAGGATGCCTCCTGGGCAGTAACTCTCAATTTTCAATGCGCATGCGACAGGTAATGGAGAACGCTTGAGCGACAGCAAATGGAGAACGCTTTTGGTACGAACGGTCGCCCACCCCGCCCGCCCTTCCGTCACGGGTTCGGGTGCGGTGGAGCGGCCACCCGGCCGGCATCGGTCGCCCGCAGCAAATCGTGCACTCTCGCCAACAGGGCCTCCGGCTTGAACGGTTTGGCCAGAAACCCGTCGCCAAATTCCTCCGGCGCGTAATCGGGGCGGTTGCCGAGCGCCAGCTTCATCCCGCTCATGACGAGCATTTTCATGGACGGATTGATGCGCCGCAACACGCGGCCAAACATCACGCCATCCAGGTTGGGCATGTGCAGATCCGTAAGGACGAGCCGAATCTCCCCGGCCCGTTGCGCAAACACCGCCACCGCCTCCGCACCATCGCCGGCCAGAATCACGCGATAGCCATTGCGCGTGAGCGCGGCCAGCGTCAGGTCGCGGACGGCGCGCTCGTCGTCGACAACGAGGATGAGTTCGCCTTTGCCATACGGCGGCGGACGCAACAGCGGGCTCAAGCGCTCGGCCGGGACATCCTCGGCCGCCGGCAGAAAAATGTGAAATCCGGAACCGCGACCGATCGAAGTCGTCACCTGGATGAACCCGTTATGCTTCTCGATGATGCTCCGGACGGTCGACAAGCCGAGGCCCGTGCCCTTGCCCGGTTCCTTCGTCGTAAAGAACGGTTCCCACATCCGCGTCAGCACGTCCGGCAGAATGCCCATGCCGGTGTCCTCGACCTGCAGCACGAGATACGCCCCCGCCAGCCCCCCGGCAATCAAGCCCGCGGCCGATTCGTCGAGGATGCGGTTCTCAGCGCGCAAGCGCAGGGTTCCGCCGTCCGGCATCGCGTCGCGCGCGTTCAGGGAAAGATTGAGCAGCACCTGGTGGATTTGCGTCGGGTTCACCTTGATGGGCCAGAGATCGTTCGGGACGATCTCTTCGAGCCGGATCGACTTGGGAAAGGTGCCGGCGATCACGGCCGATACGTCGCGAACCGCGTGCTTCACCTGAACCACGCGTTGATCGCCACTCGCATCGCGGGTAAACGCGAGAACCTGGCGCACAAGATTCGCGCCACGCTGGGCGCTTTCCTCCACCGTCTTGAGCAGTCCCAGCGCACTGGCATCGTCGACGTACTCGCGCAGCATCGGCGCCGCGAGCAGGATGGGCGCGAGCATGTTGTTGAGATCGTGCGCAATTCCCGCCGCGAGCAGGCCGATGTTTCCCATCCGCTGCGCGCGCAGAAACTGTTCCTCGAGTTCTTTGCGCTCCGTGCGGTGTTTGGTCCGCTCCTCGCTGTCCCGCCTCGCACGATCGATCACGACCGTCAGGCGCTTCAGCCGATCCTTGGGCACGCAGTCCGCCGCGCCGGCGCGCATCGCCTCGATCGCGCGTTCCTCGCCCATCGTGCCCGAGACGAAGATAAAAGGCGTCCCGTGGACCTGCTCCTGCGCGAGTTTGAGCGCTTCCAGTCCGGAGAAGGACACCAGCGCATAGGCCGACAGGATCAGGTCGCAACGCGCCAGTTGCAGTTCGGCGACGTAAGCGACCCGCGAGTCAACCCATGTGACCTGGCAATCCGGCCACTCGGACAGGATGAGTTCGCGGACCAACCTGGCGTCTCCGGCATTCTCTTCGAGGTGGAGAACCCGCATCACCCCGCCCTTTCCGTCAGGAATCGCCGCCCGAACCGGCTGCGCCCCGTGATTTGCGGCCGGGCGGTCTGCCGTCGCAGAGGCCAACGCGCCATTCTTGTGACGTGCCAAAGATGGCCGCGCCGGCGAAGCGGCGCCGCCCATGTGGGTGACTGTTTTAGAGAAAGAAATACTGCTCCCCTCCGTGCATATAGCCGTCGGTCGGGGGGCACAGGGCGAACCGCCACACCGTGGCGTATTCATCCCACGGACCGGGAATATCGCGGTCACAAATGACCGCCGCGCGAGGCGCGGAACCGGACGCTTTCCGTCCGAGCCGTTCGCGAAACAGTTCGTGACCCTCCTCCGTGGCGAAGAACAGGGCGCGCCGTTCGAAGATGTTCGTTGGCGCCGTCCTTTCGCCGGCGACAAACGCCAGCCACCACGAGCGTATCACCCACTCATGGCGGGCGAGTTCGACGATTGCGCGTTCGCAGGCCGCGCCGAACGACTCCTCCGCCGCATGGCCGTAGGCGTAGCCGCCCCACTCGGTGCGCGCGAATGCCACCACCGTCACGCCGCCAAACGGGCCGTCGATGGCGACCGCCGACACCCCCGGCCAGTCCGTTTCAAACCGCCGGCCCTCCGCCATCCCCTCCCACCACGCAATCACGCTGAACCGCTCGACCGCCTCGAGGACGGCCGTTCGGCGCGGCTGACGGCGCAGCAAGCCGGGGAAAGCGGACATGCCGTTGGACGATGGATCGACGTCAAAGCCAAATTCGGCCGCCCGCTCGGAGCGCACGACCGAATGAAACGCCCAACGTTCAAGCGCCTCCGACACCGCCTTGTGGCGGGCGATGGCCGCAACCGGATGGGTGCCGGTGCCGTCAGCACTGCTAAAGATGCTGAGCGGGCGTTTCGGCGTGAGACCGGGGATGAGCCGGGCATTCGCCTGGATCACCCGCCGGCCCCGCAGGGGAAACTCACCGAAATCAATCCGTTCAACAGGCCCGCCATGCTCGGCGTGGATGTTGCGGTAGCGGAGGGAGGCGAGGCTGAGCATGGCGAAATCGCTCAGACATCACCGGCGTGGTTACAAGGGAGCGTGCAGTTGGCTGCGATCCCGTCCGGCTGGACCGCCGGCGCACGCACATCCACCAACACCGGATCAAGCCGATCCGCCGCCCACGCAAAGCCCGCCGCAAGCAGCAGGCTCGAAACCACCCCTAACACCAATCGTTTGATATTTTTCATAGCGGGGGCGAGTTTTCCCCTTCCCGCCGAATATTCGATATCGCAAACTACCGGAATTCCGGTAGACAGGATGGTTGCAATCGCCATAAAGTGATGTGCCGGCAGCAGCCTTCCGCCTCAAAATGTTCACGTTCCCCCGAGCCCGCGCCCTCGCCCTGGCCTTTGTGCTTGGAGCCGCGCGCTTCTGCCCACACGCGATCGCGACGGCGCCAGGCTATCCGTTGATCACGTCGTATTCTTCCACCGAAATCGGGGCGAACGCGCTCGGTTGGACGGTGGTACAGGACGCCGCCGGCGTCCTGTATTTCGGATGCGAAAATCTGGTGACATTCGATGGCGATCGCTGGCGCGAGTCATCGCTGCGTGGAGCGCACACCATCCTCTCACTCGCATTTGGATATGACGGGCGCCTGTGGGCGGGGGCGACAGGCGAAGTTGGCTGGTTCGATCGCGATGCCGATCGCTGGAATTTTCATTCGTTGCGAGAATTCATACCGCCCGAACACAGGATTATTGGCGACGTCTGGCACGTCTTTGCGGAGGGAAGCGGCGCGCTGTTTGTGGCGGAGGACAGGATTCTGCGCTGGGACGGCAGCTCGTTTCGCGTGTGGGTGATGCCGGGGACGCGGCACCTCCGCGCCTTCCGCCTGGGCGAACGGGTGTTCGTGCAGCACCGGCCGACCGGACTCTACCGGATGGGTGACGCAGGGCCGGAAATGTTCATGCCGGCGTCGCTCCTGGGCACCGCCGGGATTTTTTGGATCGAGCGGCGCGGCGCCGGCTGGTTTCTGGTGACGTCTGAAGGCCTTTTCACGCTCTGGGGA
>JACQWL010000031.1 GCA_016209255.1 Verrucomicrobiota bacterium
CATTACGCGCCTTACGCCGTTCTCGCCGCCGGCCCCGAAAATCGCTCGCCGCGCTTCGCGAAGAAAAAACTATCAACTATGAATCCGTCATCGTCGTAACTCTTTGATCATAAGCAATCCAACCGTCCTTTGCGACCATAGGTAAATACCGCCCACGACCGGCGGCTGACCAGCAGCGCCGTGGGCGCATGGTCCGATTTGAAGAGCGCATCGAGTTGGGCCGTGATGTTCAGCGCGCTGCCGTCGTGCCGGACCACCGTGGCATGAGCGCGGTCCGGACCCGGATGCTGATCGATGCCCTCGCAAAAGCCCTGCTCGCTGGCGAGATCGCCGGCGAAGCCGGACTTGTGCACGACCAACGCGATGTTGCGGTGGCCCTTGCCGAGAAAAATGCCCGTCGCATGGCGGCAAATAGACCGATGGTCAACGTCGAGCGACGGCAGTTTCACTCCTTGATGGCAGGATCCGATCACGAGGGCAGGAAATGAACGCTGCGCGAACCACTGCTGTACCTCCCTGGTGGCGGAGATCAACACACCGCAGAATACGCAGTTTTGCCGCACGAAGGTCTCCACCGCGCGCAATCGGGCCCGCAGCCCTCCCGATGGGCAGACGAATATTTCTGTGGCGAAGCCGTTCTCGGCGAGATGAGTGCGGAGCTCGCTGATAATCAGGTGGGCGGTCGGCGACAGGTGCGCGGTCGGCTCTGGCGTCACGAGACCGACGAGCCGGTTTTGGGCGAGAGCCGAGCGGGGCGGCGTCTGCAGCAGCCGGTTGCGGCGGCCATGGCGGATTTCGATCAGATCCTCGCGAGCGAGGACTTGCAGCGCGGTTCGAATCGTTGGCCGGCTGACTTGGAAATGCTCGCACAACTGGCGCTCGCTGGGGAGATATTCGCTCCACCGACCCTGCCCGATGGCTTTCCGAATCGACGCGGCGGCCTGCGCCGACAGCGTCGTACGGTTCAACTTATCCAAGTTACGTTGCGGACGGATCATATTATTTGCGAGCAACGCGCCACGATTCGGAGCCACGTGGGATTGAAAGGAAAATGGATTTTCAATGGGAGAAGGTTCCTCTACCAGCCCAATTTCATTTCGGCCCATTCTGAAATTCGCGCTTATCTTCGATTCCCGCTGCCTCTCCGCTCGTTATTCCGCAAGGCAGTAGAGGTGTTCGACCCCGCGCAGGAACATCTCCCGGCCGGCAATCGCGGGCGAGGCATCGAACTTCTCGTCCAGCCGGTTGGTGGCCAGCACTTCCAACGTGTCGGAGAGTTTGATCACCGTGGCCGCGCCATTGCGGCCAACCAGGTAGACGCGATCGCTCGCGCCGACCGGCGACGCATACACACCCTGCATTTCGGGGAATCGATGGGCGTCGATCAACAGGCGCCCCGTTTTCGCGTCACAAGAGGTGAGGGTGGCATTGTTGAGCGCGAAAAAGTAGAGCCGGCCCTCGTAGAGCAGCGGCGAAGGCACGTAAGGCGTGTTTTTCTTGTAGCTCCACGCGATGGCATCCGTGCCGGTCAGATCGCCCGATCGATCGAGCTTGATCGCCAGCAGCGCGCTGCCGCGGAATCCGCTCGTCGCGAACACCAGGCCGTCCGCCGCCACCGGGCTCGGGATCGAATTCGCCGTCATGCCGGCGCATTCCCAGAGCAGTCTGCCCGTCGCCAGATCGTAGCTGCGGATTTTGCGCGTGGCCGTGGTGATGACCTGCGTCGTCCCGTCCTGTGTCACGACGAGCGGCGTGCCCCAGGAGGTCTCTTCTTCGCGCGACTGCCGCCAGAGTTCCTTGCCGGTGGTCTTGTCCAGAGCGACGACAAAGTCCTCGCCTTCGTGATCCCAGTTCAGGACGATCTTGTCGTCGAACAGCACGGGGGAGGAGCCCTCGCCGAAGGTCAGCTTGGTCCGCATCCGGCCAAAATCCTTCTGCCATTTCACGTTTCCCTGCAGGTCCAGGCAGTGGAGTCCGCGGGAGCCAAAGAACGCAAAGACGCTCTTCCCGTCCGTCATGGGCGAGGCGGAGGCGAAGGTGCCCTCGGTCGCGTGGTGGCCTTCGTGCGGCACAACGTCCTGGAGGGTCTTCTGCCATTGGGTCTTCCCGGTTTTGCGGTCGAGGCTGAGCAGCACAAACTGGTAAGGCTCGGTCGGGGTGGCCGTGCCCATGCCGCCACCGCGGCGTCCTCCCGGCCCGCCTTTCCCGCCCGGCCCTTCCGGCCCGCCGCCAGCCCGCTCGCCTTTCGGGCGCGGCGGCGGTGCAGCGGGCGGCTCCGCGGTCGCTGCCGCTTTCTGGCCGGTGGCGATCGCTGTCTGAATGAAGATCTGGTCGCCCCAGACAATCGGCGTGGCGGAGCCTTTGCCCGGCAGCTTCACCTTCCATTTCACGTTGCTCGTCTCGCTCCACGTCACCGGCGGATTGCCGTCGGGGGACAGGCCGTTGGTCAGCGGTCCGCGCCATTGCGGCCAGTTTTGTCCGGCGGACGCCGGAGCGGCCGGCGCGGAGCCGGCGATGATTCCAAACAGGACACCGGGGAGAAGGAAGCGGAGGAGGGACGACATGGGGCGGGTGGTTGATGGTTGCCGGGGCGAACGGATCGACGCGGGAGTGAAGAAAAGGTCGCGCAAGAAATCAACGCCTCACCCATGACTCCATCCGCCGGAACCAGCGTCTTTCGTTTTTGTTGCGTAAGCACCGGCCGCCAGCTCGCTGGTGCGGTCTTGGCGCTGCGAGCAATTCTGATGCCTCGCGCCACGGACGCATTGGGCGCAACGGTTTCGACTGCTGGACTTATCCGGTCCTTCGTGGCGACCTCCGCGACCTTGGCGGGAGGAAAAATCCGATCAACGTCGGTTGCGGGGATGCCGCACCGGGTTCTCTGCAGTTATTCGAAGGCACCGCGGAGAGCGGAAAACCGGGGGTTTTGTTTGCTGCTCTGCCGCGTTGCGAAAAATGCGGGCGAAGACTCATGCTCACCTCCCAACGCCATGAATACCGAAATCGAGCGTCCCGAAAAACTCGTCCCAACCGGTGCCAATTCCGCCGCCCTCCTTGCGCAGAGCAGCCGCTTCATTCCCGGCGGCGTCAACTCGATCAACCGGGCCATCCAACCTGAGATCTCGTTCGTAAAAGGCCGGGGCGCCTACATCTGGGACGCCGAAGGCCGGCGCTACATCGATTACCACGCCGCCTTCTCGCCCCACTTCCTCGGACATAACGATCCCTACGTGCAGGATGCGGTCGCGCGCGTGCTGCAAAGTGGCGCGAGTCTCTTCGGCGCCGGGTGCACGGAGATGGAGAGCCGGCTGGCGGAGTTGATCTGCAGTCACGTCCCCTGGGTGGAGTCGCTCCAGATTCTCAACACCGGCAGCGAAGCGACCTACCAGGCGATCCGGCTGGCGCGCGCTTTCACCGCCCGCGACCATGTGATCGTGATGCAGGGCGGATACAATGGCTGGCACAACGATGTCGCCTGCAACCTGATGACGCCGCTGAGCCAGCTCGGCCCGCACCGCTCGCCCGGCGAGTATCCTTTCCTGCCGATCAGCGCCGGCACCTACAATGGTCATCCCGTGCCAGTTGCCGCCGCCATCGCCACCATCGAGCGGCTCTTGATGAACGACGGTGCCGTCTACCGGCACGTCGACATTCTCGGCGCCCACCTGGAGCACGGGTTGCACGCCATCGTCAGCCGTCTCGGCCTCAAGGCGGTCATCGCGCGACAGGGCTCCGCCTACTGCCTCTACTTCATGGATCATCCGCCGGTGGACTGGCATGACCTCGCCGGGCATCATGACTTTGCCCTCGACGAGCGGATGCGTCGAAGTCTCATCGCGCGCGGCGTGTTTTATTTTCCGCTGGCCACCAAGCAGTGTTCGCTCTCCGCGGCCCACACCCTCGAGGAGGTCGAAGTTACCCTGCGCGAGACGGAAGCGGCGCTCGCGGAAACGCTCGTCCGGGGCTGAGCGCAATCCTGTTACGTGCCTCCGCCAAATCCGCCAAATCACAGAGTAACCCAATAGGTTACTCGACCGATGAATTCTCTCACGGATATTGAGAACTACTCCGCCGAGTGAGGCTAACCTTGATGCCGTCCAACTAACGTCATTTCCCACTCGCTGGCGTTCGTGGCCACGAGCGCCAACCCCGCGCCGCGCCATTGGGTCATGGGGAGGGAAAAGCTCAGGGCCGGGCCTGGAGGCCGCCGACTCCGTGAGGCAGGGCAAAAACCGCCCGCACCTCGTGATCGGTCAGCTCGCGATCGAAGATCGCAACGTCGTCGAGGAAGCCGGTGTAATTGAGCCCGAGCGTCAGCGCGCTCTTCGTCACGTCCCAGTTGAACGTGTTGTTCCAGCCGGTGAAGGAGCCGATTTTCGCGCCGTCGAGGTACAACGTGCCGCGGCCGTCGGCGGCGCCGGAGTTGATGTTGGCAAACGTCACGAGCACGTGCGTCCAGCGGTCGCGGCGGAAGGGATGCCGATGGACCGCGACGATCGGTCGCTCCGCTTCCGGCATCTCTTCATATTTTCGGTTGTGCGGATTCCAGAATTTCGTGACCGCCATGAGGCCGAACCGAAAATGTCGCGGCGTGTGATCCTTGCTGAACTCGACGAACATGTTTCCCTCCGTCCACGCCTGCGCGTAGATTTGAAACGGGTCGCAGTAGCCCGGTTCGAGGTCCTTCTCGGGGTCGAGTCGCAGCCAGAGGGAGACCGAACCGTTCCAGTTCTTCGGCTGGTGGCCGAGATTTGCCCCGCCGCGGAAGAAGACCTGCGGCTTCATCTTCTTGCGGAATTCGAGGGCGTCACCGAACCGGCCTTCGCCCCGGGCGATGCGCACCAGGTCTTCGGCCGGGAGGCCGGGCGGTGAGTCGTCGCGTTTGTTGCGATCGGCGGCCGTGTAGATCCGTCGATCGCCGCGGGCGAAGTCCGCGTCGGCCGACCGGTCAAAGGAGGCGTGAAAAGCCAGCGCCTCCCGCAATCCGGCGGGAGCCGGGAGTTTTTCCGCGGCCGGGAGCAATCCGGCCGCAGCGAAGATCGACGCGCAGAACGAAAGACGAAACGCAGTCATGGTGGAGAAGGTGTGGGTGCCAATATCGATCCAGATCGTTCATGTTTGCGACGATTTTTCGCGGGTCATTGCATTTAATTCCGGCCCGCCGCCAGCGATCGCCCTACGGGAATGCGTATTCGTAGGGTCGCCGCCTGCGGCGACGCGACGCGGTGCGAAATGTCCGGGCTGGCAGTTTTTCGCGCGGCGAACCAACGCGAAGGCGGTCGCCCCGTTTTCCGGGCTTGAGCCCGTCGAAGGATATAGGGCATACGGCACCGTGCACTATTTCGATCGTTATCGGGAAACGTTGTCTGCGCGCCTCGCGGCGGTCAGTGCAACGGCGCGCGACGGGCAGGAGATCGGCGCCGCCGGCGGGTTTGCCCGGTGGCTGGCGCTCACCCGCAGCGCGCACGCCGCGGGTCGCGGGCATTACTTCATCGGCAACGGCGCGAGCGCGACGATGGCGAGCCACCTGGCGCTCGACTGCGCGAAGAACGCCGGGCTGCGCGCGCTCGCGTTCAACGACAGCGCGAGCCTCACCGCGCTCGGCAACGACCTCGGCTACGAGCAGACGTTTGCCGCGCCGCTGCGCTGGCACGGCCTGCCGGGCGACGTGCTGATCGCGATCTCGAGCTCCGGCCGCTCGCCCAACATTCTCGCGGCGCTCGCGGCGGCGCGCGAGCGCGGGCTGCACGTGGTCACGCTCACGGGCTTGCAGGCCGACAATCCCGCCCGGCGGCTCGGCGACGTGAACTTCTTCGTGCCGGGGCGCACGTATGGCGTGGTCGAGTGCCTCCACCAGGTGCTGCTGCACTGCTGGCTGGACGACTACATGGGCCTCGCCGAATGGAATCCCCCTTGACGCCGCCGCCGCGTGGTCCGCCCCGGTGTTTATGCAGAACGACTGCAAGGCCGCCGGCCTGTTTCCGCGGGCCGATGTCGTCGGTGCCGGTGGGAGTCTTCACCTTCAGGCGGAGAGCGACCCCGGGTGACTTATCGGGAACGAACTCGCCCCTCACAGCAAGGCGCGCTCCGTTGCCCAGCGCTCGAACTCCGCCTCCAACCGATCGAAGCTTTCGATGACGAAGAGCGTGTCCTGGAAATGCCAGATGTCGTAGGGCTGCGCCGCGGCATGTTCCGGCACGAAAGGACGCCTGGTCACCGCGGGATCGAAGCAGTGCAGGGTCTCGCCGGCCGACGAGATGATCCCGTTCCCGTAAATCCGCAGGCCCTGCGCGCTGCGGACCAATCCGAATTCGACGGTGAACCAATAAATGCGCACCAGTCCCTCCATCACGGCCGGGTCGTGGCAGTTCACCGCGGCCTGGCCGATTTTCTGATAAAAGTCGGCGAAACGCGGGTGCACGATCATCGGGGTGTGGCCGAAGATGTCGTGGAAACAGTCGGGCGCCGGCGTGTAGTCGAGTTCGTCGCGGCCGCGCACGTAGTCGGTGCAGGGAAACACGCGCCGCGCGAGGTGGGAGAAAAAATCGCCCGCGTCGAGCAACCCGGGGGCCCGCGCGAGCCGCCAGTCCGTCGCGCGCTGCAACCGCCGCGAGACCCCGGCGAGCGCGGGCACCTTCTCGCGGTCGAGTCCCAGCGTCTGGAGTCCCGAGAGGAATTCGTCCGCCGCGCGACCGGGCAGCAGTTTTTCCTGCCGCCGAAAAAGCGTGCGCCACACGTCGTGCTGCCCGTCGGTGTAGCCGGGATACGCGATCTCGTCGCCGATGGCGATGGGCGCCGCCAGCTTGACGGGCACGCAGCGCGGATCGGCGCCCGCGGCGGCGGGTGCCTCGGAGCGGGTGGGAAGGGTGGCCAGGGTCATGGCATCAATGGGCTTGCGGGTGGGCGGTGCGACGGTTGTGGCGCGGGCTGGGTCGTTGGGCGGAAAGGTATCCACGCCGCGTAAACCGGCCATCGGCTAAACGGAGTAAAATGCGGCGGCGGCACCCGCGCCGGGCGGAGTCAGCGATTGAGCAGGGCGGCCACGCGGGTGCGGCTGGCCACGCCGAGTTTCGCAAAGATCGCCGCAATCTGGGTCTTGATCGTGAGCGGACTGCGTTTCAGTTCCGCGGCGATTTCCGCCGTCCGCAGGCCCTCGCGCACGCGCATCGCGACCTCGCGCTCGCGCGCCGAGAGCCGCGCGAGCAACGCCACCGCCCCGGGCGAGAGCGGCCGGTGCCGGTCGCCGCGCGGCCGGCGGTAGTCGAGCTGGATTTGAAACGTCGGCGGGAGCAGGGCGCTCGCCCCGACCGCCCGCAACACGATCTGGGCGTGCAACCCGAGCGCGTGCTCGCTGACCACGATCGGCCCGAGTTCCGGCGCGCCGGTGGTCGCGCGCCTTTCCCATTTTGCGCGGAGTTCGGCGCACGCGCCCGCCAGCGGCGCGGGCACGCGAAACAGCTGCCGCGGCCGGAGCGCGGCGGCGCGCCGCTCGCCGTGGTTCCAGACCGCACACCCGTGGGCGGCTTCGCCGTTCAGCCACAAGGGACGCAGTTCCCAGTCGAGCAGCAGCAGCCCCACGGGCACATCCTCCAGCATCGCCGCAAACTGCCCGGCGCGAAAGCCGGCCGCCTCGTGCGCCAGCACGCGCGCGACCGCCGTCTCAAAATGGGGCTGCAACGCCTCGGCGAGCCGCACCTCCGGCGGCGAAAAATCGGCCGCCGCCGTCTCCCGGAAAAAATTCAGCGCGCCCTGCATTTCGCGCCCGCGCCACGCCGCGATGCCCAACAGCCGGTCGCGGTTCCCGCGGCGCGCCGCCCGGTCGCGCGGCCCGACGACATCGGAAAAACGGCAGACGCGCACGCCGGGGTGCAGCGCGAGCCACTCCCGCACCGGCCGCGTGTCCGGCACTTCGGGCGTCGCGCCGGGCTGGGCGTGACGGTAGGTTTTCTTGGGCGTGCCGTCGGCGCGCACTCCGATCTCAAACGTCAACGCGCGATGCGCGATGGCTTCGTGCGCCACTCCCCGCAAGGCGGGCCACAATTCACGCAACGTCAGCGCGCGGTGCAGCCGCAGCAACGCCTCCGCCAGCGGGGGCGGGGCGATTTCCGGCGGGAGGAGCGGCACGGCGCCGGCGGGAGAACGGGACGCAGGCACGGGGAAAACCAACCACGGCCGCCGCCGGCAATCAACCCCGGCGTTTCGCGATTACTCCGTTCAGCGTATGGCGCGCCGGCCTGGCCGGAGCTACCTTTCGCGCGTCCCGCCGCCCATGAGCACAACCTATTTCGAACGAGACGCCGGGCCCGCCGCGACCGCGAATCCCCTTGGGATCAAGGGCATCGACCACATCGAGTTCATCGTGGACGCCGCCGACCGGTGGCGCGATTTCTTTGTCCAGAAATTCGGCATGGCGTGCCGCTTCTACGCCGACGAGGCGTCGGGCGTGTGCGGACGCCGGGCGCATGTCGTCGGGCAGGGCCGGGTCAATTTTCTGCTCGCCGAGCCGCAGGGCGGCGGGCCCGAGGCGGCGCTGCTCGCGCGGCACCTCGGGCAGCACGGTTGCGGGGTGCGCGACGTGGCCTTCCGGGTGAGGGATGCGCGCCATGCCCTGGCCGAGGCCGCGCGCCGCGGGGCGAAGATCGTGCGCCCGGTCGACGAGCACGATCAGTTCGTCGGCGGCGCGATCGCGGCCTACGGCGACACGATCCACACCTTCATCGAGCGCAAGCCGCACACCGAATTCGCGCCCGGCTACCGGCCCGTGCCCGGCGCGTTCGAGGACGGTGACATCAACTTCGCGATGATCGACCACGTCGTCGCGAACGTCGAGCACATGGAACCGTGGGTGAAATACTACGAGGAGATCTTCGGCTTCGACCTGTTCATGCACTTCGACATCAACACCGGCCGCAGCGCGCTGATGTCGAAGGTCGTCAGCTCGACCGACGGCTGGGTGAAACTGCCGATCAACGAGCCGTCGTCGGCCAATTCGCAGATTCAGGAGTATCTGGACCAATACCACGGCCCCGGGGTGCAGCACATCGCGCTGCTCACGCCCGACATCGTCGCCACCGTGGCGGAGATGCGCCGGATGGGGCAGGAATTTCTCGAGGTGCCCGACAGCTACTACGACGCGGAGTTCGATCAGCGGGTGGGCGAAATCGAGGAGGACAAGGAGGCGCTCAAACAACTCCGCATCCTCGTCGATCGCGAGCCGGGCGAAGGCGGCGGCTACCTGCTCCAGCTTTTCACGAAATGCGTGTTTGCGCGACCGACGCTTTTCTTCGAAGTCATCCAGCGCCGCGGGCGCGCGCGCGGTTTCGGCGAGGGAAATTTCCGCGCGCTCTTCGAGGCGATCGAACGGGAGCAAACGAAACGCGGCACGCTCTGAAACCAGGGGACCGGGCGCAAAAAGCCGGGAACCGAAATACCCGCTTCCGCATCCGTTCTCCGTCCTCCGACCTCCGTCCTCTGTCGTCCGTCCTCCGCCCTCCGCCAGCCATGCCCCACTACCGCCAACTCGGCTCGCTGCCGGCGAAGCACCACCTCCAGTTCCCGCGCGAGAAAGCCGCGAGCTACCAGGGCGAGGGCCTGCACTACGAGCACGTCATCACGACCGACGGCTTCGACCGCGCCTACACGATCCTGTATCACCTGCGCCCGCCGACGCGCGTGCGCTCGGTCGAGTTCGTGAAGCAGTGGGCGCCGCGGCGGGCCGGCGGGCTGCCGCTCCGCCACCATCACCTCAAGACCGCCGCGCTGCCGCGCGCGGGCGATCCTTACACGGGCCGCGTGCCGTTTTTGTTCAACCCGGAAATGATTGCGTGGCGCTGCCGGCCGGCGCGCGCCGATGGCGATTTCGATTTCTTCCGCAACGGCGGCGCCGATGAAATCATCTTCGTCTGGCGCGGCGGCGGCTGGATCGAGAGCAATTTCGGCCGGCTCCGCTACCGGGCCGAGGACTACATCGTCATCCCGCGGGGCACGGTTTACCGGGTCGTGCCCGACGAGGTCGCGCAGGAGGACCACCTGATTCTGGAGAGTGCGTTTCCCGTGCGCATCCCGGCGCGCTACTTGAACGCCGAGGGCCAGATCCGGATGGGCGCGCCTTACAGCGAGCGCGACTTCCACGGCCCGGGCGAACTCGCAGCGGTCGACCGCGACGGCGACCACACGATTCTGGTGAAGGACGGCGCGCGGCTCTCGCGCATGGTGCTCGCGCACCATCCCTGCGACGTCGTGGGCTGGGACGGGTTCATTTATCCCTTCACCTTCAACGCGAACGATTTCGAGCCCATCACCGGCACCGTGCACCTGCCGCCGCCGGTGCACCAGACGTTTGAGATTCGCGGCTACGTCGTGTGCACCTTCGCACCGCGCTGGCTCGACCACCATCCGCAGGCCGTGCGCGTGCCGTGGGCGCACGACAACACCGAAGCCGACGAAGTGCTCTTCTACGTGCGCGGCCAGTTCGGCTCGCGCAAGGGCGTCGAGGCCGGTTCCTTCACCCTGCACCCGCGCGGCATCCCGCACGGCCCGCACCCCGGCACGACCCTCCCGAGCCTCACCGCGCAGCGCACGGAGGAACTCGCGGTGATGTTCGACACGCAGAACCCCCTCGAGCTCACCGCCGACGCGCTCGCTTGCGACGACCCGCATTATCCGCTCAGCTGGCTCGGCTGACATGCGTTTCGGGCCCTCCACACTTCCGCCGGACGATTTGAGCGGCGGCGACCTTCCATCGCCGGCGGCCGCGATCCCGGCGGCCGCGCCACCACCTCCCGGATGAGCGCCGTCGGGCCCGTCACCTTTTCGCTCGAGGCCGATGGCGTCGGCTGGATTGTGTTCGACGATCCCGCGGCGCGCGCCAACGTGTTCAACGCCGCGACGCAGACCGCGTTCGCGGCCGCGCTTGATGCCGCGGCCACCGCAAGAGCGCTCGTGATCCGCAGTGCGAAGGAAAGAATCTTCCTCGCGGGCGCCGACCTGCAATGGCTTGCGACGCTGCCCGATGCCGCGGGCGCCGCGGAGTTTTCGCGCGCGGGGCAGAAACTTTTCCAGCGCCTCGCCGATTTTCCCGCGCCGGTCGTGTGCGCGATTCACGGCGCCTGTGCGGGCGGCGGATTCGAGCTGGCACTCGCTTGCCATTGGCGGATGGCGAGCGATGCGCCGGTCACGCAAATCGGCCTGCCCGAAACGGGCATCGGCACCATCCCCGGCTGGGGGGGCAGTGTGCGGCTGCCCCGGCTGATCGGCGCGAAGCCGGCGCTCGATCATATTCTGGCCGCGCGGCTCGTCGGCGCGGCGGAGGCCCGGCGGGCCGGGCTCGTCGACGAGATCGTGCCGGCCCCCGAGTTGAGGGCGCGGGCGCGACAGGCGGCGCTGCGTCTCGCCGCCGAAGGCCGGCCCGTGCGGTCCGCCCCGGCCGGATGCGAGCCGGCGGTTTTCGCCGGATTGCGCGCCGCGACGGTCGCGAAGACTCCCGGCCGGCAGCCGGCGCCAGTGGCCGCCATCGACCTGGTGGAGCGAACGGCGGGTGCTCCGTTCCCGGAGGCGCTCGAACTCGAAGCGCGGGCCTTCGGCGACGTCACGGCCGGCGCGGTCTGCAAGAACCTCGTCCACGTTTTTTTTCTGCGCGACGCGGCGAAGAAGCGGACGCTCGACGGCTGGTTTCCCGCGGGCGCCGCGCAGCCGCGGCCGATCCAGCGCGTGGGGGTCGTCGGCGCGGGCGTGATGGGCTCGGGCGTCGCGCAATGGCTCGCGGCCCACGCCTTCGAGGTCGTGATGCGCGACGTGCAACCGGCCCTGGTCGAGCGGGGGCTCGGCGTGATCCGCGGGTTGTTCGACGACGCGGTGAAACGTGGCAAGCTTTCGACGGCGGAGGGGAGTGCCGGCCTGCGCCGCGTCGCGACGACCGCCGGCTGGGATGGTTTCGACACGTGCGACCTCGTGATCGAGGCCATCGTCGAGAACGCGGCGGAGAAACAAAAAATGTTTTCGGAACTCGCAGCCCTCGTGCGGCGCGACGCGCTGCTCGCCTCGAATACGTCGGCCCTGCCGATCGAGGAGATCGCGGGCCACGTCGCGGATCCGTCGCGCACGCTCGGGCTGCATTTTTTCAACCCGGTGAGCCGGATGCCGCTCGTCGAGCTCATCATCGGCCCGCACACGAGCGCGGTGGCGGCGGCGAGCGCGCTGGCCCTCGTGAAGGCGCTCGGCAAATCGCCGGCGATCTGCCGCTCGGCGCCGGGATTCGTCGTCACGCGGGTGCTGTTTTTCTATTTGAACGAGGCGGTGCGCCTGTGGGAGCAAGGCGTGCCGGCGGAGCACATCGACCCGGCAATGCAGGAGTGGGGCTGGCCGATGGGGCCGCTGCGGTTGATCGATGAGGTTGGGGTCGACGTGACCGGGTTCATCTTCGGAGAGATGGAGCATTATTTTCCTTCGCGATTCAGCGGCACGGCGGCGTGCGGGCAGATGGCGGCGGCGGGCTGGCGGGGGCGGAAGGCGGACGCGGGCGCCGGCTTTTACCATTACGAGGCGGGCCGCGCGTCGGTGAACGGTGCGGCGGCGGCGTTGGTGCGCGGCGGCGGCCCGCCGATGGAGGAGCGCGCGATTCAGGAAACGCTGATGGGCGTGATGGTGCGCGAGGCGGAGGCGGTCCTGGCGGAAGGCGTGGTGCGGAGCGCGGACGATTTGGATTTCGCGCTGCTGCTGGGCGCGGGTTTCCCGGCCTGGCGCGGCGGGCTGCTGCGCTGGGCGCGGGCGGAGCGAGGCGCCGGCGTTCCGTAACGGGCCGGCGGCCTTAATCCGAACGGAGTAATCCGCGCCGCGACCACCGGCCGCCGCCGGGAAACACGTTGCGAACCCACGCCGCTTGGACGACCTTTCGTGCCACAACAAAAACCGAACTCTCCACCCCGGGGAGCTTTGAAATGCCCGCTGTTGCGACAACCCTGCCGACCGAACTAAGACGCAAGCTTTTGCTCACGATCCTCGAGAGCCGGCATGGCGATTTGCGCGAGGAGAGCCTCAACCGGCAGGGCAAGGGGCACTTTCACGTGTCGGGCCGCGGGCACGAGGCGATGGCGGCGCTCGGGTTGTTGATGCAGCCGGACGATTACGCGTGCCCTTACTACCGGGACCGCGCGCTCGTGCTCGGGCGCGGCGTCACCACGCGCCAGCTCGCGCTCGATTACATGGCGAAACGCGAATCGTCGTCGCACGGGCGGCAGATGCCGTCGCATTACAGCCACCCGGTGTATCACATCTGGAGCGTACCAACACCCACGGCGTCGCAGCTCCTGCCCGCGTGCGGGATGGCGTGGGGCATGCAGCTGGACGGGAAAAAATCGCTGACCCTCGCCACGGTCGGCGACGCGGCGACGCGGCAGGGCGATTTTTTCGAGGCGGTGGCGTTCGCGAAGGAGCGCAAACTGCCGCTGCTGCTCGTGGTCGAGGACAACGGCTACGGCATCTCCAGCCCGACGCGGCGCACGAATCCGCTCGTGCTGAACGTGCTCGCGAAGGAGGAGTGGACGCTGGTCGACGGTTGGGAGGCGGAGCGGGTGTACACGGTGGCCGCCGGGCTCATGGCCGGGATCCGCGCGGGCCACGGGCCGGTTTTCCTGTGGGTCAAGATGGAGCGGCTTTCGAGCCACACCAGTTCCGACGATCAAAGAATCTACCGTTCGGCCGAGGAGCTCATGACGCTCGACGAGCGCGACCCGCTGAAGGTGTTGACGGACCAATTGATCGCGGAGGGCGAACTCACCGCGGCGGAGTTCGCCGAACTCGACGGCGGGATCAAGGAAAAGGTCCGCGCCGACTACGCCGCCGCCGAGAAAGCCGAGAACCCGCTGCCCGGCGACCTCGAGGCCAACGTCATCAACCCGCCGCCCGAACTCGACGAGGCGATGTTCAAGCCGGGCAGATACCGGATGGGCGACATGATCAACCTCACGCTGCGCGCGGGGCTCGACGCCGACCCGCGGCGGATGATTTTCGGCGAGGATGTCGAGGATCCGAAGGGCGGCGTGTTCACCTTGACGAAGCGCCTGTCGACGGACTTTCCCGGCCAGGTCTTCAACTCGCCCCTGGCCGAGAGCACGATTCTCGGCGTGGCGTGCGGGCTCGCGAGCTACGGGCGGCGGCCGGTGTTCGAGTTGCAGTTCATCGACTTCATTTATCCGGGCTGGAACCAGCTCGTCACGAACCTCGCGACGCTGCGCTGGCGCACCTTTGGCAAATGGACCTGCCCCGCGGTGATCTACGCGCCCTATGGCGCCTACCTGCCGGGCGGCGCACTGTGGCATTCGCAGGCCAACGAAGCGGCCATCGCGCACTATCCCGGACTCAATGTCGTCATCCCCAGCACGCCCGACGACGCCGCGGGCCTGCTCTGGTCGGCGATGCATGGCGACGATCCCACCCTGGTGCTCATCCCGAAGCACCTGCTCTGGGCCGAGCGCGAGGTGAAGACCACCGTCGCCGCCGTGCCCATCGGCCACGCCCGGCGGATGGCCGGGGGCGGCGATGTCACCGTCGTCGCCTGGGGCAACACCGTCGAAAAAGCCCTCGAAGCCGTGGCGCAACTCGGCGACCGCGCGAGCGTCGACTTGATCGACCTGCGTTCGATCATGCCGTGGGACCGCGAGATGATCGAGGAGTCCGTGCGCAAGACCGGCCGGCTCGTCGTCGTGCAGGAGGACACGGAGAATTGCAGCGTCGGCCAGATGATCATCTCGCATCTCACCGCGCGGCCCGACGTGTGGAGTGCGCTCGTGAGCCCGCCCGCGCTCGTCTCGAAGGGCAACGTGATGATCGGCTACAATCCGGTTTACGAATACACCGCATTGCCCGACGCGGCGCGCATCGCCGCCGCGGTGCGGCGCGTGATGGGCGGCACGCCGCTGCCGCGGCCCATGGGAGCCGCCGGCGCGGGCTGGACGGCCATCTCACGCGGGCAGCCGGCCGAAGCCGCCGCCCCCGCCGGCGCGTCCGCGCCAGCGCCGGCGCCGGCGGCCGATGCGGTCATCCGGGTGCCGATCATGGGCGAAGGCATCCGCGCCGCGCGAGTCGTGTCGCTGCTGAAGCAGCCCGGCGAAAAAGTGGCGCTCGACGAACCGCTCTGCGAATTTGAAACGGACAAGGCCGTCTTTCCGCTCGAGTCGTCGCTGGCCGGCGTTTTTAAGGAATGGCGCTGCCAGGTGGGCGACACCGTCGAGGTCGGCCGTGAAATCGCGGTGCTTGCTCCGACCCCCGCGGCGCCCGTTTCGGCCGCGCCGCCCGGTCCGAGTTTGGCGCAACTCCAGCAGCCGTCGCGTTTCGGACCGCCACCGCGGCCCGTGCCGGGCGCCCGCGTGGAGCCGGCGCTTTCGCCCGCGATCACGCGCCGGCTCGGCGGGGTGATTCCCGCCAACCTGCAGCTCGATGCCACCTGGGATGCCGTGCGCACGGCACGCGAAGCGGTGAAACCGACCCAGCGCGACCTTTCGCCGTCGCTCATGATGGCGTGGACCGTCGTGCGGGCGATGACGGCGCACTCCCCCTTCCGGCGCATCGTGACCAAGGATGGCATCATCCTGGAACAGGATCCTTTCGACCTCGGCGTGGCGGTCGCGCTCGAGGGGGACAAACTGGCGACCGCCGCGATCCACGATGCGAGCCAGCTCGACTGGCCGGCGTTTGCCGCGGCTTACCGTCGAGCAGTCGCCGACACGCGGGCGGGCAAGATCGAGGACGTCCAGGCGCCGCTGAACGTCACCAGTCTCGGCGCCTTTGGCGTCGAGCAGGCCACGCCCATCGTCGTGCCGCCCGCCATGAGCACCCTTTTCATCGGCAAGGCGCACGCGCGGATGCTCAACGACGGCGGCGGGGCTTACCCGGCCGAAGTCGTCACCCTCTCGCTCACGTTCGATCACCGCGTGGTCAACGGCGCGGGCGCCGCGGCCTTCCTGCGCGAAGTGAAGGCGCAGATCGAAAACTTCCGGCTGCCCGGTTGAGGGTGGACGGCGCCCCTCCACTCAAAATCCAGCGAGGCGCAGCCCCAGACCGACGAAGAACACCAAGCGTGAGAGATTTCCAAACCCTTCAATCCTTTTGCCCGCGGAACACACGGAATACACGGAAGAAGCTGGCCAGCCTTTGGCAGCACCGAAGGCGGCCAGGGATTGAGTTTCTGTGTGTTCCGTGTGTTCCGTGGGCAATGATCTCTCCGTTCTTTCGGTTGCGGCTTCGCCGCGCCAGGCCCGCCGTGACGGACGGCCGGATCCGGGCTCAACGCGGCGCCCAGTTCGGCGGGCGTTTTTCGTTGAAGGCGGCGATGCCTTCCCTGGCTTCCGCCGAATTGCGCGCCGACCCATGGCAGGCCCGCGCCCGCTCCAGATCGGCCTGCAGTGGCGAGGGCCAGAGTTCGTTCAGTGCGCGCTTCGTCCCGGCGAGCACTTCCGGGGCGCCCTGCAGCAGCGAATTCACGAGCGACTGTACTTCGGCAGCGAGCGCGGCTTCATCGGCCACGACGCGATTGACCAGACCGATGGCGAGCGCGTGTTCGGCGGAAAATGGTTTGCCGAGGAGGAGCAGTTCGCGGGCGTCGCGCTCCCGGAGCTGGCGGCGGAGAAATGTCATGATGAGCGCCGGCACGAGGCCGCGGCGCACTTCGGGATAGCCGAACTTCGCGTCGCGCGTCGCGATGGCGAAGTCGCACGCGCTCATCAGCCCGGCGCCACCGGCAATCGCCGCGCCGTGCACGGCGGCGATGGTGATGAGCCGGGAAGCCGCCAGCGCGCCAAGCGCCCGGCCGACGAGTTCCGCGGAGCGATCGGCGAAATCGGGCTGCGCCGCTTCGGCCAGATCGAGGCCGGAACAAAAGACCGGCCCGGCGCCGCGGAGGACGAGGAGGCGCGGTGCCGGGGCGGCTTCGGCCGCGGCGACGGCCGCGCAGAGTTCGGCCAGCAGCGCGACGTTGAGCGCATTGCGCTTGTCCGGCCGATTGAGCGTGACGGTGGTGACCGGGCCGTCGGCGGCGACGAGGATCGACGATGCGGCGGGGGGATTCATTTTCTGTAACGATTCTGGAGGCGTGGGGCGGGATGCCGACCGGGTTATTTCGATTGCCCAAATTCGACCGGCATTTCGAGCAGCGCCATCCCGAGGGCCTTGCCCTGCGCGTCGATGCGCAGCGAGCGGCTGCCGCCGCCGCCGAGAACGTGAGGCAGGATGAAATTCACCGCTTCGAGATTCGGCACCTCGTAGCGCGTGACCGTGCCGACGCCGAGCGGACGGAAGTACTCCTCGACCACTGCGGCCGTGAGGTGTTCGCGCAGCCACGCGTAGGCCGCGGGCGTGCGACCGAAGACAGCGACGTTGGCCGAGTTTCCTTTGTCGCCGCTGCGGGCGAAGGCGATTTCGCGGAGGGGAATCATTGCTTTGCGGAACCATGAAACACCCGAAAACAGTTCGGCGGCCCGGGCCTTTTCGGGTGTTCGGTGTGTGCTGTGAGTTGCGTGGTCAATCAGCTGAGGAATCTGGTGGTTGGTTTCACGAGACGGCGGTCGATCAGGCAAGGCCAGTAGCCGAAAATCGGCAGGACTTTCGGCCGGCCCGTCGCATAACCGGTCACGCCTTGCGGGCCGCTGGTGACCAGCGGCGCGATTGCTTTCGTGAAGCGCTCGACCGGCTCCTTCGTGTCGGCGGCGACGCTGACGCGGAGCATCGTCTCGACGAGATGGGTGTCGCTCACGCGGCTCGCGATGCCGCGGACGCTCGCGCCGGTGCCGAGGCATTCGACGAGCGTCTCGCGGTAATCGCAGCCGGCGGCGCGGAGACGGTGGAGGACCGCCTCGCCGGCGTGGCGGGCTTTTTTCACGGCATCGTGGCCGAAGATCGCGAGCTGGCCGTGGGCCTTGTAGCCGTCGCGATAGGTGGCGGAAACTTTGTAGCTTGACGGCGGCGCGCGGCCGGTCGCGCCCGAGACGCGCACGCGGTCGCGGCCAGCCTGCTCGACGCGCAAGGTAAGAAACGAAACGCTCGCATCGGGCGAGAGATAGTGTCCGGGATCGCCAATCTCGTAGAGCAGCTGCTCTTTCACCGTCTGCACCGTGACGACGCCGCCCGTGCCGGCGGGCTTGGTGATGACGCATGAGCCGTCGTCGAAGATCTCCGCGAGGGGAAATCCGATGTCGTGTGGCGCGGGCAGCCCGAGCCAGTCGGTGGAGAAGCCGCCGCAGACCTGGGTGCCGCACTCGATCAGGTGCCCGGCGACCGTCGCGCCGGCGAGCCGGTCGTAGTCGGCGCCACTCCAGCCGAAATGCGCGAGACACGGACCAACGGTAAGCGACGGATCGGCAACGCGGCCGGTGATGACGAGGTCGGCGCCCGCCCGCAGCGCGTCGGCGATCGGCGCGGCCCCGAGGTAGGCGTTGGCGGTGACGAGGCGTTCGGCGACCGCCGAAAGCGGAGCGCCCGTTTCGAGATTGGCGAAGGGTGGGTCGTGCGCTTCGCGCGTGGCCCCGCCGGGCGGCGGAACGCCCGGCCCGCCCCGGACCTGCGCCAGCACGTCGTCGCCGGTGACGACGGCGATTTTGAGCTGCGGGAGTTTCGCCGCGTGAAGCGCGGTGCGGCACGCGTGCCCGCACGCCACGGGGTCGAGGCCGCCGGCGTTGGTGACGATTCTGGTCTTGCCGCCGGCCAGCCAGAAGGGCGCGAGCGAGCAGACGACGTCGATGAAATCGCGGGCGTAGCCCGCGGTCGGATCCTTCGCGCGCTGGATCGCCAGGATCGAAAGGGAAACCTCGGCGAGGTAGTCGAACGTGACGTAGTCGAGGTCGGGCTGCTGCGCGACGAGGCGCGCGGCGGCCTCAGGCTCGTCGCCCCAAAAGGCGGAGGCGTTGGCGATTTTAAGCGGGGACGGCATTTCGGGGGTTCTATCGTGCTCTTGCTCGTAATCGTAATCGTAATCGCCGGTGTTCGACCATGAGCAAGAGCACGATTACGAGCAAGGGTGGTTACACCTGGAGCACGCCGGTGTGAAAATTCGCCTTCGGCGGCGGTCGCGCGGCGCAGGCGAGCGCGGTGAGAAGCACGGCACGGGTTTCGTGCGGTTGGATGATGGTGTCGACCCAGCCACGGGCGGCGCCGTAGCGGATGTCGGCTTGCTCGACGTAATTTTGCCTCACCTGTTCGCGGAGCGCGGCGAGTTCGTCGGGCGTCCGTTCCGTCGCGCTGGAACGCGCGAGGATGTTGTAGACGACGTCGCTCGCCTGCGCGGCGCCCATCACGGCGTATTTCGCGGTCGGCCACGCGAAGATGAAACGCGGATCGAAGGCCTTGCCGCAAAGCGCGTAGTTGCCCGCGCCGTAGCTGCCGCCGACGATCACGGTGAGCTTCGACACGGTGGAATTGCTGAGGGCGTTCACGAGCTTCGCGCCCGCGCGGATGATGCCGCTTTGCTCGGCGTCCTTGCCGACCATGAAGCCGGAGACGTCCTGGAAAAAAATCAGCGGGAGGTGCGTCTGGTTGCAGTCCAGGATGAAGCGCGCGGCCTTGTCGGCGCTGTCGGCGTAGATGACGCCCGGCATCTGGAGCCCGGCGGTTTTCGACAGCACGCGCGTGCGCTGGTTGGCGACGATGCCGACGGCGCGGCCGCCGAGCCGGGCGTAGGCGCAGACGAGCGATTTGCCGTAGTCGGCCTTGTATTCGTCGAGCGCGCCGGCGTCGATCACGCACGCCAGGAGATCGCGCATGTCGTATTGCTGGCGGCCGTCGGGGGAGATGAGGCTGTAGAGGTCGTTTGGTTGTTTGGCCGGACTTGAAGATTCACCGGAGCCTGGATGTTGGAGCTTGGAGCTTTCCTCCGGCAGCAGGCCGATGAGATTTTTCAGGCGCGCGAGGCAGGCCGCGTCGTCCTTCTCCCTGAAGTCCACCGTGCCGCTGATTTCGGCGTGCATGGCGGCGCCGCCGAGGGCCTCGCTGTCCACTTCCTGGCCGATGGCGGCCTTCACCAGCGACGGACCGGCGAGGTAGAGGCCGCTGCCTTCGGTCATGAGGATTTTGTCGCACAGCACCGGGAGGTAGGCGCCGCCGGCCACGCAGTTGCCCATGATCGCGGCGAACTGCGGAAGGCCGGCGGCGGAGAGCACGGCGTTGTTGCGGAAAATGCGGCCAAAGTCGTCTTCGTCGGGGAAAATCTCGTCCTGCATCGGGAGAAACACGCCGGCGGAGTCGACGAGGTAGACAAGCGGCAACGCGCACTCGAACGCGATGCGCTGGGCGCGGAGGATTTTCTTGCACGTCATCGGCACGAACGCGCCGGCCTTCACCGTGGCGTCGTTGGCGATGAGCATCGCGGTGCGGCCGGCGATGCGGCCGATGCCGGTGACCACGCCCGCCGCCGGAAACGCGCCCCACTCGCGATACATGCCGTGCGCGGCCCAGAGGCCGAGTTCGAAAAAATCGGCGGGCGCGTCGAGCAGTGCGGCGAGGCGCTCGCGCGCGGTGAGCCGGCCGAGTTTGTGCTGGCGCTCGAGGCCGGGGGCGCCGCCGCCTTCGCGAAGTCCGGCTTCCTCGGCGGCGAGCGCGCGACAGTAGTCCTGCAACGGCGGATGGCGGATTTCGGATTGGGGACTTGGGGGGGAAAGCTTCACGGGCTAGAATTCACACCATCGGCCTATACTTTCCGACGACGCTTGTCAGGCACGCGGTGATTTGGCCCAGCGAGCAAACTTCGACGGTGTTCAGGAGTTCGGCGAAGACGTTGCCCCCGGCGCGGGTGACGCTTTCCAGGCGCTGCAATGCCTCGGGCGCGCGCGGCGCATTTTTCTTTTTGAACGCGCGGAGCCGCTCGACTTGAAAGCGCTGCCGGCGCGGCGGGGTGCGGGCGAGCGGGACGGGCGCCGCCCGGGCGTCGGCGAGCGACGCCCCTACATGGCGGTTGAGGCCGATGACGGGGCGCTCGCCAGAGTTGATCTGTTGCTCATAGCGGTGGGCGGCTTCCTGGATTTTGCTGCGCTGGTAGCGATGCTCCATCGCGGGGAGGACGCCGCCAAGAGAATCGATCTCACGAAACACATCGAGAATCGCGCGCTCGACGGTGCGCTCGAGCGCGAGGAGCCCGGGCGAGCCGGCGAGGAAGTCCATCGTGTGTTTGAAGAGCCCGCTTTCCTCGAGGAGGATCGCCTGCGCGTGCGAGGCGAGGCGCGCGTACTCCTCGGTGGGCGTGGTGAAGGGCTCGTCGGCGCTGTTGCTGTGGCAGGAGTTGCTGGCGTTGAGGTAGGCGACGAGCAGTTCGACGGCGGTGCGCGTGAGGTTGTTCTTGAACCCGGCGGCGATGAGCGAGCGGCCGCTGGTCTGCGTGTGGAGCTTGAACGCCTGCGCCCGCGGGCTGGCGCCGAAGACGTCGCGCATCGCGATGGCCCAGAGGCGGCGGCAGACGCGGCCGAGCACGAGGTATTCGACGTCGAGTCCGCAATCGAGGAAGAACGAGAGGCGCGGGCCGAACGCGTTCACGTCGAGTCCGCGCGCGCGGAGGAGTTCGACGTAGGCGAAGCCGTTGCTGAGCGTGAACGCGGCTTGCTGCACCGGCGTGGCGCCGGCCTCGGCGATGTGATAACCACTGATGCTGATCGGATAAAAACGCGGCAGGTGCGCCGTGCTCCACGCGATCATGTCGCCGAGGAAACGGAGCGAGGCGTCGACCGGGAAGAGGATTTCGTTTTGCGCCTGCACTTCCTTGAGGATGTCGGCCTGGATGGTGCCGCGGAGCCGCGCGACGCCGTCGGGGCCGAAGCGGCGCTTCGCGGCGGCGATGAACATCGCGAGAATCGCGGGTGCGGGGCCGTTGATCGTCATCGAGACGGAGGCGTTGGGCGCGAGGAGATCGAAACCGGCGTAGAGGCGCTCCATGTCCTCGACGGTGTCGAGGGCGACGCCGCCTTCGCCGACCTTGCCGAGCACGCCTTCGTGATCGCTGTCGAGGCCGTAGAGCGTGGGGCCGTCAAACGCGGTCGAGAGCCGCGTGCTGGGCTGGTGGCGCGCGAGGTAGTGGAAGCGGGCGTTGGTGTCTTCGGCGAGGCCGAGGCCGGCGAAGAGGCGCGTGGGTTCTTCGGCGGCGGGCGCGGAGTTGAGCGGCCGGGCCGCCGCGGGCCGGCGGGCCGCCTTGCGGGACTCAGACGGTCCGGCGGCGAGCGCCGGCCCGACACGTTCGCCCCGGTCGAGATACATCTCGCGGTAGGCGGCGTTGGCGAAGGGGAACTCGCCGGGCAGACCCTGGCCGAGAAGATAGCCGGCGATCGCACCGGGTTCATCGGTAGCGGGCAACGCGAGACGCGGGAGCGGCGTGCCGGTGGGCGAATGCGTGGTCTCGATCGCGGAGGAAATTTTCTTCCAGCGCGCCCGGAGCCCGGCGGCGAATTTCTTGTCGACCCGCGCGCGCCGCACCTCGGACGCGACGTGGGCGTTGTAGGCGTCGACGGCAGAGACGATTTGGCCGAGCGGGTTCATGCCCCGATGCAAAGGTGGCAGGGTTTTTCGCCGCCGGCGGATTCGAGGCCGGCGAGCCGGCCGATGGCGGCGCAAAGCGCGTCGGTGCCAGGGTCGCGGTGCTGCGCGGCGATCGTGGTGTGCAGGAGCTGGTTCCGGCCGTTGGCGGCGAGGCGGGCGCCGAGCTCGGCTTTCGCGGCGGAGGCGCGCGGGTCGTCGCATTTGTTGAGCACAACCAGATCGGCGCCGTCGAGCAGCGCGATTTTCTGGAGCTGGATGCGGCCGCCATAATGCGGCGGGAGGACGAAGAGCACGGCGTCGACCAGTTTTTCGCCCTGACGGAAGACGCGGAACGGATCGCTCTCCTGCCCGACGCCGACGGACTCGACGAAAATCAGGTCGAACCCGCCGCGGCGGCGGAGAATCTCGATCGCGGCCGGCGCGGCGGCGGAGAGGCCGGTGAGGCTGCCGCGCGTGGCGAGCGAGCGGAAGAAAACGCGCTCGTCCTGCGCGTAAAGGGCGCTCACGCGGTCGCCCAGAATCGCGCCGCGTGTCTCGGGATGCGAGGGATCGTTGGCGAGGATGGCGAGCCGGCGGGAGCGGCGGGCGCGGAGGAAGCGCGCGGCCAGTTCGTCGATGAGGGTCGACTTGCCCGCGCCGCCGGGGCCGGCGACACCGACGACGAAGCTGGCGGATCGAGTCCGCTGCCTGGCGGTCTTGCGTGGGTCAGGTCTGAGACCTGACCTGCTTTCGGCGAGCGTGATGGCACGCGCGAGGGCGCGATCCCCGCGGAGTTTTGCGTCGGGCCGGAGTTCGCGCGCGTAATCGCCCGTGATGGCGCGCGTCATTTCGGCCAGCGGCGTGCCGGCGAAAAAGATCCGGTCGACGCCGGAGCGCTGCATGACGCGGGCGTCGGCGGCCGTGATCGTGCCACCGCCGCCGCCGAAGATCGGAATATCGGCCGCGCCACGGGCCCGGAGTTGCGCGCGCACTTCGCGGAAAAAAACGCGGTGGCCGCCGTTGTAGCTGCTGAGGCCGACGGCGTGGACGTCTTCCTGCACGGCGGCGCGCGCGATGGCGGAGGCGGCCTGGTGGTAGCCGAGGTAGATCACTTCGGCCCCATGCCGGGCGAGTTCGAGGTTGATCGTGACGATCGCGCTGTCGTGGCCGTCGCAAAGCGGCACGGCGGTGAGAACCCGCAGGGGCGCGGGGCGGAGGCGCGGAGGCGACGCAACAGACATGGATCGAAGCTACGTGCGCCCCGGCAGGCGGCAAATCGCTTCCCGGGGCGGCGGACGGTTTCATACTTTGGGAGTAAACCTCCCGCGCGGCGGAGTGACGGCTTGCGGGCAGGCGCAGGCAGGATCAAATTGCCGTCGCGCCAACGGCGCTTCGCGCCATGCTTCCCGCCCATCCGCTCTGCCTCGATCACCTCAAGCCGGCCGAACGCGCGTTTCTCCATGCGACCGCCGGTTTCTGCGCCACCGAGATTGCGCCGCACGCGGCGGCGTGGGAGGAGAGGGAGGAGCTGCCGCGGGAGCTGTTCACCAAGGCCGGGCGCGCGGGATTGATGGGCATCATGGCGCCACCGGAATTCGGCGGACGCGGGCACGGCAAACTGTGTTATGCGCTCGCGATCGCGGAGGTCGCGCGGCACTGCGGCGCGTTTGCGATGAACCTCGCGGCGCACAATGCGCTGTGCGTGGGCCACCCGCTGGGGTTTGCGAGCGACGAGTTGAAAAAGGAAATTTTTCCGCGGGCGGTGAACGGCGACTGGATGGTGGCGTGGGCGCTCACCGAGCCGAACGCCGGCAGCGACACCGGTGGCGTCGATACCCGCGCGACGCCGCGGCCCGACGGCGCGTGGGAGCTCAACGGCCACAAGCTCTACATCACGATGGGACTGCACTCGGACCGGATGATCGTGGTGGCGGTCACGGGCACGACGGCGAAGGGCCGGAAGGAGTTTTCCGCGTTCTGGGTGGAGACCAAGGACTGCACGCCGGTGCGCAAGGTGAAGACCGCGGGCGTGCGTGCGAGCAACACGAGCGAACTGAAACTCGAACGCGTGCGCGGCGAAATGATTGGCGCGCGCGGCACGGGGCAGAGCGCGGCGCTGGCGTGCCTCGACGTCGGGCGCCTCGGCATCGCGGCGATGGCGATCGGGCTCGCCCGCGCGGCGGTCGACACCGCGGCGCAGCGGATGCTCTCGCGCGTGCAATTCGGCAGGCGCCTCGCGGAATTCCAGGCGCTGCAATTCAAGCTGGCCGACTGCGAGGTGGAGTTGCGCGCGGCCGAGGCGTTGCTGCTGCAGGCCGCCCTCCTGGCCGACCGCGGACAAAAGCACACGCTCGAGTCGTCGGTCGCGAAACTGTACGCGAGCGAGGCGGCGTCGCGCGCGTGCGATCGGGCGCTGCAGATCTGCGGCGGCTGGGGCTACACGCGCGACACGCACGTGGAGCGGTGCTGGCGCGACGCGCGGCTGTGCGAAATCGGCGAGGGATCCTCCGAAGTGCAGCGCATCGTGATCAGCCGCACGCTGCTGAAAGCGCTCGAGGAACAAGGGCCCGCGGACCGCTGATCCGGTTTCCGCTCCCCGCCATGAGCCCGCCGTCCCCGCCGCCCAGCGCCCCGCCCCGCCCCGCCGGCGAGGAGCGCACGGTCATCGACACGTCGCAGATGAGCGAAGGCCAGCGCGCGGCGCTCCAGGTGACCGAGGCCGCGCGCGAGTCGCCCGACGAACCGGGTTTCGTCGCCCAACTGTTCATGGGCCGCTTCCGGCCGGAGAAGCTCCACCCGCTGACCGACGTCGACGCCGGGGAAAGGCCGCGGGCGGAAAAGTTTCTCGCCGAACTCGGCGCGTTCTTGCGCGCGAAGGTCGACGCCGACCTCATCGATCGCACGGGCGAGATTCCGGAGGCGGTGATGACCGGTCTCGCCCGGCTCGGCGCCTACGGCATCAAGGTGCCGTGCCACTACGGCGGGCTCGGGTTTTCGCAGACCACCTATTGCCGCGCGTGCGTGCTCCTCGCGAGCCACTGCATGAACACCTTTGCGCACGTCTCGGTGCACCAGTCGGTCGGCGTGCCGCAGCCGCTGATGTTGTTCGGCACGGAAGAGCAGAAGGAAAAATTCCTGCCCCGGGTGGCGCGCGGCGAACTCTCCGCCTTCGCGCTCACCGAGCGCGGCGTGGGCTCCGATCCAGCGCGGCTCACGACCACGGCGGAGCCCGACGGCGACGACTTCGTCATCAACGGTGAAAAACTCTGGTGTTCCAACGGCACGCGCGCCGGCCTCCTCATCGTGGCGGCCCGGACGCCGCCGAAAATCGTCGACGGCCGGCCGCGGACGCAGATCACGACCTTCGTCGTCGAGGCGAAATCGCCCGGCATCGAAGTGGTGCACCGCTGCCAGTTCATGGGGCTGCACGCGCTCTACAACGGCGTGATTCGCTTCACCAACGTCCGCGTGCCGCGCGCCAACATCGTCGGCGGCGAGGGACGCGGCCTGAAGGTGGCGTTGACCACGCTGAACGCGGGCCGGCTGTCGATTCCGGCGTCGAGCCTCGGCATGGCGAAGCGCGCGCTGGCCATCGCGCGCGAGTGGAGCGCCGAGCGCGTGCAATGGGGTGCGCCCATCGGGCAGCATGCGGCGATCGCGGAAAAAATCCGCCGCATCGCGGCGCACGGTTTTGCGATGGAGGCGATGTTGCTGGTCACCTCGCGCATCGTGGACCGCGACAAAAAGGCGGACCTCCGCCTCGAGGCGGCGATGTGCAAGCTGTGGGGCACGGAAAAAGCCTGGATGTGCCTCGACGATGCGATGCAGATCCGCGGCGGCCGCGGCTATGAAAACGTGCAGTCGCTCGCCGCGCGCGGCGAAAAGCCGCATCCGGTCGAGCGCTTCATGCGCGACAACCGGGTGGCGACGATCTTCGAGGGTTCATCCGAGATCATGCGTTTGTTCATCATGCGCGAAGCGCTGGACCCGCACCTGAAAATCGCCGGCGTGGCGCTCAACTCCGAACGGCCATGGGGCGAACGGCTGCGCAGCGCGCTGCGGTCGGCCGGATTTTATCTCGCCTGGTATCCCGCGCTGTGGCTGCCGGTGGGGCGCGTGCCGGATGACCTGCACCCGGGACTGATGGGCCATTTTTCGCGCGTGGCGGCGTTTGGCCGGAAATTGGCGCGGACGCTCTTCCACCAGATGGTGAAGTTCGGCCCGCAGCTCGAAAAGCGCCAGGTGCTGCTCGGCCGCATCGCGGATATCGGCGCCGATCTGTTCGCGATCGCGGCGAGCTGCGTTTACGCGCAAAAACTGATCCACGACGGCGAACCCGCGGCGAAAGTGCTCGCGCTGGTGGACGATTTCGCGGCGCAGGCGCATGCCCGCATCGCGGCGAATTTCCGCGACGTGGGCGACAATTCGGACGACCAAGGCTACGCCCTGGCGCAACAGGTCGTCGCCGGCGAGCACACCTGGCTGGAGCGCGGGACGATATGAGCCGGCCAGCGAATGCCCGATTCCGACTACGCCGACACCGGCGCCATGAACGGTCCGCCCGATTCGATCGCCGCCAGCGCGGCGCGGTATTGCGGCTCGAACGCCTCCACGGACGAAATGCTCATGCCAAGATCTCGGATCAGTCCGTCGTTGAGGCCGTAAATCCAGCTGTGCACGGTCAAGGGCTGCCCCCGGTCCCAGGCGTCGCGCACAATCGTGGTCTGACACACGTTGCCGGTCTGCTCGATCACGTTCAGCTCGCACAAAAGATTCGTGCGAACCTGATCCCCGCACGCGGCGTGCACGCAGGCCTTGTGCTTTTCCGCGACGTCCTGCACGTGGCGAAGCCAGTTGTCGGCCAGGCCGATCCGCTCGCAGCGCAGCGCCGCGCGCACGCCGCTGCAGCCATAATGCCCGCAGACGATGATGTGCTTCACTTTCAGCAAATCGACCGCGAACTGCATCACGGCCAGGCAGTTTAGATCCGTGTGCACCACGACGTTTGCGATGTTCCGGTGGACGAACAGTTCGCCGGG
>JACQWL010000234.1 GCA_016209255.1 Verrucomicrobiota bacterium
GGGGGGAGAAACCAGAGTTCTTGAACGCAGAAACCCGTTTTAAGCTGGTCAAGTCTTTGGACAGTCAGAGACTACGGACTACGGACCACAGACTACCCGCTCCAACCATTCTGCGAGAGATTGGAAGGTCCGTGGTCCGTCGTCCGTGGTCCGTGGTCTGAGGCTGCGCCTTGCTGGAACCATGTTTTCGGTCCTCATCCTGACGCTGAACGAAGAACGCAACCTGCCCCGCTGTCTGGCCTCGGCCGGGGATTGCGACGACATCGTCGTGCTCGATTCCGGCTCGGCCGACCGCACGACGGAAATCGCCCGCGCCGCGGGCGCCCGCGTCTGCGCCCGCCCGTTCGACACCTTCGCCGGCCAGCGCAACCACGCCCAACGCGAAATCGCGTTTCGCCACCGATGGGTTTTCCACCTCGACGCCGACGAACAGCTCACGCCGGAACTCCGCGCCGAATGCCGCGCGATGGCGGCGCGCAGCGACGTCGATGGCTTTTTTGTCGCCCCGAGAATGCTCTGGGGCGGCCAATGGATTCCGCACTGCACCGATTTTCCGGCGTGGCAGGCCCGCTTCGTGCGCGCTCCGGAGTTTCAATTCGTTGATGTCGGCCACGGCCAGCGCGAAGCGCCGCACCTGCGGATGGATCGGCTGAAGGCCAGTTATCTCCACGACCTTTCCGGTGGCGGCGACGCGGAATGGCTGGAAAAACACCGCCGCTACGCCCGGACCGAGGCGCTGCAGCATCTGGCCACGCGGGAAAATTTCCGCTGGCGCGACTTGATGGGCCCGGACCGGTTGCAACGGCGGCGCGCGCTGAAGCGGTTCAGCTATGCGCTGCCCGCCCGGCCGGCGTTGCGCTTCATGTACCAATACTTTTTGCGCGGCGGTCTACTCGATGGTCGCGCCGGCCTGCATTACTGCCGGCTCCTCGCCCGTTACGAGGCCTTCACCACGGCAGAGCTGCAAAAACTGCGCGCCGTCGCTCGCTGAGTCATGCGCTTGATTTTCGTCAATCGATTCTACTGGCCCGAAACCCCGGCCACGGGACAGTTGTTGACGGATCTGGCCGAGGGCCTCGCCGCGAACGGTCATGAGATCACGATCGTCACCAGCCATTCGGGCCAGGCGGACGTCCCCTGCGGCGAAACGCGAAACGGCATTCGCATCTGGCGCGTCCGCAGCACGCGGTGGGCACGGGCCCTCACCGCCGGCAAGGCGATCGATTTTGCCACGTTTCTTGTCGCCGCGCTCTGGCGGCTGTGGTCCGAAGCCCGCCGCGGGACCACCGTCATCGCGATGACCGATCCGCCACTGCTCGGGATCGGCGCCTGCCTGGCCGCCCAGATGCGCCATGCCCGCATGATTCACTGGGTGCAGGACATTTACCCCGAACTCGCGATCGAGTTGACCGGGCACCGCTGGCTGGCGCCGATCAAGCCGTTGCGCAACCTCGCGTGGCGCTGCGCGGATCGCTGTGTCACGCTCGGCCGCGACATGGCGGCCGTGCTGACCGGCGTGGGAGTCGGCGCGAACCGGTTGTGCATCATTCCCAATGCGGCGCCCGCGGGTCTGGTTGCCGAGCGCCTGCCCGGCGCGGCCGACTTGCGCACCGAATGGGCGCTCGACGGAAAGTTTGTCGTGGCGTACTCCGGGAATCTTGGACGGGTGCACGACTTGGAACCTGTGGTCGAGGTCGCGGACTTTCTGCGCCACTCGCCGGATATCGCATTCGTTTTCATCGGCGACGGCGCGCAGCGCCCTGCGCTCGAGCGCGAGGTCGCACGACGCCGGCTGCCCAACGTCCAATTCCGGCCCGCCCAGCCGCGGGCGCGATTGTCGGAGGCGCTCGCACTGGGCAACGTGCACCTCGTCACGCTCCGACCGGGGTGCGAACACTATGTTTTCCCGAGCAAGTTTTACGGGATTGTCGCCGCCGGAAGGCCGGTGATCTACATTGGGCCCGTTCGTTGCGAACTCGCGCAAATCGTCACCGGCAATGGGCTCGGCCTGGTCTTTGCGCGCGACGAGACGGAGCCCCTTGCCGCCGCGCTTCGCACCTTGGCCACCGATCCTCAACGCTGCCTCCAGTTCGCAACCGCCGCCGGCCGTTTCGCGGCCGGCGAGACGGCGCGTGCGGTGCCGCGCTGGTGCGGGTTATTGTCCGGCCTTGAGGCTTGCTGAACCATCGCGGCGGCGGATATGCACAGACTCGTGCCATGAAGCGCTATCGCTCAATCGCCCTGGCCCTCCTTGCCCTCGACGTGGCCGCATCGATTGTCGTTTTCAACCTCGTAACCTATCTCCGGCAAATCCCCTTCTGGGGCCACGGGATCGTCACGCCCCTCCTGGCCCCGGCGTTTGTCATCGTCCTGGCCATCTATCTCATCGACGGATACAAGGCCCGAACCGACATGCTGAGCGCCGACTATGCGAGCCAGCACGCCATTGCCCTGCTCAGTGCGATGGTGGTGACACTCATCATCACCTACGTGTTCATTCCCGAAGGGTATCCGCTGCAGTCCAGCCGGCTGGTGATTGTGCTGAGTTTCCTCACGTTGATTCCCGCCACGCTCATCTACCGGCGTTTGATTCACCTGCGCGTCCTGGCCTCGCGCGAAGTACAGAGCATTATTTTTCTGGGCAGCCGATCGAGTTGCGAAGAATTTCGGGCCGAGTGTCAGGAAATGGGGATCACCCAGCGCGTGATTTTCTCGGTCGTGGATTCGAGTTCGGCCCGGCCGCTTCCGGGCGGAACGGAGGCCGATCTCCAGCCGTTCGCCCTGATGCTCGAAAGACTGAAGAACCGCCAGCTCTCCGTGGAGGCGATTATTCTGCGGGAGACGGCTGGTGAACTGGCGCCGGAGGTCTCGCGCCAGCTGGTTGACCTGTATTTCGCCGGGGTGCCGACGTACACGCTGGAGCTATTCCACCAAATCTACTGGCGGAAAATACCGCTCTACCGGCTTAATCAGACGTGGCTGTTTCAGGAAGGATTTCAGATCGCCCGCGAGCCGTTTTTCGACCGGCTCAAACGCATTTCGGACATCGTCTTCTCCATTTTCGGCCTGCTGCTGGGAGCGCCGGTGGTCGCGCTGGCGGGTCTCGCCGTGTGGCTGGAGGACCGGGGACCGGTTTTTTTCACCCAAACGCGGGTGGGCAAGAACCACGCACCCTTCCGGGTGTTCAAATTGCGCACCATGCGAACTGCCCCCGGCGAGGGGAACCGCTATACGCAACCGGGCGACGCCCGAATCACCCGCGTGGGCCGGTTTCTGCGCGCCGCGCGGCTCGACGAGCTGCCGCAACTCTGGAACGTGCTGCGTGGCGACATGAGCCTCATCGGCCCGCGCGCCGAGTGGGATCGGCTCGTCGAGGAATACGAACGTCAAATCCCATGCTACCATTTCCGTCATCTCGTGAAACCCGGCATCACGGGTTGGGCGCAGGTCAATTATCACTATGGGGCCAGCCTCGAGGACACCCTGCGCAAGTTGGAGTTCGATTGCTACTACATCCGGCACTTTTCCTTCATGCTCGATGCGGCCATCATCTTGAAGACGATCCACATCATGCTGTTCGGCAAGGGGCGGTGATTTTCCCGATGCTTGAACGTTCGATGACCGGCCCGCGATTTCGGAGGCTATGGAAAACAGCCTGTGCCGGCGTCCGGAGTTGCTGCCCTGCACCCCAGCTTGAATTCGCTTCCCGATGAGACGCGAAGCGACCTACGACTTTCTCGCGATCGGCGGCGGCAGTGCCGGATTCAACGCCGCACGCGTCGCCGTTTCCCTCGGTCTCAAGACTGCGATCGTCGATGGCGCGCGCGACCTGGGCGGACTCTGCATCCTGCGCGGCTGCATGCCCTCGAAGACCCTGCTCTACATCGCCGACGTGCTGCACCTCGCGCAAAAGGCCGGGACCTTTGGCCTCCGCATTCCCTCCGCCCGTGCGGAAATGAAGGCGATCCACGTGCGCAAGAAAAAAATCATTGCCGAATTCGCCGACTACCGCGTGCGTGCGCTCAAAGCGGGCAAGTTCGATCTGATTCGCGCCCAGGCCCGGTTTGTCGATCCGCACACGGTCGAACTCTCCGACGGAAAAAAGCTTCGCGCCCGCCGCATCCTCGTCGGCACCGGCTCCAGGGTCGCCGTGCCCCCGGTGCCGGGCCTCGCCGGTCTGCATTGCTGGGACAGCGATGACGTGCTCGACCTCGATTTCGTGCCCCCAAGCGTGATTGTACTTGGCGGCGGGATTGTCGCGTGCGAGCTGGCGCAGTTTCTGAACCGGATCGGCGCGCGCGTCACCCTCGTGCAGCGCAGCCAGAGCATCCTGCGCCACCACTCCGCCGACGCGTCGTCCGTCGTACAAAAGGCGTTCGTCGACGAGGGCATCGAGCTCTTCGCCGGCACCGAGCTTCAAAAAGTGAAACAGGACGGCCGCGGTTTCAGCGTCGAGTTCCTGCACGACGGCAAGGCCATCCGCCGCCGCGCCGCCCACCTCTTCAACGCCCTCGGCCGCGAGCCGAACACCGGCGCCCTCGGTCTCGCCGCGGCCGGCGTGCGGACGCGCCCGAACGGCCAGATCATCACAAACCGCTGGCAGCAGACGAGTGTGCCGCATATTTATGCCGCCGGCGATTGTGCCGGCCCGTTCGAGATTGTCCACGTCGCCATTCGACAGGGCGAACTCGCCGCCCGTCACGCCGCGGGCGCAAAAAAGCTCAAGCCGGTCGACTACTCGCTGCTCCTCAATGTCGTTTTCACCGACCCCCAGCTGGCGACGATCGGCCGGCTCGAGCGCGAACTCGATGAACGCGGTGTGCGCTACCTTCAGGCCAGCTACCCGTTCAACGATCACGGCAAGTCGATCCTGATGGATGCAAACTACGGCTATGTGAAAGTAATCGCCGAGCCCAAACGAGGCCGCATCCTCGGCGCCGAGATCGTCGGCAAGGACGCCGGCGAGCTCATCCACGCGTTCAGCGGTCCGCTGGCAATGCGGGCCACGGTCTCCGATTTGCTGCGCGCACCGTGGTATCACCCCACGCTCTCCGAAATCGTGACCTACCCGCTCGAGGAGATTGCGGAGAAATTGAACCAGTAGGGACGATCGGCCGTCCCGTCCGCGGACGCGTTGCGGGCGTCCCCTTACGCTCGCGCAATCGCGAGCAGATCCGGCAGCTCCACGCGCTTCTCGTAAAGCGCCTTGCCGACGATCACGCCGTCCAAGTTGGCGTAACGTCGCGCGAGCTGCGCCAGTGTCACGACGTCCTCGCGCCGGCTCACGCCGCCACTCGCAATGACGCGAAACCGCCCCGCGGTGAGCATGGCCTCCTGGGCCGGGAAATTCGGACCCGTCAGCATGCCGTCGGTCCCGATGTCGGTATGGATCAGCGTGCGCACACCGAGCGCATCCATTCGTCGCGCCAGGGCCAGCGCGCTGGTGCCGGTGGTGTCGACCCAACCTTTGACCGCGACTTTTCCATTCTTCGCATCGATGCCGACCGCAACTTTCTCACCGCATGTCGCGACCAGCTCGCCGACAAACGCCTCGCTCTCCGCGGCCCTCGTGCCAATGACCACGCGACTCACGCCGAGCCCCAGCACCCGCTCGACGGCGTCGCGCGTGCGGAGCCCGCCGCCGAACTGCACCTTCATTCCGCGGTCCACGATCGCCTGCACCGCGGCA
>JACQWL010000215.1 GCA_016209255.1 Verrucomicrobiota bacterium
GCCGTAACGATGCGATAGAGTGTAGGGCCGTCGCTCGCCGACGCGCCGTTTTTCGACTGAAGAATGCGGCGTGGCGACAAGCGCCAGCCCTACACCATTTGGTGACCGACCGCTCATTCGTGAATGGGGGTCTACTGAATGGATACGGCTCAGAACCTCCACTCCGCCCCCGCAAACGCGCCGGCCCCCAGCGCCGGGTAGCCGTTCACTTCCTCGTATTTTTCGCCGAGAAGATTTTCGACCCGCGCCTTCAGCGTGAACCGGGTGCTGACCTGCCAGGCCGCATACATACGCACGACCGTGTAGTCCTCGCCATCGATGGGGCGAAACGTCTTCGCATCCACGTCGCGGCGCCGCGCGGCAAATGCCACCCCCGCCCCTCCGCTCACGCCGCGCCCGAAATCATGCCACGCGTCCGCGTTCGCGCTGTGCCGCGGGCGGCGCAGCAGCCGCGTGCCGGCGGTGAGGTTCGCGGCCTCGAGATAAGTGTAGCTGGCGCGCAGCCCGGCGGCGCCCGGCAGCAACACTTGGGCGGAAAACTCGGCGCCCCGCGTCCGGGCGCGCTGGATGTTCTCCACGCTTCGGAAATTCGCCGTGCTCGCGATCAGGTCGGTGAAGTCGGTCTCGAACCACGTCGCACTCACGGCGCCACGCTTCCCCGGCAGATAAAAATCGGCCCCCGTGTCCCAGCCGCGCGCCTGCTCCGGTCGCAGCGCGGGGTTGCCCTGATAGAACGCGCTCGTGCCGTAGAGATCGAGGAAGCTCGGCGAGCGAAATGCCGTGCCGTAACTCGCGCGGAGCTTGAACGCGCGCTGGGCCAATAGCCACGCGCCCGTCGCGCGCCAAGTTGTCGCCCGGCCAAAGGTGTCGAAGTCGTCGCTCCGCACGCCGGCGGTCAAGAACACGTCGTCGCGCGGGGTCCACTCGTCCTGCGCGAAAATCGCGAGCAGGCCCTGCTTCTTGTTGATGTCGCCGAAGCCGGTGTTGCGCGTGTGGTTGGCCTCGGCGGTCACGCCGGCTGTCATGCGGTTGCGCTCGACGCCCGTGTGGCTGGTCTGCGCATCGAGCACGGCGCGGCGGTTCTTTACCACGGTGAATGCGGTCGCGCGCCCGGTGCGCGGGCTCTCGGCCACGAACCGCCGATCCTGCCCGCCGAGCACAGCGCGGCCGGTCCACGCGTCGGCGAGTTTTACGTCGGCAAAAACCGTCGCCAGCAGGTTCTCCTCGCGCGTGACGTTGTCAGGATCGTTGGTGTGGCGGTCGCCCGGATCGCCGTAGACGCCGTGAAACCACCGGAGTGTGCCGCCGACCGCAACGCGCCCGCTCACCTGGCGATCGAGCCGGAGCGTGGCATTGGCCGAGTCGAAGGAATTGTTGGCGCGCTCGTTGTCGGTGTGCCCGCCTTGCGCGGAAAAATTCCACGCGCTCGCGCCGCGCTCGCCTTGCGCCGCGATCGCGCCCTGCACCGTGCCGAAGCTGCCGGCCTCCGCCGACACCCGCGCCGTGGCCGCGCCCGTGCCGCGCTGTGCCCGCAACGACACCACCCCGCCCATCGCCTCCCCGCCGTACAGCGTGCTCTGCGGCCCGTGCGCGATCTCGAGGCTGTCGCACGCCGACACGCACGCGCCGCCGAGGAAGACCTGATAGTCGGTGCTCGGATCGTTCAGGCGGATGCCGTCGACGAGAAAGAGCGTCTGGTTTGAGTTCGCGCCGCGCAGGAAAAGCGACGCCACCGCACCCGAAGCACCCGAGGCGAAGAGCGGTGCTCCGCTCACGCTGCCGAGCGCCTCGGCGAGCGACGAGACTTGCCGCCGCGCGAGGTCGGCCGCGGAGATGACATCGACCGCCGAGCCGACCGTCTGCGGCTCGGCTGGAGTGCGCGTGGCTGAGGTGACGAACGGCGCGAGTTGCACCGGAGGCGTTTGCCCGCGCGCGGGCAGGATCGCCGCGAGCACGGCGAGACGGAGGAAGAACCGGCGCCACGCGGGCGCCGAGGAACGGATTTTCATGGGTGTCTGCTTTCAGGTTGAGGCAAGAGCAGAACGACCCACCGCGACCGGCGGACGTTTCCACTCTCACGCTTCATTGCTTGCGATGAAGTTTTCGCGAGCGGCCTGCGCTCTGCCGGGAGGCAGATGGCCGAACGCGTGAGGATTGCCGGGGCAGATGTTCGGACTCCGCATTTGCGCGCGTCCCGCACGCAAGCAACAAGGATCAAGGGTCAAGTGGCAAGAAATCGGTCCAGGCCGGACCGCCGCTCTTGTTACTTGGGACCTGCTACTTGTTACTTCCGCGCCAAACGCGCCTCCTCGCCCCTCGCCTTCACCTCCGGCGGAAACCGGAGATTGACTTTGCGCGCGCCAAAAGCTGGCGCGCTGGGGGTTTGTGATGCGATACCGCAGCGCAACTGTGGCCGGTTCTCACGGCCTTCCCTGCTGACCGGAATGGAGAAAGAACGACGGGCACGCGCACGCCACTCCCGCTTCGATGCGACCGCAAGCCCAATCTTTGGCGCAACGCATCAACAGATTCCTATGCGTCGATATGTTACTTGCCAAAGGTTCCCGCCTTCATACCGTTCGCCCATCATGCAACCCGCCGCTCAACCTCCGCCCGAGTCCGCTGCACCGGCGTTTCGCGCTCTCTTCGCCTCGCGCATCGTGGTGCTCGACGGCGCGATGGGCTCGATGATTCAGACGTTCAAGCTCGGCGAGGCGGATTTCCGCGGTGCGCGCTTCAAGGCGCATCCGCACGATTTGCAGGGCAACAACGACCTGCTCAGCCTGACCCGCCCCGACGTTATCGAGAAAACCCACGCCGACTACTTCGCCGCCGGAGCCGACATCGTTGAGACCAACACCTTCAGTTCCACGAGCATCGCCCAGGCCGATTACCACCTTCAGTCCATCGTCACCGACCTCAATCTGGCTGCGGTCGCGTGCGCACGCCGGGCCGCGCTCGCCACCGAGGCCGCCACGCCCGGCCGCCGCTGCTTTGTCGCTGGCGCGATCGGCCCGCTGAACCGCACGCTTTCGATGTCGCCCGACGTCAACCGCCCCGACTATCGCGCCGTCACCTGGGACCAGGTCGTCGCCGCCTACACCGAGCAGATCCGGGCGCTGCTCGACGGCGGCGTCGACGCCCTGCTCGTCGAGACCATCTTCGACACGCTCAACGCCAAGGCGGCGCTCTTCGCCATCGAGAGCATATTCGACGAACGCGTCGAGGCGGCGCGCGTTCCGGTGATGATCAGCGTGACGATCACCGACGCCTCCGGCCGCACGTTGTCGGGCCAGACGATCGGCGCGTTCTACAACAGCGTCGCCCATGCGAATCCGTTTTCCGTCGGGATCAACTGCGCGCTCGGCGGTCGCGCCATGCGGCCCTATGTCGAGGAACTCGCCCGCATCGCCGGTTGTTACGTGACGTGTTACCCGAACGCCGGCCTGCCCAACGCGTTTGGCGGCTACGACGAGACGCCCGACGAGATGGCGGCGGTGCTCGGCGAGTTCGCCGCCAACGGCTGGCTCAACCTCGTCGGCGGCTGCTGCGGCTCCACGCCGGCGCACATCGGGGCGATTGCCCGCACTGTCCGCGGCCTCGCGCCGCGCAAGGTGCCGGTGGCGGCGCCGGCCATGCGACTGAGCGGGCTGGAGGCATTGGCCGTCGCGTGAACCAACCTTCCTCTTTCCTCGTTCTCTTTTTCGTTCTCCCCGAGCGCAAGCGATTGAGAGAACGCGAACGATTAAGAGAACGAGAACGATTAAGAGAACGAGAACGATTTCGTTAATGTCATCCGAACGCCCCAACTCCGCCGCCTCCACCTTTCTCGTCATCGGCGAGCGCACCAACATCACCGGCTCGCCCAGGTTCGCGAAGGCGATCAAGGCCGGCGACTGGGATGGTTGCCTCGCCATCGCGCGCCAGCAGGTCGAGAGCGGGGCCAACGTCCTCGACATCAATGTCGACGAGGCGCTCCTCGACAGCGAGGCGACGATGGTGAAGTTCCTCAACCTGATCGCCGCCGAGCCGGAGATTTCGCGCGTGCCCATCATGGTCGATTCGTCGAAGTGGACGGTGCTCGAGAAGGGCCTGCAGTGCCTCCAGGGCAAGGGCATCGTCAACTCCATCTCGCTCAAGGATGGCGAGGCCGAGTTTCTCCACCGCGCCAAGCTGGTCCGTCGCTACGGGGCCGCGGCCGTTGTCATGGCGTTCGACGAGCAGGGGCAGGCCGCCACGCGCAACGAAAAGGTCCGCATTTGCACGCGCGCCTACCGGCTCCTCACCGAACGCGCCGGGCTCCCCCCCGAGGACATCATCTTCGATCCGAACATCCTGACCGTCGCCACCGGGATCGAGGAGCACAACAACTACGCGGTCGATTTCTTCGAAGCCACGCGGATCATCAAGCAAACCCTTCCGCGCGCCAAGATCAGCGGCGGAGTGTCGAACGTGTCGTTCTCCTTCCGCGGCAACAACCCGGTGCGCGAGGCGATGCACACCGCGTTTCTTTATCACGCGATCAAGGCCGGCATGGACATGGCGATCGTCAATGCCGGCATGCTCGGCGTTTATCAGGAGATCCCGGCCGACCTTCTCGAGCGGGTCGAAGACGTGCTCCTCAACCGCCGCCCCGACTCGACCGAGCGCCTCACGGCCTTCGCGGATTCGCTCAAAGAGCGTTCCGCGGAAGGCATCCCAAATCTTAAATCACAGATTTCAGATGCCGACGCGTGGCGAAGCCTCTCCGTCGAGGAGAGGTTGAGCCACGCGTTGGTCAAGGGCATCGATGCGTTCGTCGACACCGACACCGAGGAGGCCCGCCAGAAATTCGCGCGCCCGCTCGACATCATCGAGGGCCCGTTGATGGACGGCATGCGCGTGGTCGGCGATCTCTTCGGCGCCGGAAAGATGTTTCTCCCGCAGGTGGTGAAGTCCGCGCGCGTGATGAAAAAATCCGTCGCCTTTCTCACGCCGTTCATGGAGGAGGAGAAGAAGCGCAACCGGCGCATCCGCGAACTTCGCCTCCTTGCCGAGCGACTGCACGCCGACTCGATCACGCTGGTCGAAGGCTTCACCTACTGGCCGTATCCCGGATTGACGGCCGAAGAGCGCGCCATCGAAAGAAAGTTCGCCGCCGAACTCGCCGCCGATCTGGACGGCAACGCCAAACTCTACGAGAAGGCGTTCGCCAATGTGCTCGACCGCAACAGCGCGCAGGAGCTGAGCCCCGACTACGC